>SVDY01000039.1 GCA_015057665.1 Lachnospiraceae bacterium | reverse complement strand
TTTATTTATTGCCACACAGTTTTTTCATTTTGTTTTCTTGCCGCTCTGCCGGCTCTCTCTTGCCCGTAGCAGCAACGTTGACTAATTTAACACAGTTTATATCTCTTGTCAACAAATAATTGAAACATTTTAATCTTTGCATAGATTCGAAAATCCGGCTCCAACAAGAGTGGCAAGCACATTTGGAGAAAGCCTTACCTGATAACCTATCTTTCCTGCTGAAACAGAGATTGCTTCGCATTCAGATGCACTTTCATGAAACCTGGTCTCATAAACTTTCTTCATCCCCACTGGCGAACATCCGCCTCGAACATAACCTGTCACTTTCTGAATCTCTTTCACAGGAATCATCTCAAGAGACTTTACTCCAACAGATTTCGCCGCCTTCTTTAAATCCAGTTCCCTTTCCACCGGAATAACAAAAACGTAGTAGTCTTTTTTACCATCTGTAGTTACCAAAGTTTTAAACACAGTTTTGGGATCCTGAGATAATAATCTGGCTACTGTGACACCATCTACCGCCTCTTTGCCATGTGGATATTCAAAACTTTCAAAATCAATCTTTTCTTTTTCCAGGATTCTCATAACATTTGTTTTTATCATATACTTTCTCCTTTCATTCTCTTTCCCGATTCATAAGACGACCGTAACAAGCATAGATTGTAAAAAATCAATCGGAGATTACACATGAAACCCTATATCGAAGAAAGGATTCTCTCCATTGCCAAATATACTATCGGTCATAATTCCACAGTCAGAGAAACAGCCAAAAAATTTGGCATCTCAAAATCCACAGTACATAAGGATCTTCGTGAACGGCTTCCACATATCAACTCAGGATTATCTGAAGATGTAAATCGAATTCTTGATTTTAACAAATCAGAACGGCATATCCGTGGAGGATTGGCGACAAAACGAAAATATCAGCTTCAATCTAAAACATAATATTCTGCCAAGAGTTGCTGTCCCTAAACACCAAACTCTAACTCTGGGTATAAAAAGCGGAACGGCTGTAACCGTTCCGCTTCTATAATCACACATCTATAACCTCACACTCCTTGATTCCATGTTTAAACAAAGAACCAAGGTTCCTTTCTTCCCATTACATCCGGTGTGCTGATTCTTTTTACGAGTGCATCAAAGGCATCCGGCGTCATAGCTTTCGCCTGAACAGGACAAACCTTAATGCATTTCGTACAACGCACGCACTTCTCTGCATCGACAGCTTTTGGATTGGAGAAACTGATTGCCTCCATCGGACAATAGTTAGCGCAAATCATACAATAGATACATCGCATATCTGTAACCGGAAGGAATGGCATCTGGCTCATAGGAGGAACCTTTTTATATGGACGGTCTCCCGCAACAACCAAACCAACCCTGTTCACATCTAATTCTTTTAACTTGTCTACAATCTCATCAGCGAAATTCTCTGCAACGATTAAATCTTTCTTGTCCGGTCTGTTATAACCAATCTCCTTATTAAAGGAATGCTGTCCGGAGAATATACCTGCACCAAACGGCACAAAACCCTGTCCAATTAATAAATCCTTCAATTCCAGAAGGGCATCTTCCACTACGCGGTTACCATAGGTAACAAGAATAACTGCCGGAGTTTTATTCCCTCTCCAATTCCTAATCTCTTCCGCCATCACTTCCGGAATGCGGCCGCGGTAAACAGGTACTCCCACAATCAACAATTCGTTGGAAGTAAAACTTCTTGCGCTTCCTCTGTTGCCCGGCACTGCCATATCAACTTCTTTATAATAATCACCGGCAATCTTTCTGCCGATTGCATTCACAACTTTTGCTGTGTTGCCTGTAGGGCTAAAATGAATACCACTCACAAACTCTATCTTCAAACCGTTACCTCCTCCGAAAATATCCACATTCAAATAAGATAATTCTTATTGAAATTATAACACTAATCAAAGGATTTGTCTCCCGATTTTGAAAAGTATTTGCGATAATATTTTGGCAACATCTGCTGTTGATGACGCGGATTCTTCCTGGCTTCTATTGCAATGGTCTCAAAAAATGTCTTCCAATACTGCTCCATATTCTCCTGTTCTTCCGAAAAAGCTTCATCTGGCAGGTACTTGGACAAATCTCCCCGCATCAGATTCCATCCCATATTTGGGATATGATACGCCAGAAGACGACGGTTCTCATCATAAATTGTCCAGCGTTCCTCCGGAAACCGGTCAGCGAAATGCCCCGCCAGAAGTGGAACCAGATTGCACTTCGGTCCGATTCTGGCAAACAAACTCCCATCTCTCAATTCCGCAAATCTTGTAAATCCCATCATCCGTTCAAATTCCCTCGTCACGGTTTTACGATCGAACATCACTCTCTGTATATGTTCCTCTCCTATAAAATTGATCACGTTGCCTCCCATCTGATATCCATAATTCAGGAACCGGTAAATGTCTTGGCCTTTACCGCTTCGATAATGAAGGGAAGCCTTCATGATACTCTCCCATGCCTGCAAAGATATCTTCTGCCTGACAGATCTTGCAACAGAATCTGCTTTGGCATAATCTGTTACCACCTGAATGTAATCACTGAACAAATCCTGTTCTACATAACTGCCTTCCTGGATCCGGATAAAATGATGTCCATACCTGCTGTGATATGCGGCATGAACAGCGGACAGAATTCCTTCCAGACTATCTTCACACAAATATACCCTTATTCTCTTTTCTTCCACTCTGCTATGCCCCCTATTATAACTGGTTTACCTATTCATTCTTTTTATCATACATATCTTTATCACACATATCCTTATCACATATATCTTTATCACACATATCCTTATCACATATATCTTTATCACATATATCCTGCTCAAATCTGTCCTAACAGATTCATCTTCCTCTCATCTTCCGGAACAGGCAGTTCCATCTGAACATCGTCAAACAAACTCATTTGTCTGTAATTCATTCCAGCTTCCCGAATGTAATCCGGAAGTCTCTCGCCGCCATCCAAAAGATTCCTGCATATATAATCTTCATTCATAGAAAGAGGCATAGAAAAAGGATACATCCGCCGGCCGGAACAAAGAATAAAATACACTGCCCTTTTTAAAACAACACCCAGCTTGCGCAAATCATCAAAATCAAGGTTCTGAAACTTCCTCGCCTGTACAATTCTTCTCGCCGATACAGTTCCAATTCCCGGTACACGAAGCAGAGTATAATAAGGTGCTTTGTTAATCTCAACCGGAAATTCTTCCAGATGATTCAATGCCCAATTACACTTCGGATCAAAAAGAACATTAAAATTCGGAGTCTTCTCTGATAAAAGTTCATCTGCACGAAACCCATAAAAACGCAACAGCCAGTCTGCCTGATACAACCGGTGTTCCCTAAGAAGCGGTGTCTGCATTCCCAAAGCTGGCAGCTTCTTATCCTCATTCACTGCCACGTAGGCAGAATAAAACACTCTCTTTAATGCAAATTTGTCATACAAAGCCTGTGAAACCTGCATGATTTCATAATCTGAATCAGGGGTCGCCCCAATAATCATCTGAGTACTCTGTCCTGCCGGAACAAAAGACGGAACGTGTCTGTATATAGCAAGCTCATGCTTATTCTGCACAATCCCTTCCTGAATCTGTCTCATAGGACGTAGAATCGCCGCCCTGCTCTTAGACGGAGCAAGATTACGCAGTCCTTCCGCTGTGGGAAGCTCCAGATTAGCACTCATTCGGTCCACAAGAAATCCTACTTTCTGAATCAGATCATTGGATGCTCCGGGAATGGCTTTCACATGAATATAACCGTTAAACCGGTATTCTTCCCTCAACTTTCTAACAACCTGATAAAGCAGTTCCATCGTATAATCCGGATTGACAATCACCGCAGAACTTAAAAACAGACCTTCTATATAATTCCTTCTATAAAAACCCATGGTCAGCCTGCAGACTTCTTCCGGCGTAAAAGAAGCCCGCCTGATATCATTACTTCGTCTGTTCTGACAATAGACACAGTCGTAAATGCAGTCATTGGAAAGAAGAATTTTTAAAAGAGAAATACACCTGCCGTCGCTTGAAAAACTGTGACAGATTCCACTGATATGCGTATTCCCCGTCATTCCTTTCTTCCCTCTGCGGCTTGACCCTGAAGAAGTGCATGCCACATCATACCTGGCTGCCGCCGATAATATCTCAAGTTTATTCTGTATACTGTCATTCTGAAAATTATCAATATAATTCGCATCCTTATTCATATAAGACTGCATCAGCTGCTTCAACCGCCTCATCCCTCTCGTAAAACCCTTTTCAAAAAAAGAACTCATGTTCTGTTTTTTTACATTCTATCACTAGTTTTTATCTTTGTCAAACATATGTTCTTTTTTATAAAAAGAAAAACAGCCGCACTGACTGGCATGGATCAGTGTGACCGTTTCTTTTTGCCCATTTAAGGTTAGTATTTTTTATATTAAAGGTTCGCTTTAATCTTAGCAATCATCTCATCATACTCTTCGTCTGTGAGATATACTCTGCCTGGATTCATTTCAAATACGCCGCCGTATTCGAATTCGCCTTCGTATTTAGGAACAAGGTGGAAATGAAGATGGCATCCTGTGTCACCATATGCACCATAGTTCACTTTCTTTGGCTGGAAAGCAGCATGAATTGCTTTTGCTGCTCTGTTTACATCTTTGAAGAAAAGATCTCTTTCTTCATCGGAGATGTTTACGATTTCACTCACGTGATCTTTGTAAGCTACGATACATCTGCCCGGATGGCTCTGTTCTTTAAAAAGAATAAGCTGGCTTACTTCTAAATCACAAATTTTAATTCCGAATGCTGCTAATAATTCGCCGCCCTGGCAATATCCACAGTTATGCATGAGAAAATCCTCCCTGATAATTACTTTATTGCATTTATGATAGTATTTTTTTGAACTTTTTACCAGTTCAATTTTTTTTGAAAAATAGCACGATTTTCTTTTTTTACACATGGTTTTCTTACGATGCAGATCAAAAGGGAGATTGCAAAAGAAATGTGCAGCAAGTTCGCAAAAAACCTTCAATCGCAATGCATGGTTACAACGCGGTTTTCCTGCAGCTTGCTGCACATTTCCTATGCTTAGTGTTGTTTTGCAACAACAAATGATTCAATTATTTCGCAGATAATTTGGCATCGATGGCTGCTGCCGCTTTCTTACCTGCACCCATAGCGAGGATTACAGTCGCTGCACCTGTTACAGTGTCGCCGCCTGCATATACGCATGGTTTGCTTGTTTCCATTGTTTCTTCTTCCACAATGATTCCGCCCCATCTCTGTGTTTCAAGACCAGGTGTTGTCTGACGGATTAATGGGTTAGGGCTCTGGCCGATCGCGATGATCACTGTGTCAACATCGATCACATAGTTAGAACCTGCTACAGGTACCGGAGAACGTCTGCCGGATGCATCCGGTTCGCCTAATTCCTGTTTCACAACTTCCATACCTGTTACCCATCCTGCATCGTTACCGAGGACTGCTGCAGGATTGTTTAAGAATTTGAAGATGATCCCTTCTTCTTTTGCGTGATGAAGTTCTTCTAATCTTGCAGGAGCTTCTTCTTCACTTCTTCTATATACGATGTACACATTCTCTGCGCCGAGACGTTTTGCTGTTCTTGCAGCATCCATCGCTACGTTTCCTGCACCTACTACTGCTACGTTTTTTCCAACTTTTACAGGTGTTGGTGCGTTAGGGAAATCGTAACCTTTCATTAAGTTAACACGTGTTAAGAATTCGTTCGCAGAATATACGCCGAGTAAGTTCTCACCAGGAATATTTAAGAATCTTGGGAGACCTGCGCCGCTTCCTACGAATACTGCTTCATAGCCGTCTTCCATCAGTTCGTCGATTGTTACGGAACGGCCTACGATTACGTTCGTCTCGATCTTAACACCCAGTTTTTCCACGCTTTCGATTTCTTTTGCTACTAATGCTTTTGGAAGACGGAATTCAGGGATACCATATACTAATACTCCGCCCGGTTTATGGAGGGCTTCAAATACAGTTACATCGTAACCTTTCTTGATAAGCTCGCCTGCACATGTGATACCTGCAGGGCCGCAGCCTACTACAGCTACCTTCTTGCCGTTCTTTTCAATATTAATGGCTTTTTCCGCTGCGTTTGCCATATGCCAGTCAGCAACAAAACGTTCCATACGGCCGATACCGACAGGTTCGCCCTTGATGCCGCGGACACATTTGCCTTCACACTGGTTTTCCTGTGGGCATACACGGCCGCAGATGGCTGGGAGCGCATTCTCGCTTGTAATGATCTCATAAGCTGCTTCGAAATCGCCTTCTGCAACTTTAGCAATAAATTCAGGAATTGGAACATTAACAGGACAGCCCTGTACACAAGGTTTATGCTTACAATTTAAACATCTGCCTGCTTCTTCCATAGCCATCTCTGCTGTATAGCCGAGTGCTACTTCTTTGAAGTTTTTATTTCTCACGTCCGGTGCCTGTTCCGGCATTGGAACTTTTTTAAGACTCATATTTGCCATGATTATTTACCCCTTCCGATTCTGCATGCGTGTTCTTCTTCTTTGTACATTCCCTGACGTCTCATACATTCGTCAAAGTCAACTAAGAAACCGTCAAAATCCGGTCCGTCAACACAGGCGAATTTGGTCTGGCCGCCAACAGTAACACGGCAGCCGCCGCACATGCCTGTTCCGTCGATCATGATAGGGTTTAAAGATACCATGGTAGGAAGACCGATCGGTTTTGTTACATCAACCACACTCTTCATCATGATTAATGGTCCGATTGCGATTGCTTCTGCGTATTCTTCCCCTTTTGCTAAAAGGTCTTTTAATACGTCTGTTACGAAGCCTTCTGTTCCTTTGCTTCCGTCGTTTGTAGCAATGTATACGTTATCGCAGAATTCACGGAATTTTTCTTCCATGATGACAAATTCTGCACTTCTTCCGCCGATGATTACATCAACTTTTACACCCATCTGGGCAAGTTTACGAAGCTGTGGATATAAAGGTGCCGCACCAACGCCGCCGGCGATACCGATTACCTTTTTATCTGTTTTGTGAAGGGCTGCAGGTACTCCTAAAGGTCCTACGAAATCCTGTACGTAGTCGCCTGCCTGTTTCTTGCTTAATAATCCTGTTGAGTAACCAACCACCTGATAAATGATTGTTACTGTCTCTTTCTCTCTGTCATAGTCTGCGATTGTCAGCGGAACTCTCTCTCCGTCTTCATCCACACGGATGATGATGAACTGGCCCGGTTCGCATTTTCTGGCAACATAAGGAGCATGAATCTCCATGAGCTCAACTGCATTGTTGAGTGTCTCTTTACTTACAATCTTATACATGATATCCTCCTGCATATTCGCCATGCCGGCTTTGTGTCTAACTTATGAAAACCGTTTGATACCTCAAACGGAAGTTATCCTCTTTTGTGAAATGATTATACACCAAATGAATAGCTTTGCAAATAGTTTTTCACTCTTTATCACTTTATTTTATTAAATTCCTTTCAGAGACTCCTTCTGAAATACAAAAGCAAAAGAGATGATACAAAAGAAATATGCAGCAAATCTACCCTAAACCTTAGGTCACAATCCATAGCGACCATATGGTTTTCAGACAAAACTGCTGCACATTTCTTATTTTAGTATTTTCTTAGTGTTTTGCAACACACCGTTTTTGCTTATAACTCTATCTTATTTTTAAGCGGATTTCTTACATCATTCCCATGCCGCCCTGCATTGCAGGATTTGGCTCATTTGTCTTAATATCAGCAACAACAGATTCTGTTGTAAGAAGTGTGGAAGCTACACTTGTTGCATTCTGAAGTGCACTTCTTGTAACCTTAGTAGGGTCGATGATACCTGCTTCAATCATATTCACATACTGTTCGGAGAGGGCATCAAAACCAACACCCGGTTCATTTTCTCTTACCTTGTTGATGATAACAGCGCCTTCTAATCCGGCATTGACTGCGATATGGAATAATGGAGCTTCTAATGCTCTTAAGATAATCTCAGCACCTGTCTTTTCATCGCCATCTAAAGTAGATACTAATTTGGCAACTTCTTTGGATGCATGGATATATGCACTGCCGCCACCGGATACGATACCTTCTTCTACAGCTGCTTTTGTTGCTGCAAGAGCATCTTCCAGACGGAGTTTTGCTTCTTTCATCTCTGTCTCTGTTGCCGCACCTACACGGATTACAGCTACACCTCCTGCTAACTTAGCAAGTCTTTCCTGTAATTTTTCTCTGTCGAATTCAGATGTTGTAGCTTCTAGCTGCATTTTAATCTGACCGATTCTTGCTTCGATGTCTGCTGTCTGGCCAAGACCGTCAACGATAACTGTGTTTTCTTTCTCGATACGAACGGATTTGGCACGGCCAAGCATGCTTAAGTCAGCTTCCTTTAAGTCATATCCAAGTTCATCGGAGATAACAACACCGCCTGTTAAGATAGCGATATCTTTTAACATTTCTTTTCTTCTGTCACCGTAACCAGGAGCCTTTACACCTGCCACCTGGAATGTACCGCGGAGTTTATTTACAATAAGTGTTGTTAAAGCTTCTCCTTCGATGTCTTCCGCGATGATGAGTAATCTTGCGCCGCTTTGAACAACCTGTTCTAATAATGGAAGAATATCCTGAATATTGGAAATCTTCTTATCTGTAATAAGGATATATGGATCTGCCATCTCGCAAACCATCTTCTCCATATCTGTACACATATATGCAGAGATGTATCCTCTGTCGAACTGCATACCATCAACAAGGTCAAGTTCTGTGATCATTGTTTTGGATTCTTCGATTGTGATAACGCCGTCTTTGGATACTTTATCCATAGCGTCAGCAACTAATGCACCAACTTCTTCGTCACCAGCGGAAATCGCTGCAACTTTCGCGATCTGTTCTTTGCCGCCTACGATAGAGCTCATGCCGCTGATTGCAGTTACCGCACAATCAGTTGCTTTCTTCATGCCTTTACGAAGGATGATAGGATTTGCACCTGCTGCAAGGTTCTTCATTCCTGCATTGATCATTGCCTGTGCGAGAACAGTTGCTGTTGTTGTACCGTCACCTGCCACATCATTTGTCTTTGTTGCTACTTCTTTTACAATCTGAGCACCCATGTTTTCAAATGGATCTTCTAATTCGATTTCTTTTGCAATTGTTACACCGTCATTTGTGATAAGGGGTGTGCCATATGTTTTATCTAAAACAACGTTTCTTCCTTTTGGTCCAAGTGTAACTCTAACTGTATTGGCAAGCTGATTCACGCCTGCTTCTAATGCTTTTCTGGCTTCTGTGCCATGTTTGATTTCTTTTGCCATAATTAAAATGCCTCCTGTCAGTCTGATTATTCTACAATTGCTACGATATCTTCCATATCAACGATTACGTATTCTACGTCACCGTCTTTTACAGTTGTGCCTTTGTATTTGCCACAGATTACTTTCTGGCCTACAGATACTTCCATCACTACGTCCTTCTTGCCAGGACCTACAGCGATAACTTCCATCTCTTCCTTCTTCTCCTGAGCAGATGCTGCAAGAACGATACCGGATTTTGTTGTTGTCTCAGCTTCACAGCGCTTTAATACAACTCTGTCTGCGATTGGTCTTAATGTCATATCGATTACCTCCATGTAAATGTCTTATTATCTTTTTCTCAATCATTTCTTCTATTATTCATCAGCACCCTGTCTGCCTTCTTTGTCATTTGGCTCCTTATGCAGGCTTCTCCGAAAGGAATTAGCACTCTCACCGCCCGAGTGCTGATAAACTATCAACTAGTTCATAGTTTAATCATTTTCCTAGTATTTGTCAAATCTTTTTTCACGATTCTTTTTGACAAAAAAACAAAGCCCGGCATGAAAAGCCGGGCCCGAAATTCAATATATTATTTATTTGGTTTGAAAGAACTCTTAAGAGATACAATTCTGTTGTATACAATGTTCTCTGGAGTAGAGTCTTTAGTGTCTACACAGAAGAAGCCCTGTCTTACAAACTGGAAGCTGTCGCCTGGTTTTGCTTCTGCTAATGCAGGTTCTACATAACAGTCTTTTAATACTGTAAGAGAATTTGGATTTAAGTTAAGGCTGCCGTCTTCGTTGTATACACCCTTCTCTTCGTCTACGATGTTTTCATAGAGTCTGATCTCTGCTTTCTTCGCATATGGTGCTGCAACCCAGTGGATTGTACCTTTTACCTTACGGCCTGTGAAACCGCTTCCGCTCTTTGTCTCAGGATCATAAGTACAGTAAATCTCTGTTACCTTGCCGTTCTCGTCTACTTTGTAGTCGTTGCATTTTACAAAGTATGCATTCATAAGGCGTACTTCGTTGCCTGGGAACATACGGAAATATTTCTTAGGAGGATCGATCATGAAGTCCTCTCTGTCAATATAGAGTTCGCGGCAGAATGGAATCTGGCGGCTGCCAAGTTCTTCATTCTCAAGGTTGTTAGGCGCATCCAGGTATTCTACCTTGCCCTCTTCGTAGTTTGTGATGATGACCTTAACAGGATCAAGAACTGCCATCATACGTGCTTTCTTAAGTTTTAAGTCTTCACGGATACAGTACTCAAGCATTGCATAGTCAACAGAGCTGTTGGCTTTGGCAACACCAACCATCTCCATAAACATCTTGATGGATTCCGGTGTGAAACCTCTTCTTCTAAGAGCACTTAAAGTAACAAGACGTGGATCATCCCATCCGTCTACGATGCCCTGATCAACTAATCTCTTAATGTAACGTTTTCCTGTGATAACGCTTGTTAAATACATCTTTGCAAATTCGATCTGACGAGGAGGCATTTCGTACTCTAATTCTCTTACAACCCAGTCATAGAGAGGACGGTGGTCTTCAAACTCTAATGTACAGATAGAATGGGAAATGCCTTCAATGGCGTCTTCGATTGGATGAGCAAAGTCGTACATTGGATAAATGCACCACTTATCACCTGTATTGTGATGTGTCATTCTTGCAACACGGTAAATAACAGGGTCTCTCATGTTCATGTTAGGAGAAGCCATGTCAATCTTCGCACGGAGAACTTTGGATCCGTCAGGAAATTCACCATTCTTCATTCTTTCGAACAAATCAAGGTTCTCTTCAATGGAACGGTCTCTGTATGGACTGTTCTTACCCGGTTCTGTAAGAGTTCCTCTGTAAGTACGCATCTCTTCTGCTGTCAGATCACATACGAAAGCTTTGCCTTTCTTGATCAGCTTCACAGCACCTTCATACATTTCTCCGAAATAATCGGAAGCAAAGAATAATCTGTCCTCAAAATCTGCGCCAAGCCACTTCACGTCTGCGATAATGGACTCTACGAATTCTGTCTTTTCTTTTGTAGGGTTTGTATCATCAAAACGGAGGTTAAATCTTCCGCCGTATTTCTTAGCAAGACCATAGTTTAATAAGATAGATTTGGCATGTCCAATATGGAGATACCCGTTCGGTTCCGGTGGAAATCTAGTCACGACTTCTGTATATTTGCCTTCAGCTAAATCTTCATCGATAAACTGTTCAATAAAATTCTTTGAAACAACTGCTTCATTTTCCATTGCTGTTTCCTCCTCTAAAATTATGTCACACTATACTATAGCACAATCATTTCCTATGTACAAGAAAAAAATGGAACCGACCGGCGGTCAGTTCCATTTCCATTCTTTTTATTTTGCATAATAAACAGGTACATTCCTTAAGAAAGGTTCAGAACCATGTCTTACACCAAAGAATACGTCGATAACTTTGGAGTAACGGTGATTGCCGTGAACGTCCTGTGCGATATATACGTGATCACCAATGATGATCTTTGTTCCAATTGGAATCTGATTTTTCTTTACTGCTACTGTAACACCTTCTGTTGCTGTTTTACCGGAAGATGTTGTACGTGGTCCGCAGGAATTACATTTTGTACAGTATCCTGTGATTACGAAATCACCGATCTTTGCACCTCTTCTGTATTGATTTCCTGCATTATCTGTTGCGATTGCATTTTCCGGGGATCCTGCTTTTAAGGAAGAGGTTGTTACTTTCTTGTCCCCGGAAGAACCGTAAGTAAGTGCTTTTCCTCTCTGAAGAGAAGTAATTTTGCAGCTTGCACCTGCATCTGTTCCATTTACAGTTGCCCAGATTGTTGCTGTACCTGCACCAACGATTGTTACATTGCCTTCTCCATCTACTGTGGCAACCTTCTCATTTGTACTTCTCCAGCTAATGATATATGTTTTATTGTCCATTTCACTTTTTGTCATTTCAGCCTGCAGTGTTACTACATCTCCTGTTTCAACAATCATATTTTCTTCGGAGATGGCAATCACAGGATTACCGACAACAGTGATCTTACATTCTTTTGTAATTGGTGTGCCCGCTAATGTGGCTGTTACAGTTGTTTGTCCTTCGTTTACGGCTACTAATCTTCCGTCTTTAGAAATCGTTACTACATTCTCGTCTTCTGTAGACCAGATTACATCGCCAGTTGCATTTGGTTTGTTTGAGTGGATGTTAGCTTTTAAGATTGTGCCGGCACCCTTTCTCATTGTCAGTGCATTATGATAGAGCGCAAGCTGTCTTCCCTGTGGATCAATATAGTTCTCTGCATTCACTGTTTCAGCAGCAAATACATCTAAAGTAAAAATAGCACAAACTAACATAACTACTAACATTGTGTTTCTGAATAAATTTTTCATTTTTGTAATGACCTCCATTCGAAACGGAGTATAACACAAACGAAATTTTTTGTTAATACTTTTTTAATATTTTTAAATATTTTGTTAAAAATGCATTGTAAAAAAATGGGTGTTATGCATTTTTAACTAAGGCTATCGGCTTTGTTCTCTCTACTTTTGTGCAAAATCACGTCACAGCAAAATCTCATTCCATTTTTTTACATCTATTTCTTGGTTAATATTATTGTCAATTTTTTCCACCGCATCATAGTTGCATTTTGACTGCATCAGAAAAACGCCCATTTTACGGGATTTTTACGGAATTTCGGGCCCTGTCAACATGGTAATCATGCCGTAAATTCAGTGCGATCCTTGCGGAGCATTTTTTGTTCTATGGAAACGAAGTTCCCTATAGAACAAAAAAATAACAGCCGTTATACCTTTCTCTTCGATATAACGGCTGGTTAATATTCATCCATATTCAATTCTTTCTTCCTATTCTTCGTGTATCATTCGTCACATTATAATTATGATACCTGCTTCGTATCTCTAACTTACTGATTACAATTCCGATTAAATCTTCGTTCCTCATAATGCTTCGTACTGTGTACGACTTCCTGTTCACTCATTATAATGATTCAATCTGATCACGATATCTTCTTATTATTATATGTTTCTCTTACATATATCTGTTTGTCCGAATTATAATCCCCGAAATGAATTACCTTCACCGAAAGTTTAACATCATCTATATAAAGCATCTATAATAAATGAATCGAAGATTTATTATAAATGTTAAGTGGTAATTGTTCAATATGAGGACTTAATTGGATGTCTGCCTGTCATGTTATTCCCTCTCTCATCTATCAGGGATTCTTCTCTTACACATCGTATAACAGGTCTTTCTGCCGGGGACTAAGCCTTACCACACTCATATTGAAAATGGTTCTCTGCTGTCTTCATTGGTCTGACCCTCCATTTTCTTAAGTTGTTTGGTTGTTTTGTATGTACTTATATTAACACTATATTACGAATGTGTCAAGTATATTTTTAGATTATTTTTAAATATTTTTATTTGAATCTAATTATTTGTGCGTATTTTTTATATTTTTCTGACAATTATATCTTTTTGAGAAATTTTGATATGCATGAAAAATATATCAAATACCGAATGGATCCCTAATCACATTTCACATGCGGAATTGGACTCATCCCTATGATTACATCATTCTATACAACAAATAAGGAAAACCTGCAAGCATTCCGATGATAACAAAGGGGCCCATAGGAAATATACTCTTTCGTGTCATTCGATGTAGAATTAAACTATACAGGCAAAAAACAAAAAGTGTGGCTGTCATAACGAACATAGGAAAAATCACATCCGGATACCCAAACAGGAAACCTATTACAACACACAATTTTACATCTCCTGCTCCAAATTGATGAGAACCAAGCAGGAATCCGGCAATCATCCATATCACAAGAACACCCAGTGCCGTTAGTATGCTATTGGGAAGACTATGAATTCCTCCTGTAAGAATTCGAAAACAAAGGCCAAAAACGAAAAGAACAATTACTGTTTCATTTGCAATCATTCGAATCTGCAGATCCACCAAAAAAACAACAAGACCGGTCATCCAGATTGCCGCCACCAGAATGAGCGCAGGCCAGGATGAATCCATACAAGCGCAGGCGCCAAGCCCCAGCATAGAAAAAATAGCGCACGCGCCTTTATACAAAGAAAGATACCGGGACTCTTCCGGTACCTCTTTCTGCCGCTTCATACATTTGTATTCAATTAGTTTCTGAGAACAGCCGGGAACCATATAGCCCCCAGCTGCACTCATCAGTAAAAATACTGCAATTTTCAGATTCATACCCCTCTTATCTCTATCTCTTATCTTTTATTCGATACCGATCCCAATCTCCGAAGTACCTTCTGATATCTTACAGGAGTTTAATCCCTGCATTTTGCAGATTATAGCGCAGCTCTTCCACATCCCCGTGGAATACAGCACCCGGCATGCCGCACATATAAGCTCCTTCAATATTATATGGAGAATCATCGATAAAGAAACACTCTTCCGGCACCAGCTGATATCGTTCAAACAGAGTTTCATAAATCTCATGCTGAGGTTTTAACAGCTTATGTTCCGCTGAAACAATGTGCCCGTCAAAATACTGAGAACCCGGAATACGGTGGAAATACTGGCGAAGCCAGAGAGATGCATTGGAAAGAAGATAAATACCATAACCATTCTCTTTCAATTCTTTTACAACTGATTCCATTCCTTCCATAGGTACCAGCGGACGTTTCCACCAGCCGGAAATGATATCCGCTACGATTGGATGAAATCTCTCCGGAAGACGTTTATTCACAGATGCAATGGCATCCTCATCGGAGATGGTGCCTCTGTCAAGCTGAGGCCATTCCATATTAGTAAACACCTCTTTTATTAAAAGCTGTTCCTCTTCTTCGCTTAATCCATAACCGCTTGTAAACATATATGGGCGCCAGTGAATCAAAACCTGGCCCATGTCAAAAATAATATTCTTTATCATGCTGTTTATCCTCTTTCGCTAAAAATGACGAATTCTGATCCAGACGAATTGCGTTCTGGTCAAATTCTGTTCCGGCTTAGAAATAAAATTCTGCCATTCTTTCCTTATAAGTAATGTAGTATAATTCTTCACAGTGAATCTTAAAAAAGGCAAGTTTCCATGTAATATCAGCGAAACGTTCAGCCACTTCCCTGCTCATCACATGACGGTCTTCTACCGTACTCTTCAGGTCTTCCGCACAGATGCCCATCTCTTCGGCAAATTCCTGAATATCTGTCTGGTCTGCAAGAACAGACTTTAAAGTAATCAGTCCTCTCTCAAGCATGTCAAGAGTAGTAAAAGCCCAGGCTCCGCCGTCATTGATAAAAGCACGGATCTTCCTTACGTCCTCATAGGATTCCGGCTGTACCACAGCCAGCACTCTTCTTGCGAAGCTGCTCTCAAACATGGGAATCATGGAAAGTCCCGTGTTTTTGTTCACCTCTGTTCCGCTCTGAAAAAGAGCAAGAACTGTTTCGTCTTCTTTTTTTATAGAATTAAGGTCGATGCCGGTGATTTCACTTAATTCAAGCACAAGCTGGTGTGCTGCATCCATGAGAGTTTGTTTCATATTATTCTTGTCTCCTTGAAATATTTGTGTTCTTTCATTATTAATTAAAATGATAGTATCATTTTCTAATCCATTCGTCAATGAATTACTTTTCCATTTTTTGTATTTAATAGTTATTTTTTACTTTTAAAATTCTGCATGGCATCCATATTTCCACTCCGCCGCAATGCGATCCTTGCGGAGCATTTTTTGTTCTATGGAAATGAAGTTTCCTATAGAATAAAAAAAGCCCTTGAACATCAAAGGCTTTCTCTATGCGGATGAAGGGACTCGAACCCCCACGGTCGCCCACCAGAACCTAAATCTGGCGTGTCTGCCAGTTCCACCACATCCGCCTGTATTGACTTTTCTTTGTCCGCAGAAAAGAAAAAAGCTCATCTGAATACTCAGATGAGCAATGAGACATCGGGGATTCGAACCCCGGACAACTTGATTAAAAGTCAAGTGCTCTACCGACTGAGC
>SVDY01000078.1 GCA_015057665.1 Lachnospiraceae bacterium | reverse complement strand
TTAAGCGGTAACATCCATCAGGTCTACACCGGTGTTACTTTAATAAAATATGAAAATGGCATCTGCCAGAAAAAAACCTTTTATGAAAAAACGGATGTCTACTTCTATCCTCTCACCGATGAGAAGATTCATGCTTACATTGCCTCCGGCAACTGTATGGACAAGGCCGGCGCATACGGCATCCAGTGTGAAGCTGCTGCATTTGTCAGAAAAATTGATGGCGATTACAACAACGTGGTTGGTCTCCCAATTGCACGTCTTCTACAGGAAATGGAACAGTTTTAATAGTATCGGCTCGGTGCCTCCACAAAAATAAGTGCAGGATTTCGATAAAAGCCTCCTTTCACAAAGCCATGTGACCATAGGTTTTACATCCAAATGCTGCACTTATCTTATTCACAGGAATGTTGATCAACATCCTCTTTTCTAATTATTATATTATTCTTTGTTTATTCTTCTATCTTCTTCGCAATGATATTAAGCCATCTTGTATCACCGGAAACTTCCTTTAATCCCTGTGTTTTCCACACTTCTTTGACTTTAAAAATTCCGGTGTCTTCAAGCATATCTGTCAGTCGTCGTTTTGTATAGTCTACATAGTATCTCTCGCCGCGCTCTCCCTCAAAATCTCCTTCTTTTACAGAGATATAAAGGTATCCTTCCGGTTTCAGTGCAAGTCCGACTTTCTTTAAAATGCCGGGCATGTCTTCTCCCGGTACATGGAGCAGGGATGCACAAGCCCAAATACCATCAAATACTTCATCAAAATCCAGTTCCTCAAATGTCATATTGAGCACTTCCAGATCCGTGTGAATCTCAGCAAGAGCACACATCTCCGGTGAACCATCCAGCGGTGTCACTTCATAACCATCTTCTAAAAATGCCAGGGAATCACGGCCAGATCCACATCCCAAATCCAAAATAGAACCACCCTCCGGCAGTACCCTTTCAAATCTGGCTCTGTTCTCACTTAAATCTACATTTACTGTACTCTCAAAATATGTAGCCGCGTACCTGTTATAATAGCCTATCGAATCCAACGACAGAACTCCTCCTTCCAAAAATGACTGAATCTATGCTTTGGCATTGCTTTTCAGTTTGACTATCTTTACAACACTCTTGTCTGCCCTCTCTAAGCAGACTCAAGCTATATTCTAACATAATTATTTAAAAAGGCAATTATTATTTTAATAAGATTTCTTCATCACCTAATTGGATTTTGCCTTCTTTTAAAAGTCTTCCTACCGCTCTCTTGAAACCATTTTTGCTCATTCCAAGTTCCTGTTTGATGTCTACCGGATCACTCTTATCATGAAGCTGTAATACGCCTCCATTTTCTTCCAGTGCATCTAAAATAAGCTGGCTGTCCTCATCCATCTGTTTGTATGCTTTTTTACGAAGATTTAAATCAAGCTTTCCATTCTCCTGAACATTGGCTACCCTTGCTTCAATCTTCTCACCTACAGATACTTTAGAGAACAGCTGCTGCTGTTTGATAAGAGCATCGTATTTGTCATCAACAGCCACAAAAGCACCAAAGTTTTTGGAAATCTCATAAATAGTTCCTGTTACTTTGTCGTCTTTTTTGTATGGACTGTTTGTGCTTAAATGACCATATAATTTCATGGTTGCACAGAGACGGTCACTTTTATCTACATAGAGACGTACAAGATAACTCTTTCCTTTCTGCACTCTTGTAGTCTGTTCTTTGTAAGGTAAAAACAGGTCTTTCTCAAGTCCCCAATTCATAAATGCACCAATCTTAGTCACATCTGCAACTTCCAGCATGGCAATCTCACCCATGGTGATAAATGGACGGTTTACCGTTGCAATCATTCGGTCCATAGAATCTCTATAGACAAATACTTCGATTGCATCACCAAGACGGCTGGACCCTCTTGGCACCTGTTTAATTGGAAGAAGGATGCTTCCTTCTGTCACGCCTTTTTGATCATTCAAATATACACCAAATTCCACTTTTTTAACAATAAAAAGTGTCTGTATTTTTCCTAACTGAATCATATCTTCCTCTTTCTTTTCAAATTTTTTTACTATTTATTTTGCTTTTCGTCTTATTCTATCATAAAAAATCTATTTTTCTTTTTTCTCGAACTCAACCACTACAAAAATCTCATCTTCTGGATTCTTCAGTTCAACTATTGTTTTATTATTTTCTTCATAAACAAAAGGAACTATACAGTCTCCATAAAATGCTGCCTTACGGTAATCCACACGCATAGATGTAATCTTCTGTGGTTCTTCTATATATTCTAATGCCATGGCAATGTATTTTGCATTGTTCACATGACCGTTCGTATCTAAATCAGATTTACGAATTTTAAATGGCTCTTCTTCTCTTCCTTTTTCTTTTGGCGACATAACTTTACGTGGTTTATAATCCATCTCAAGTTTTTCATGATGACCATACATGGAAACAAATTCATCCTGAATGCGAACCGGAATCATCTTATCCAGATCAAAATAGAACCAGATAGAGTTTGCAGAAACGATTCTCTGTCCTTCAGAATCGCAGATATCAAAATTTCGATTGGCAAGAATCCCTTTATGGCCGTAATGCCAGCTTGATATCACAATATCCTCATACATCTTTGGAAATCGTTCCACTTCTAGCTGCCAGGCTGCCAGCATCCATGCATAACGGCTTTCCTTTTGATGTTCTATCGTATCCCCAACACTAAATGATTCAAAAGTACTGCAGTCCTGCAGATAATTCACTACCTGTGCAATATCAACATATCCATCTGCTGAAATTTCACTATATCTGACTTTATGATTCAAATGATACATATTAGTTCTCCCGTTCTCCCTATCTAAAAGGGCATAAAAATGGCTTTGCAAAGGATTAGCTGTTGCAAAGCCATTCGTTATTAGGCTTATTTTCTTGCTACATCACTGGCAATTGCTCTCATGGCTGTTTCTACTGCGGATGTGTCTCCGAATAATGCCAATGTTGTAATATGCTGTGGGCAGCTTCCTGCAATCTCTACAGGGAATACTTTACTGCTCTTAGAAGCCAGGTCTGCATAATAGAGAACGCCGGCTACTGTTGTCTGTACAAGACCAATGGCATTAAAATATTTTGCTGAGGCTTCTAATTCCTCTCTTGTTGTCTTTGACATCTTACGGTAAAACATCTCGAGAACGGCTTTACCAGGATTATAAATAATTCTCTGCTCCATCATGATATTACCCTCACTTTTCTTCACGCAAATCATCCGATGATTCTTTTCCATTATGATATATTTTAGCACAATTCTTTCTAAGAAACAATAGCAGAAACGATAAGTTGTTCTGAACTTTCTATCACTGCATCCTATAGTGAAACAAAGACTGATGATTTGTCAGTTTCCTATTTCAAATCGCCGGACAAAAACTGACACTGAATTGATGAAAGTATTGCTGACACAAAAAAAGAGACACTAAACTGTGTCCCTTAAACAGCGCTACCAGGATTCGAACCTGGAGATGCCGGAATCAGAATCCGGTGCCTTACCGTTTGGCGATAGCGCTATAGTATTATGTGGGTTAGAGGATTCGAACCCCCGACCTTTTGGTCCGTAGCCAAACGCTCTATCCAGCTGAGCTAAAC
>SVDY01000038.1 GCA_015057665.1 Lachnospiraceae bacterium | reverse complement strand
GCACAGCAATGTGTGGAGCTGACTGTTACTAATCGGTCGAGAGCTTGTCCAAAGGCGGAGAAAAGTTCCGGACAGGATACAGAGACGGCGAGGAGGACTCGGAAGAGTCATCTGAGACGGATATGTAGACTGGATCGAGTTTGCGCAGCAAACACAGCGAGGAAGCGGAGCTTCCGAGGTGGAACTTTTCGACAGAACAGAGATGTTCTTGAAAGTCCAGGTGAACAACTCACGTTCACCATCTAGTTTCCCTGAAAAGATGTTGGTAATCTTGACAGAGTATATACTGTATGCTGGTAGGTGTATTCGCCTTTCACAAAAGTGAGGGGCATTTATTTTTCATAAATATAGCGCTATCGCCAAACGGTAAGGCACCGGATTCTGATTCCGGCATCTCCAGGTTCGAATCCTGGTAGCGCTGTTGAGAGACACTTTTCAGTGTCTCTTTTTTATTGCCTAGGAAACTCCTTCGGAATCCTATGTAATAAAAAAACATTACCATGCAAGATGTGCATGCTGCATCAGAATGCCACTTTTTTTCTTACGATTTCTTACAGTTTTGTGAGCTGTCTTGTATTTGTGTTTATTTTATAGTATATTCACGGTATATTTTAAGAAAGGAAGGGATTAATTATGAAGCGAATTGTGGTAACAATGTTAATACTTGTAGTGATTCTTTCTTCTTTTGCCGGATGTAATCTTCTGAATAGAACAGAAGAGACAACTCAGGATGAAGTAGTTCATACGGGGGAAACTACAGAAAAGGAAGATATGGAAGATAAAACCGAAGAAGACACGGAAGAAAACATGAACGATGATACAGAAGAGACAACAGAGAAAGAAGAGCAGCAGACAGAAGAGGCAAAGAAATTTGTTGTAACAATATATACGCCGAATGACAACGTGGATGGCTTTGTTGAAACAGAAGTTGAATTAGAAGAGTTAAATGAAACACTTCTTTTAAATGAGCTGATTAAGGCTCAAGTTGTACAGGATGGAATCAAAATCAATCAGTTCGAGAAAAAAACAGAAAATGACAATGTCTATCTTTTGGTTGATTTTAATGAAAGTCTGGGAACAACATTGAATTCCTGTGGGTCATCAGGTGAATATGTAATAATGGGAAGTATTGTGAATACATTTTTAAAGGCATACGAAGCAGATTATTTTAAATTTACAATAGATGGCCAGATTTTTGAATCAGGACATATTATATATGATGAAGAAATGGGATTATATTAGAGATAAGAAGCGGTGGAAACCGCTTCTTTTTGATACCATAGAAAATTCCTCCGAAATCCTAAGAAATTAAAATGTACCACATTAATTATCTGTCAAATAAGACAATATATACAAAAAACACTTGCAAAACAAGAATATACCTTGTTCAATTCTGCAAATTCTAATATAATAGAATCATCTAAATAATAAACAGATTCTCTCAGGTCGTGATGTTAGAGAGGACTGTAGAACATTTAAAGGAGGCACAAATATGTCAAAGTATATTATTGGTATTGATGCGGGTACAACAGGAATCAGAGCGATTGCATTTGATCATGATTCTAACATTCTTTCTAACGCATATTCAGAGTTCACTCAGTACTTCCCGGAACCAGGATGGGTTGAACATGATGCAGACGAGATTTTTGATGTGACAATGGCAATGATTAAACAGTGTGTGGAAGAAGGTAATTTGAGCTTTGATGACCTTGTAGCGATTGGTATTACAAACCAGCGTGAAACTACAGTGTTATGGGATAAAAATACCGGTAAATCCGTATGCCGTTCCATCGTATGGCAGGACATGAGAACAGCGGACAGAGTTTCTGCTTATAATGAAAAATATGGCGACAAATATTATGGCAAAACAGGCAGCTCCGCATTAACGAACAGTACTGGTCCTAAGATTGAGTGGATCATGGCTAACAATGCAGAAGTAAAAGCAGGAATCGAAGCAGGCAATATTCTTTACGGCTGGATTGATACATGGTTAATCTGGAAGCTGAGCGGCGGCAAAGCTCATGTAACAGATTTTACAAACCTTGCCGGAACATTAATGGGAGATATTACAATTCTTGATTATTGCGATGATATGTTAAAAGAATTTGGTATTCCTCGTGAAATACTTCCAACACCATATGTAACAGGCGGATTTTCTGTTGATACAGATCCTGAAGTATTCTTCGGACATGTTGTTCCAATTGCAGCATCCTCCGGTGACCAGACAGCATCTGCAGTTGGTCAGGCATGTATTAAACCAGGTATGGTTAAGAATACATATGGAACCGGTTCTTTCATGGTACTTAATGTAGGTACAGAATTAAATGCAGATATTCCGATTGAATCCGGACTTTTCCTTGAAACTGCAAATGATATCGGCGAACAGCACTATGCTTTAGAAGGTTTCGCTAATGTATCCGGATCTGCAATTCAGTGGTTAAGAGATGGGGCAGGCGTATGTACCAATGCAAAGGAAGCGGAAGAACTTGCAAATTCTGTAGAAGATAACGGCGGTGTTTATTTTGTTCCTGCATTTGCCGGTCTTCCTAACGGAAGTGATCCATACGCAAGAGGTACTATTATTGGTATTACACGTGGGACTACAAAAGCACATCTCTGCCGTGCTGCGATTGAAGCTATGGCATATCAGGTTGCTGAATCCTTTGAAGCTATGGCAGCATATGGCGGTGTAGAATTGACTGCAGTTCGTGCAGACGGCGGCGGTGCTAAGAATGATTTCTTATGTCAGTTCCAGGCAGATATTCTTGGGGTTCCGGTAGAACGTCCTGTTATTACAGAGACAACATGTCTTGGCGTCGCATATCTTGCCGGTGTAAATGTAGGATTCTGGAAAGATATGGATGAAGTTGCTGAAAAATGGCAGTGTGAAAAACGTTTTGAACCAAGACTTTCCGAAGAAGAACGTAAGAAACTCATGGCAGGCTGGAAGAATGCTGTGAAACATGCGTCCGGATGGTTAAAAGGTTTTTAATCTGACATGTAAAGTGGATACTGACATGCAAAATGGATAATTAGATCTATAAAGCCCATAATGGAGATGAAGGAGACTTCATCTCCATTTATATCAGACGAGGGATGATTCCCGTGTTATGTCTCGTAAGCGGGACTTGAAAAATCTGAAGGAATATAAATATTGGACACAGATAAAAAGAGGTGTATATGGGAAATATAGCATTAATAAATGGAAATATTATTCCTATGGATGGAAGAAAGCGATGGAAAGCGGTTCTGGCTATCGATGGAAAAATTGAAGCAACAGGCAGCAATGAGGAAATTTTAAATGCAGTGAAAGCATATTCAAAAGATACATCCGAGATAAAAGTGCTGGATGTAAATGGTGCTACAGTGCTTCCTGGATTTCACGATTGCCATGCTCATCTTTCTCTCACCGGATACAATGCACAGGGTATCAATATGTATGATGCGAAAGATATTCCTGAGGTGATAGAAAGATTAAAAGAAGCGGAAGCAACCTGGGCACCGGAACGGTGGCTTTTTGGGAAGAGGCTGGATGAAGGGCTGTTGTCCGAAAAGAGACCGCCAACTATGGAGGAACTTGACATATTTGACAGACCTGTTTTCCTTTCTGACCGAGGCGGCCACTATGTTGTAGTCAATCGTGCTGCATTTGACGCGCTGGGAATTGACGAAGATATGAATGGAGTACGTAAGGATGCGGAAGGCAGACCGAATGGCCGTCTTCAGGATAAGGCTAACAAAGTTGCACGAAATGGTTTCCCATGGACAAAAGAACAGACATTAGAAGCTATGCGCTGGGCCGGAGAAGAAGCGTTAAAGAAAGGTATTACAACGGTGCACGCTCAGGAAGGATTTACAATGGAAGATCCTGCGGTTCCCCTTCTCCTTGAGAATCTGAAAGACTTTCCGATTGACGTGGTGATTTTCTGGTGCACTATGCCTGATGCGGATGAACCTATGGCGGAGCAGATAGGGATTCTTGGCGGCGACATATTGTTAGATGGTTCTATCGGTTCCAGAACAGCAGCATTTTACGATAATTATTGTGATGGTGATGGTTGCGGCTATCTGAATTTTACCATAGAGGAAGTGAATGATTTTGTAGAGAACGGTATTGTACGAGATCTGGCAATGAGTTTTCATGTAATCGGCGAAAAGGCAGCGGCGGTAGCTCTTGATGCTTATGAGAGAGCCTTGGAACTTCATCCTGACAAAAAAGAAACAGCGAAATTACGACTGGAACACTTTGGATGGCAGACAAAAGAAGATATGGAAAGAGCAGCAAAGATGGATGTAAGAATCTCCACTCAGCCGGCATTTACCTATCTTCGAGGTGGTCCGGAATCCATTTACCGCTCCAGATTAGGAGAAGAGAGAGAAAAGGCAGGATATTCTTTAAGAGATATGCTGGATGCGGGCTTATGCTTAGGAGGAGGATCCGATTCAGATATTACTCCGATGGATGCGCTGTTAGGAATTCATGCGGCTGTGAATCCTCCATATCCGGAGAATGCAGCCACTCCATATGAGGCTGTTCGAATGTATACCAGTGATGCTGCAAAAAATGCATGGGAAGATTCGTATAAAGGAAAACTGATTCCGGGAATGCAGGCGGATATGGTAATCTTAGATGCAGATCCTATGACAGTAAATCCGCAGACAATTAAAGATATTCGTATTCTTGGAACTGTCAGAAAAGGAAAACTTGTATATAACGACGGTATAGAATAAGTTTCTGCATGAAAAGAAAAACATTAAAAGACTAAGAACATAAAAAAGAGAATCAAAAGAATAGGAACATCAAAAGAATAAGAACAAATAAAAAATTAATAACATGATAAAAGAGGCGCTGCAATGTAAAAAATTGTGACGCCTCTTAGTTTTGTGTAAATAAATTGCAGATATACTGACGTTTTATAATCTTCCGATATGTTTCAGATATCTTCTCTCTGCATATAAAATATCACGGATAAAATCATCAATGGTCTTATAGTTATAGCGGTTGAACATAATCTGCCAGTCGATCATAAGGGACAGTGTGACTGCATGGCACCGTTCTTTAATATCTTCGATTACATCGTAATCCGGGTATGGCATGCTGTCGCTTGCTCTGGACCAGTTGGCTGCCGCTGTAAAACCAGGATAATCGCGAAGAATCTTTTTCTTGAAATCGTCCTGAAGTCCAGGTACATCTTTATAGAAGTCCTTGCAATGTTCATCACAATGTCTGCAGAACTCTGTAACGTAAGTAGTATAAAGTGTACGCAGCGTGTGAAGAATGTACTTCTTAAATGCAGTGCGTTCATTTTCTGATGGGAAATCACGGAAGGTAGCAGAAGCATACTGGGCAATCAGATTGCCTGCAAGATATCCCATGTCAAAACTGAATGGTCCTGTAAAAGTAAATTCCATATCGATGACTTTTAATTCGTTATCGCCGGCAAACATATTGGAAGTGTGAAGATCGCCATGAACCAGGCATTCTCCGTTGGAGATAAAGGAATGACGAAGCTTGTAACGCTCGCATTCAAATTCCGGTGCGTATGCTAATCCTTTGGCAAACTGTACAAATTCTTCACCTAATTCAGCATCAAATTCATGATGACCGAAAAGGGTAACGAAAATGGCATCTTCCATAATCTGACGAAGCTTCGGACTCATAAAGTGGGTAGTCAATCCACGGAAAGCATCCGTCTCCAGAAAATATTCAGATGTGAAGAAATGAGTGGCAGCCAGATACTTGGCACAGTTCTCACCGAAATTGTCAAACATAATATTCTTTGTCAGCTGGAAACGGGCAATCTTTAAATGAGAACAGTCTTCCATAGCAAAGATATGATTCTTGGCATCATAAAAATAAGGTGTTGGAACATATTCCGGACAGATTCTGCTTCGAATCTCTAAAATATCGTACTCTAATTTGTTTCGCTCGGCAGGTAATGCTCTTTCACTATGACGCATGTGATTAAGAGCCTGTTTTACGATACAGGAGAATGTGCTTGTGCTTACTTTAAATACATAATTCAAGTAGCCGTCGCCGTCATCTTCAGAGCTGCCATCACCGATCTGGCGCACCTTCGTAGAAGAATCAAAGATTACTTCCGGAAGCCGTGGGCGAAGATATTCAATTATATTCTCTGTATTTAAAATGATCATAGATTACCACTCCGTAATGTTGGACTTGTATATGTGTTCAATGCCGATAAAGTCACGGATGACATCATCGATAGTCTGGTATTCTTCTGTGCGGTACAGGAACTGCTTACAAAGAATCAAAGCAAGGCATTGAGCGTTATGTTTCTGAACATAATTCTCAATACAGTCAAAATCAGGGAAAGGAGCTGCACCGGCAGTACGGGAAAGACAGGCAGAAGCGGCATAGCCGAATGCTTCCTGTAATACTGTCTTTTTGAACTCTTCCTGAAGTCCGGTCTGTCCTTTGTAGATTGGTTTGCAGTCTTCATCCCAGCATTTGATAAATTCATCACAGAATACCGTGTAAATATCATGAATCGTGCGGAGAATGTAACGCTGGTAAGATTTTCTCGCCTGTTCACTCTCGAATGGCCGGAATGCAGCAGAAGAGAACTGGGCAATAAAGTTGCCAAGCAGATATCCCATATCATAGGAGAATGGAGCACAGAAGGTGTATTCCATATCGATGACTTTCATATCATTCTGACCTAAGAAGATATTAGATGTGTGCAAGTCACCATGAATGAGACATTCGCCTTTGGTCATAAAGTTATGGCGGAGAAGATAACGTCTTCTTAATACTTCGTCGTCATAAATAATATTTTTGGTAAAGGTAAGGAAATCAGGGTCTGGTTCCGGAAGAGTAATCTCTTCTTCGTGACGTTTTAAGAGGAACATAAATGTCTCCATAACGGAACGCATCTGAGTGTTCATAAAACGAACAGAAAGTTTTCTGAATTCCTTCGTATCTAAATAGTATTCAGATGTATAAAATGCGGATCTGGCCATATAAGTACCGATCTGATGAGCAAATTTCTCGAAGTGGATGGACTTGTTCAGCTGGAAACGCATAATGCGAAGATAGGATACATCTTCTGTAATAAATACTTTGTTCACATGGTCGATGTGATAAAGCTCAGGAATATATTCCGGAACAATGGCTTTGCGGATCATCATGGTTTCGTATTCTAACTCACAGCGGTCAGTTGGAAGTTCTAAACCTTCGATCATTCGTGTATTGGAACGGCACTGTTTTACGATGAGGTTGTATTTTCCGTCACTTACACGGAATACAAAGTTGATGAAACCGTCACCATCTTCTTCCACACTTCCCTCACCAACTGCAGAGATGGCAAGAGGGCGGGAATAATCGAGGAAATCAATCTGGCTTTTTAAGTATTCAGTTATATTATCTTTACTTAAAATCAACATAGATTACCACTCCGTAATGTTGGATTTGTAAATGTGTTCTACACCAAGCATGTCAGAAATCACTTCGTCAATGTCACGGTATTCTTCTCTTCGAAGGAGAATCTGTTTGGAAAGAATAATAGTCAGGCAGAGCGCATTGTGCTTTTGTACATAATTCTCAATAGAATCAAAATCCGGATAAGGAATCTCTCCGGCGGATCTTGCCAGATTGGCAGATGCAGCAAAACCGATGCATTCAGCCAAAGTGGTATGTCTGAAATCAGCCTGAAGACCAGGTATCTTCTTGTAGATTGATTTGGCATCTCTGTCCCAGCAGCATGTAAATTCGTCGCAGAATACAGTGTACATATCGTGAATGGTACGAAGAATGTAACTCTGATAGTCCTTGCGGTCTTCTTCGCTGTCAAAAGGACGGAAGGCAGCAGCGGAAAACTGTGCAATAAAGTTGCCGAGAAGATAACCCATGTCGTAAGCGATTGGTCCACAGAAAGTGTATTCCATATCGATTACTTTCATGTCATCCTGTCCTAAAAAGATATTGGATGTATGTAAATCGCCGTGAATCAGACACTCGGCTTTTGTCACAAAAAGGTGGCGGAGCTTGTATCGTTCCAGCATAACATCTTTATCGTATACAATGTTTCTGGCGAAACGTTCAAAATTCGGATCCAGTGTCATACCTACCGGGTCATGACCTTCTCTTCTTACAAGGAACATGCCGTCGTCCATAATCTTACGCATGCGGTCGTTCATAAAACGGATGGAAAGATTGCGGAAATCGGAAGTTTCCAGATAATATTCGGAAGTATAGAAAGCAGTACGTGCCATATAGGTTCCGATATGCTTTGCAAAATTCTCAAACTGTACGGACTTGAGAAGCTGGAAACGCATAATGCGAAGGTAGGAAACATCTTCTGTAATGAAAACTTTATTCACATGGTCAATGTGATAAAGTTCCGGCACATACTGAGGAACGATGGCTTTTCGAATCATCATAGTGTCATATTCAAGTTCACACCGGTCAACAGGAAGAACGAAATCTTCCACCATGCGGCTGTTTTCACGACACTGCTTAATAATCAGGTTGTAAGTTCCATCGCTGACACGGAATACAAAATTGATGAAACCATCGCCGTCTTCTTCCACAGAACCCTCACCAACTTCGGAGATGATGAGGGGCTTACTGTAATCAAGAAAATTGATCTGGCTTTTCAGATATTCAGTTAGGTTTTCTTTACTTAAGGTAATCAAAGCGATTCCCCCTGTTTCTTATTTGTCTAAAATACGATGAAAAGCTTCGGATAAGGCATCGATACCGGTCCCATCGTAGGAACTTGTCTCGTATATGTTGTTCTCCGTGATTCCGGCATATTCCAGATAGTTTCTGGAACGGGATGGTTTCGCACCGGGACGGTCGATTTTGGTGACAATACCGATACATGGTCTGTCGAATTTGAATGCCAGGCCGCCATTGAACCAGCAGTCTTCATCTGTAGAGTCGTGAACAAAACCAATCAGGTCTGCATCGCAGGCTGTTACAGTGAGAGGACCCCAGAACCAGCGGTTCTGCATATATTCTCCAGGAGTATCGATAAAGTTTCCTACGTATTCGATTGCCTGTGTTTTATCGTATTTAATCTCGTTGTCTTGAAGCCGCTGAATGAGGGTTGTCTTTCCGGCTCCGGAAGCGCCAATTAACATAATCTTCATGTCTTATATGTCCTGTCTGAAAAATGATTCTGTAATCCAGGTTTCTGCAATGAAAGGCTTGCAGAAGAGGTAAGGATTTATGACTTTGTAACGTCACAGATTGTGAATTTTAATTTATTTTCGAATGCAGTGAGTACACTTCTTAAAGCAGCATCCACATGGGAGATTGTTCCAACAATGATAACAGATCCGGAGAAACGGTCTACGAATCCAAGTTCTACGTTTGCACTCTTGGAGCAGATATCAGCAGCGATGATGGATGCTTCAGATGGAGTGATGGTAAGGATACCGATTGCTTCATGGTACTGGTCAGCAAGACCTAATTTTTTGTAGACTTTCTCCTGAGGTCTTGTTACTACATGGGCAAGAGTAACCTGTTTGCCAGGAACGTATTCCTGAATCATACGGGCTTTCTGATTTGTCTCGTTGGCTGTAGACGCCATAGCCTGAATTAAATCTTCGTACATGTATACTCCTTTCTGGACATAGTCCGGCGGAATGTAAGCTCTGTCTTTTGATTGAGTCATCCAGAACCAAAATCCGCTGGAAAATCATTCTAATTATAAAAGGGCAGAGTTATCCATTTAATTAATATTATTAATAGTATACAAAAATAGGGGCAGAGAGTAAAGGTAATTGTGGCGATTTGACCGATACAATTTTGTCATGACAGGAATAAAATGTTGTTATAGGAAAGGGAGGGATTTCATAGAATAAATAGAAAAGAAAGAAGGACAGGGAGCCGGCTATGGCTGATAGAAAGGGAAGGAAAATGTTGTATGAAAAGAGGCAGACAGAAAAATGGAAAGAAAGGCTGTTTGTGCTGATAACAAGCCTTCTTCTGCCGTGCATTTTAACGCTGCTCATATCCGGAACAAATGAAACAGCAGGAAACCAGGTTTCTGGAATTATGATTGAGCTGGAAAACGGAAACAAAGTGGACATGGAGGAGTTCCTTTTATATATGCTGGCAGGACAAATCAGGCTGGATGCACACACAGAGGCCCTAAAAGCCCAATGTGTTATTGCAAGAACCAATCTTTTGAGAGAATTAGCTGGTGAGAAAGAAAAAAAGGCAAAAGAACTGAATGTTGCCTATCTTTCTCCGGAAAAGCTGGAAAACAGTTTGGGCGGTCTGAAAAAAGAGGAGATTTTAAAGAAATTGAAGCGGGTCATAAACCATACATATCCATACGTTTTGACATACGAGGAGGAGTATATCGAGGCTTTATATCACCATGTCAGCACAGGAACGACAGTCAGTGCAGAGGAAATATATGGACAGGGACGTCCTTATCTGATAGCTGTAGACAGCAGTCAGGATGTGGAGGCGGAAGAATATATGACTCTCTCTTTCTGGACAGGACGGGAACTGCTGGCAAAACTTCAGGGAATAGGAATCGGAAAAGAATATACAACGGATACCATTTTTTCTGCTTTAAAGATTGCGGAAAAAACAAAAAACGGTTATGTAAAAAAAGTAGCTGTAGGAACGGAAGAAATCACCGGTGAGGAATGGAAAAGCCTGTTTGGATTAAATTCCACTCATTTTTTTCTGGAAGAGCAGGATGGAATGCTTCGCATGATTGTGCTTGGAAAGGGCCATGGAATCGGCCTGAGCCAGTATGGAGCAGAACGGATGGCAGAGGAGGGAGCCGGCTGGAAGGAAATATTATTGAAATATTATCCGGGTGTCAGAATTGAAAAATGATAGCATGAATGCATACTATAATTTTTTTCACAGCGGGTATAAACATTTTCGGTAAAGGCAATACTAGCCTTTGAGGTGATGAAATGAAAAATGCTAATAAAAAAGAAAATAGTATGGAACAAAAAATCTATGCTGCACTCATTGGGGTTGGAGTGTTTGCACTAGCGGCAGTGACGATTATCTATGGAGTGCGCATGCAAAAAACAAATGAACTGGCCAGACAGGAGATTCAGGAAGGAGAACAAAATCCTGTGACAGGTCCGGTGGCAAAAAATGAAACGGAAGAGAAGACGACGGAAGATGAAAGTAAGGAAGCAGGGAACCAATCAGAAGATAAAGTGAATCCGGAACCGGCAGAAGAAAAAAAAGATGCGGGGAAAATAACGGCAGATGCAGCCGGTTACAATGGGAAAGATAAATTTGCATGGCCTGTGTCCGGAAATATTATTATTCCATACAGCATGGATACTACAGTGTATTTTGAAACACTGGATCAGTATCAGTGCAATCCGGCTCTGTATATTAAGGCGGCAAAAGGAACGGAAGTAACTGCTGTTCTGGAAGGAACTGTATCAAATGTGACAGAAAATGACCGATATGGAAATCAGATTACTCTTGATGTGGGAAATGGATACAAGATGACTTATGGACAGCTTGACAGTATTCCGTATCAAAAGGGTGAGTTAGTCGAAAAGGGAAGCGTCATTGGCAGGATTGCGGAGCCGACAGATTATTTTGCTCTGGAAGGGAGCCATCTCTACATGAAGATGACCTTACAGGGAAAACCGGTAAATCCCGCCGATTATATGGAACCATAGCACCAATTAGAATGGAGTGAGTATACTATTAAAAAGAAAATTCGCAGGGCGGTTTTTCTACAGTATACTCATCCTTTTTCATTTCTGGTGTTTTCTTTTTATGTAAACCGGTGTTTTCCCTCTGCTTTTGATAGACTGTTTTTTTCGTTCTTTTTCGGAAAAAACAGTCAGAAAAGTGAAAAAAATGCCGAAAAAAATGATGAAATCTCAAATATTATTTGTTATAATAGAAATGTTATTCTACGTATAAAATGTCAGAAGCGAGATAAGAAAATGCACTATACATATATGGTAAAATGCGGGGATGGAACCTTGTATACCGGATATACAACAGATGTTTTGCGAAGAACGAAGGAGCATAACCGGGGGAAAGGTGCCAGGTATACGAGAAGCCGGTTGCCTGTCGAGCTTGTCTATTATGAACTGCATGATACAAAAACCGATGCAATGAGAAGGGAATATGACCTAAAGCAATTGACGCGAGTGGAAAAACTGAAATTAATAGAAGAATTTCACAGGGGAGAAAAGAAAGAATGAGCGCAAACGGCATATCGAATCATTTATCAGAGATGGAAAAAAGAATGATTTATGTATACCAGGAAAAAACTTTATTAAACGAAGCTGCGTTATTTACCGACGAGACATGTTATTATAGAAAACCTGCGGAACCGGATGCGGGTGATATGGTTACCTTCCGTTTCCGTACAGGAAAGAATAATGTGGATCAGGTAATTCTTCATATGGATTGTCTTATTGAAGAGATGAGCTGTGTCAGTCAGGATGATTTGTTTGATTACTATGAATGTAAGGTTAAAATCGGTAGCGATTTTATTCATTATTATTTCGAGATTGTAAAAGATGGATACAGCTGTTACTACAATAAAAAAGGTGTTCTCTGGAACAGAGATGATTTTTATAACTTCCGCATTATGCCTGGATTTTCCACACCGGATTGGGCCAAGGGTGCAGTTATGTATCAGATTTTTGTAGAACGCTTCTATAATGGTGATTATACAAACGACGTACTGGACAATGAATATGTTTATATCAAAGAGTGCGTAAAAAAGATCAATGACTGGGGCAAGTATCCAGCGGCCATGGGCGTCCGCGAATTTTATGGCGGCGATTTGAAAGGCGTTATGGATAAACTTGACTACCTTCAGGAACTTGGGGTAGATGTTCTTTACTTTAATCCAATCTTTGTGTCACCTTCCAATCACAAATACGATATTCAGGATTACGATCACATTGATCCTCATTTTGGTGTAATTGTAGAAGATGAAGGGGTTCTGGCTGTTGAGAATCAGCAGGCCAATTTTATGGCGACCCGCTATATTAACCGAGTGACCAGTAAAAAGAATCTGGAAGCAAGTAATGAATTTTTTATTAAATTCGTAGAAGAAGTCCACAGACGCGGCATGAAAGTCATCATCGATGGCGTATTTAATCACTGCGGTTCATTCAGCAAGTGGATGGATAGAGAACGAATTTATGAACATGGAAAAGGATATAAGAAAGGGGCTTTTATCTCTGAGGACAGTCCATATCATACTTTCTTCCGTTTCTATGAAAAAGGCAGCTGGCCTTATAATGAAGATTACGATGGATGGTGGGGACACGATACCCTTCCTAAGCTTGCTTACGAGGAATCTCCAAAGCTGGTTGAATATATTATGAACATCGCGAAAAAATGGGTTTCCCCTCCATTTAACTGTGACGGATGGCGCCTTGACGTGGCGGCTGATCTTGGAAAAACCCTTGATTATAATCATAAATTCTGGAGACAGTTCAGAAAGGTTGTAAAAGAGGCGAATCCGAATGCCATTATTCTTGCAGAACATTATGGCGATGCTGGGGACTGGTTGTTAGGCGATCAGTGGGATACAGTCATGAATTACGATGCATTTATGGAACCTCTCGGATGGTTCTTAACTGGTATGGAGAAGCACAGTGACAGCAGCCGTCCTGAACTGATTGGTGATCATCAGGCATTTTTCAATGCCATGGCACATCATATGTCCCGTTTCCATACAGGTTCTCTTCAGGTTGCGATGAATGAGCTTTCCAACCATGACCACTCCAGATTCTTAACGAGAACAAACAGAATGGTGGGAAGAACAGCTACAGTCGGTCCGGAACTTGCAGATAAAGGTGTCGATAAAGCAGTAATGCGCGAAGCTGTTCTTGTTCAGATGACATGGCCGGGAGCTCCGACAATCTATTATGGAGATGAGGCCGGATTAACAGGCTGGACAGATCCGGATAACAGAAGAACGTATCCTTGGGGAAAAGAAGATAAGAAGCTGATAGAGTATCATAGGGATCTGATTAAAATTCATAAAGAACATGAAGCGCTTATGCGTGGTTCTATCAAATTTTTAGGCGGTCAGAAGGATTGTCTCTATTACGGACGTTTTAATGATAAAGAGAAGATTGTGGTTGCTCTTAATAATGGGGAGGATGCAAAACAACTGGAACTTCCGGTATGGGAAATCGGAGTTTCAAACGGTGTCTGGATGAAACGGCTCATAATTTCAGATGAGAATGGATACTCAAAAGAAACCGCGTCTTATCTTGTGCAGCATGGTAAAGTCATCGTGAATATGCCTGCTAAATCAGGAATTATCTTAAAATATGTGAACGATAATACTGTGCAGGGGCAACTCACGAAACAGGATTAAAATCAAAAAAATAAATTGTATCTTTTGTGTAAAAAATGCTTGCAATTTTCAAAAGATGCTAGTATAATCAATACTTGTCAGGTGAAAACCTGACAAACATGGATGGATTCCCGAGCGGCCAAAGGGGGCAGACTGTAAATCTGTTGTCAACGACTTCGAAGGTTCGAATCCTTCTCCATCCACTGAGACCAGTTCTCAATTCTACATAGTAGATGCCGGCGTGGCGGAACTGGCAGACGCACAGGACTTAAAATCCTGCGGGACTTACCTCCCGTACCGGTTCGATTCCGGTCGCCGGCATTAAAAAAGCTCTAATCCATAGGGATTAGAGCTTTTTCTTTGTATTTTATTTGATATCTAACTCGATTGGCTCATCTAAATGTTCTGAAACATATTTCCCGTCTTTTTTTCGTTGTTTGACACATTCTGTCAAGAGATATTCAATCTGTCCGTTTACAGAGCGGAAATCATCTTCTGCCCATGCGGCAATGGCATTATAAAGTTTTTCCGATAATCGTAAGGGAATCTGTTTCTTCTTCATTAGTATAAACTTCCTGTATTTACAATTGGCGTGGCATCGTGGTTGCCGCAAAGGACTACTAAGAGGTTGGAAACCATAGCAGCTTTCCGCTCTTCGTCCAGTTCTACCACTTCATTTTCATTTAATCGTTCTAAGGCCATCTCAACCATTCCCACAGCACCGTCAACGATCATCTTTCTTGCATCAATAATAGCAGATGCCTGCTGTCTTTGCAACATGACTGCAGCAATTTCAGGAGCGTAAGCAAGATAAGTGATGCGGGCTTCTATAATTTCCAGACCAGCTTCTTCCACGCGTGCCTGGATTTCGTCGCGGATTCGTGCTGCAACGATTTCGCTGGAGCCGCGTAAACTGCCTTCATCTGCAAGACCGTCACCGGTTGTATCCACATTTGGTGCTACATCGTATGGGTAGATTTTTACGATGTTACGGACTGCGCTGTCGCACTGGAGAGATAAGAATTCTTTGTAATTGTCCACGTTAAATACTGCTTTGGCTGTGTCTGTTACTCTCCACATTACGGCAACACTGATTTCGATTGGATTACCGAGGCAGTCGTTGATTTTCTGACGGCTGTTACTAAGAGTCATGATTTTTAAAGAAATCTTTTTACTTGTCTCTTCCGGAATGGCAATGTCGGTTTTTAAGGAAAGAGAGAGCCCCTTTGTGTTTCCTCCGTTGACATCACTGCTTTGGCCAAGCTTTGTCTTGGCAGCAGGATTAATGGCGCTGCAGAATGGGTTCACGAAATAGAAACCGTCTTCTTTTAATGTTCCGATGTACTTACCAAACAGAGTGAGAACTAATGCTTCCTGTGGTTTTAATACCTTAAGACCGCAAAATGGAATCCAGCCTACGAAAAGCCAGATGATTCCGATGATTAAAAGAATAGGGAGACCGCCGTCTGCTACAATCATACCGCCAATCACTGTTATTACACCACCTAGAAGGTAGAGTGCAATGGTTAGAAACAGCATTGACATACCATTTTTCTTATTGCTTAATATAATCTCGTTCATAAAAAATCCTCCTTAAACTATTTGATAACAAAATGATATCATTATAATATCATTTTGTCAACAAGGTTTGAAAAGTCTTAAGGGAACCTTAAGAAATTATTGGCATATTATGGTTTTAAGAGGAAACAAATAAAAGTAAGGGATGGACGTAATCGCTTGCGTTGTTTGTTCCTTTTAAGGTGAAAGGAGTTCGAATTATGAATTCATGTAGAAATTCACAGGCGGTGTCTTATGGCAGAGGAGAATGCCGAATGCCTGAGATGACAAGAGAGAAGGGAAACTGTCAGATGCCGGAGATGGCGAAGGGAAAAGAATGTTGCCAGATGCCGGAGATGGCAAGAAAAAAAGAATGTTGTCATATGCATGGAAATGGAGAATGGCCGGTTGGCATGACTTATGTTCCAGTGCAGAAATGGAAGAATATTTACCAGCCCGATGAAGGATTTCATAAAGGAACCATCTTTGCAGAACTGGATTTACCGTTCCTTGGAAGGAGGATGTGTTAACTATGGCAGGTTATGATAAAAACAAATTACGTCATTACATTGATGTGGTTTCCTTTGTTGTAGATGATACAAAACTGTTTCTTGACACCCATCCTCATGACAGGGAAGCTTTAGAATATTTTGAGAATTATAATAAGGCAAGAAACAGGGCGGTAGCAGAATATAGTGCTCAGTTTGGTCCTCTTATGGTATCAGAAGTCTCCTG
>SVDY01000077.1 GCA_015057665.1 Lachnospiraceae bacterium | reverse complement strand
GTCAGGAACCGGCTGCGCTTGAAAAAACTTCAAGCGCAAGCTAAAAATTTTTGTCGTGTGCTTGACATACGGGTGGAAGAACTCATGAATGCCAAGTCAGTACCTGTTCCTGAAAATAAGAAGGCAGATAATGTACTGGATATTGTATTAAAGGCAGTTCCTCTGGCAATGGGTGTTGCAGTAACCGTTCTTTCTATTTTAGATGAACTTCCTGTAACATCTGGTTTTACCATGATTGGAATCGGTCTGGCCTGTGTTGGAGCATACCTACTTAAACAGAAATAATTTAAATATAAAAGAGGTTGTTGTAAAACACTCATATGACTAAGAAATGTGCAGCAATTTGCCGGAAAAACGCATCGTCACAATTCTTTGTGACCTAAAGTTTTCGGCAAACTTACTGCACTTTTCTTTTAATAATTTAGTTTTGCAACAACCTTTTTACTATGCTATACCCACTGTTGCACAGCTTCATTCAATAGTTTTGCACAGCCTTCTATATTACGGTCATAATATTTTGTAAAGCGTTCATCTGCAACATACATCGCAGCAATTCCTCTATGAACCTGAGGCGCGTAATTAGGAAGTGTGAAACATAACCATTCTTTATGAAGCTTCACAATTTCTTCTGCATCGGTACTGTCTGCAGAAATATTATTTTTCACCCCGTTTTCCAGACGCTTCAGAATGTCTTCTTCTAAAAAGACATATCTATCCCACTGTTCAGCGGAAAGGTTTTTCAATCTGCGGTTGGAGGCGTCAACCTGTTCGTTTCCGTATTTCTCGCGGGCTTCGGCTCCGTATTTCTGTTCATTTTCCTGGAGTCTTTTTTCTTTTAAACTCTGGAACATTTCTTTGTCTTTCATTTTATATTCTCCTTTCATGTGGCGGATTGTATTCTTTACAGTCTGGATTAAGCTTTCCGTGGAAGCTTTTTGCTTTTCTAATTCCTGAAGGTGTTCTTCCATGGCTGTCAGCATATCAAAATGATCGTCATATATAATTTGTTGAATAGTTTTTAATTCGAAACCACGTTCCCGGTAGAAGAGAATCTGTTGTAGAACAGTGAGTTCCTTCTTCCCGTAATAACGGTAACCTGCTTCTGTAATGCGGGAAGGTTTTAATAGATCAATTTGATCATAATAGCGCAGGGTCCGTGTACTGACACCGGCCAGTTTTGATAATTCTTTGATGCTGTATTCCATGTCTATTTCCTCCTGTGTATCCTTGCGGAGCCATATACCAGATTGGTGATTTACTTCCTTCTGATATTTCTATGATAATCATTGACGTAACGTTAAAGTCAAGCTTTATTTCACAATTTCAGAAGTGAATTCAAATTCCTTCTGAAATTTTGAGTCTCCGGTGGATGGCAGAGGTGCGCATAAGAAAAATGTCGTGCGTACACGACGCGCACCTCACCCAAGTATGTCGAGGCATGCTTGAATAATTTTAGTATAGAAAAATTTCGAGAGTGTGATAGAATACTTGCAGAACATTTTTTTGAAAAGAGGCTTACATATGAAAAAAGGAAATTTGTTACTTCAGATAAAAGAATCCTTCCGTGAGGATTCCAAATTTAAAATATTTTTATTTTCTGTTTTGATTACCGGACTTTCTTATGGATTGTATAAGGGAATGCTTGATAACTTTCTGGCGGAAATCGTTGGAATGGGCGAGATGGACAGGGGCGTGACTGAGTTTTTCCGTGAACTTCCAGGGATTTTACTTGTCTTTATTCTGGCGGCCTTTTTCATGCTGTCTGCGGAGACTTTATATAAAGCCGGTGCAGTCATTATGCTCATTGGTATGGCCATGCATGCGGTTCTGCCAGCAACAAAGGTACTGGCCACTCTGGCAATCTGTATGTATTCTCTGGGCGAACATATTCAGCTTGGTATGAAGAACACCTTATCCTTACAGTATGCGAAAGCGGGCCACGGTGGATCGGCGTTAGGCGCACAGACGGCTATGACGCAGATTGGTACACTGGCTGGATATCTGGTTATCGTATTTGTATTTTCGATTTTTACAAAGAATCAGCCTTATTCCGTATTTTTTACCATGGCTGCAGTTCTTGCCGGAATTAGTGCCGTGCTTTCTTTCCGTATTACGGGAAAGAGTGAGACCGATGAGAACAAGAGACGTTTTTATTTCCACAAAAAATATACCAAGTATTATATGCTGGAAATGTTCTATGGAGCGAGAAAGCAGGTGTTTTTTACCTTTGGTCCCTATGTATTGATATTATTCTACGGCGCAAATGCGGCGACTATTAGTCTGCTTCATGCGGTGTCAGCTGTAGCCTGTTTCTTTGCATCACCGATAGTGGGAAGAATTATCGACAAACTGGGGTATAAAATAGTCATGATTACAGACACACTGATTCTTGTGATTGTATGTTTCTTCTATGGATTTGCTCATCATATCTTCCCGACGAAGGTGGCATTTTTCGTTTGTTGCGTCAATTACATTCTGGATTCTATTATTTCCCTTGCGTCTATGGCAGCCAATGTCTATGTGCAGGATTTGGCAGATAATCAAGATGAAGTAAAGGCGACCATTTCCACTGGTGTGTCAATCAATCATGTGATTACAATTTTTATTGCTCTTTTCGGCGGATGGATCTGGCATACACTTGGAATTGAACTGTTATTCATTTTGTCAGCTGTCCTTGGCTTATGTAACAGTGCCTATGCTGCGACAATTAAAGGAAAAAGAAAATAAAGTTAAGGAGAAGAAACTATGTTTATAGAAAAAATTTCAGGTCCTGTCATTGGGGCCATTATCGGATATTGTACGAACTATATCGCTGTCAAAATGCTTTTCTATCCAAGAAAAGAAATTTATGTGATGGGACATAAGCTTCCATTTACTCCGGGAGCGATTCCCAAAGGAAAAAACAGGCTGGCAAAAGCCATCGGCGGTGTCATCTCCAATACCTTGCTGACAGAAAAAGACATTGAAGAAAAACTTCTTTCCTCTGAACTTGAGAATGTGGTAGTGGACAAGATGATGAAAATTCTGTCCACGGACCTTCGAAGCCTTTTTATGAAAATGTCGCTTTCTGAAGAAGAATATGAAAATGTAAAAGAAAATCTTGCCCATAATCTGACAGACCGTGTTCTTGCATCTGTACAGAATCTTCAATTAGAAGAAGTGATTACTAGAGAAGGTTCCCGAATTATTAAGGAAAAAACAGATGGTACTATGCTTGCACTGTTCGTATCCGATGAATTGGTTGCCTCCATCTTACATCCTTTTGGAGCGGAATTTGTAAAATACATCGAAGTGAACGGAGGGGATCTCATGAAACCAGAGATAGAAAGTCAGATTACATCTTTGGAATCTGAATCCATTGTTGAACTTTGCGGTAAAATGGCGAAAGAGGAAGACTGGTTCCGTGAGAAAATTGTTGCCGTATATCATAATGCGGTTGAGCTGGCAGCAGGGAATGTGATGAAACATATTAATATTACCGGAATTGTAGAAGATAAAATTAACAGTATGCCGGTGGAAGACCTTGAGAATCTGGTTCTTTCTGTTATGAAAAAAGAATTAGATACGATTGTAAATCTTGGGGCTTTAGTAGGAGCACTGTTAGGTATCTTTAATATGATCTTTTAAATGAATATGCATGTTTTTCAAGAGATTGTC
>SVDY01000076.1 GCA_015057665.1 Lachnospiraceae bacterium | reverse complement strand
AATGGTAGAACACCAGCCTTCCAAGCTGGATACGTGGGTTCGATTCCCATCACCCGCTTTTTTCATGCCCTTTTACATCGAGGCAGCGTAGATTTGGAGAATGCAGAATGAACGTAAGGTTAACTGTAAGATTGCTAAATAAAGAAGAAAGAAAAAATACATATCAATACTGTATGAAAAATGATTTTCCTAAAAATGAACTTCGTCCATTGCATATGATCGAGGCATTAATTGATAAAGGAAATTATTATACTTATGGAGTGTTTCATGAAAATCAGATGATTGCTTATGCATATTTCTGGGAAGAAAAAGAGAAGAAAATACTGTTGTTTGATTACTTTGCAGTTCTTTCAGAACTTAGAAATCAAGGATATGGAACAGCGGCAATGAAAGTAATTCTTGATGCCTGTAAAGAAAAAACAGGAGTTATCCTGGAGGCAGAGAATCCAGATAGGGCAGAAACAGATCGGGAAAAAGAAATTCGACTTAGAAGAATTCGATTTTATGAAAAATGTGGTTTGTGTATGTCAAATGTGAGGATTCTCTTATTTGGTGTGGAATATTCCATGATGTACCGTAATCTGTCTGGAACAGAGCTTGAGAAGGAAATTGTTCTGGTGATGCAGAGTTTATATAAGAAAACATTGCCCAAACCAATATATGAAAAGATGCTGAAGATATTATGATATTAAAAAGAAAAGGTGACAGAAAGGAAAATTCCAAAATATAATTTTTGGAGGAATCTCTTTTTGTCACCTTATTATTTATATGGAAGAAATAGCCGTTTTTATTGTCTGTATAATTAGATCAATATGTTTCTTTTCAATTGCATATGGAGGACGGAATACTATTTTTCGATTTGCTAAAAAACCGGCCAGTAATCCCTGCTCTTTCATATGTGATTGAATGGCATGAAAGCAGGTGTCTGACTCGATTTCTATGTATGCAGCCAATCCATTACATACAACATGGGAAATCTGCTTATAGTTTTCTTTCAATTTAAATAATTCAGATTTCATATAATGACTCACATCTTTAATATGATCAAGCATGCCATTTTCAAGTAACTCTTCAAACACGGCACAGCCGGCAGTGTAAGTTAGTTCAGTATCGCCGGCACCCCCTGATAAAGCCATACGATAATATTCTTCAGGAGCTTCCTTTGTGAGAACAGCACCAACATGAATTCCATTGCCGAGGGCCTTTCCCAAAAGAAGCATGTCAGGATTAAGTCCTTCTTCTTGAAATGCGTACATCTGGCCGGTACGTCCCATGCCGCTTTGGATTTCATCAAGAATAAAAAGTGCACCATGGTCATGTGCCCAGATCTCCAATGCTTTTAACCATCCTTTTGGAGGAACAATAATGCCGGATCCCTGATAAGCTTCTACGACAACCGCTCCAATCTCATGGGATGATTCGTATTTCATCTTCTCATCCAAAAATTTAAGACAGAAAAAGTCACAATTGCTACAGTTTTTTTCAAATGGACAATGGGCGCAGTCAGGATAAACACCATAGAGTGTTCCGGGAGCAGAAGGAGCGTAGCCTTGTTTTCTACGTTCCATTCCAGACATAGAGGTGCTAAGATAGGTTCTTCCATGAATGCTATTCCAAAAGGAAAGCACTTCGTTGCGGCCGGTCATTTTAAGAGCCATGCGGACTGCCCACTCACTGGCTTCAGAACCGGAAGAAGTCAGGTGTAGATACTGAAATCGGTGGTCGGTAGTATTGGATAAATAGCGGTAGAATTTTTCCTTGTCGGCACTTCTTCCTAATTTCATTGATGTGACACCATTTAAACATGATGTCATTTTCTTTGTAAAATGTTTATTTTTTTGTCCCAAAACGGTGGATATTTCATTGAGGTCATAATATGTCTTTCCATCGGAAGAATACAGTTCGATTCCATCTGCATCTATGATATCGAGAGCAGAGGCGGGAGTAATGGGTTTTAAAGTATCAAAAAGTTTCATTCAAATTCTCCTTCGTGTAGTGATTTGCAATGGGTTTTGTGTTTGAGAATAGTATATCATTTTTAAGATAAGATATGGTACAAATATGAATAATTAAACGATGCATTTTTGATGCAGAAAAGGAGAAAGGTAAGATGCACCTTCTTTTTATGATGAACACATAAAAAGGAGGTGTTTTTCTTATGTGTGGGATTATCGGATTTATAATAAAAGAAGAAAAAAGGGATTTAGTTGAAAAAGTAATGAATCGAGATAATAGAGAAAAAGAGGCGGAATTTGTTTTAAGAACAATGATGAATCAAATCATTCATAGAGGACCGGATGGGAGTGGAATATACGTGGATTCCCATATCACTTTGGGACATCGACGCCTTTCTATTATTGATATAGAAGGCGGCAGGCAGCCAATGGAAAATGAAGATGGAAGGCTGATCTGTATTTTTAATGGTGAAATATACAATTATGCTAAGTTAAAAGAACTTTTGGTGGAGAAGGGCCATGTTTTTGCTACAAAATCAGATACAGAAGTATTATTACACGGATATGAAGAGTGGGGAGAGGCTCTGTCTGAAAAGTTGAGAGGAATGTTTGCATTTGCCATATGGGACAGACAGGAGAAAAAATTGTTTTGTGCCCGAGATTATTTTGGGATAAAACCTTTTTATTATTATCATAGAGATGATGTGTTCTTGTTTGGAAGTGAGATTAAATGCTTTCTTCCTCACCCGGATTTTAAGAAAGAACTGAACAAAGAACAGTTAGAATTATATCTTTCCTTTCAATATTCTCCAGGGGAAAATACTTTTTTTAAAAATGTATATAAATTGGCACCTGGACACAGTCTAAGTCTGGAGGAAGGAAGATTGGAAATAAAATGGTATGATTCCATACCAAAGGCGATTCGTTGTAGCCTGGGCGGTGTAGCAAAATTATTTCCTCCTATGTCGGGAATCAATTTTTTAGTACGTCACAGCAAGCCGTTAAAAGAACGTTACATAGGAAATACTTGTTTGTTTAGTGAAAGGCAGAAAAGAAGATTATTGAAAGATTATAGTGGAAATGTTTTGCCTATGGATTTGATAAAGGAGAAAATCAGGTTTACTGAAGAGATAGATGACGTGACGAGAATGCAGCTGACGGATATTTACATGTGGCTGACGGGAGATATTTTGTTAAAAGCAGATAAGATGAGTATGGCGAATAGTCTCGAACTTCGAGTTCCGTTTCTTGATAAAGAAGTCTTTTCCGTTGCAGGAAAGATCCCAACGAATTACCGTGTAAATGCCAAACAAACAAAAATCCTTCTTCGAGAAGCTGCAAAAAGTGAAGTTGGAAACATCACCTCAGAAAGAAGAAAAAAAGGTTTTCCAGTGCCTGTCAGGGAATGGCTAAGACAGGAGCCTTATAGGAATGATGTGAAGAAATATTTTGCAAGTGATGCAGCAAAAGAGTTTTTTTATACAGAGTATTTAATGAAAATGTTAGAGGAACATAAGACAGGAAAACATGATTGGTGGAGAGAAATCTGGTGTATTTATATGTTCTTAATCTAGTATGAAATTTACTTTGGAGAAAAGAAAAAATAGTATTGACATTTGATTTGTGTTGTGTTAAATTAATTAGCGTTGCTGCTACGGGCAAGAGAGAGCCGGCAGAGCGGCAAGAAAACAAAATGAAAAAACTGTGTGGCAATAAATAAA
>SVDY01000037.1 GCA_015057665.1 Lachnospiraceae bacterium | reverse complement strand
CTGACAGAACAGATGAGACTTCAGGCGGAAAGCTTTGGAGCAGAATTTGCCATCGCAGAAGTAATTGATATGGAATTAGACGGAGACGTAAAGGTTCTTCATACATCCAAAGGGGATTACGAAGCACTGAGTGTGGTACTTGCGGTCGGCGCTAATCCAAGAAAGCTTGGATTTAAAGGAGAAAAAGAATTCCAGGGAAGAGGTGTTGCATACTGTGCGACCTGCGACGGAGAATTCTTTACAGGAATGAAGGTGTTTGTTCTTGGAGGAGGCTTTGCGGCAGTAGAAGAAGGCATCTTCCTTACAAAATATGCGAAACATGTACAGCTGATCGTGCGTGAACCTGATTTTACATGCGCGAAAACTGTTTCTGATAAATTGAATCAAGTTGATAAGATTGACCATGTATTTAATACAGAGATTGTAGAGATTACAGGTGATTCCATGCCGGAACGTGTTGTATTTAAGAATAACGTAACAGGCGAACTTATGGAATACGACGCAAATAAGGAAGGACCATTTGGCGTGTTTGTATTTGCAGGTTATGTGCCGAATACAAAATGGCTTCCTAAAACAATAGAACTGGATCCACAGGGATACATTGTAACTGACAGAAATCAAAAAACAAGTCTTGATGGTGTATACGCAGCAGGTGATGTCTGCGTGAAGAACTTAAGACAGGTGGTAACAGCCGTTGCAGATGGTGCTATAGCTGCAACTTCCGCGGAAAAACATGTGGCTGATATGCATGTAAAACTGGATATTCCGGAATTCGAAGTAAAAATTCCTGTTCAGGAAAAAGAACCGGACAAACCTGCAGTGCAGGAGAAAGCCTACGGAAATGACCATGGTTTCTTTGATGCACAGATGAGAGCAAGCCTTGGAGCAGTATTTGCAAGATTTGAAAATCCTGTGCTGATTAAGGCATGGCTTGATGGAAGCCCTCTCTCCGGGGAAATCAAAGGCTTCTTAAATGAAGTTGTATCTATGACAGAGAAAGTAAAATGGATAAAAGGAGAAGGGGAAAGTCCGGAATATGTTCCATCCATTGAAGTATGCAAAGCAGATGGAACACCGACGGGAATTCATTTCCACGGCGTGCCGGGCGGACATGAGATCAATTCCTTTGTTATCGCCCTTTATAATGTGGCAGGACCTGGCCAGGCAGTAGACGGAGCCGTGCTTGATAAGATTCGTTCCGTAAAATCTCCGGTTAATATGAAACTTTTAGTTTCCCTGTCCTGCACAAATTGTCCTGAGACTGTTATGGCATCTCAGAAAATCGCATCCATGAATGAATATGTATCTGCAGAGATGTTTGATATTAATCATTTCCCTGACTTTAAAGAGAAATATAAAGTCATGAGCGTGCCATGTGTGATTTTAAATGAAGAAAAATTAGTATTCGGAAAGAAGAATGTGGCAGAAATGGCTGATATTCTTGCAGATTACACTGGTTAGAATCCGGGCGGATCAGCGGCCCGGATGTAAGATTCGCTGGCGGAATCCGCCTAAGCGCAGCTGATATAAATCAGAGAATTCACTCCAAATAGTTTGATATCTCCAAAAAGAGAGGGGCGGTACAGCGAAAGCGGTACCGCCCCTCTTGCCATGAGGTATTTTATGACAGGAACTCTGTTCCTGAATTTAGTCTTCCTGAATCTGTCTTGCTTCCACAAGAGCAAATGCAATATTCATACCATGGTCACAGACTCTTTCAATATCAGAAACAACATCGGTAAAGAAAATTCCTGCTTCCGGGCTGCAGTCTCCACGTTCCAGACGGCGGATGTGGGCAGTCTGCAGGTTGCGCTCTGTCTGATCGATTTCTTCTTCCAGAGCCTTGATTTCATCCATGTGGGCCATATTTCCGGTGACGAACATGTTGATAGATTCCTTTAATAACCTGTTGGCTACGTTCATCATTTCTTTTAATTCAATGGCACTTTTGATTGGAAATTCCAGATCGTTACCGGCAAAATCCGGAATAATTTCCACAATATTTTCTGCATGGTCACCGATACGTTCAATATCGTTAAGAACGTTAAAGTAAGCGGAAATCATCTTTGCGTCGCCTACAGGAAGTGTGTTCTGATTGATTTTGACAAGGTATTCGCTGATGGAACGGTTCAGGAAATCGATATAGCGTTCCGTCTCGTAAACCTGTTCGATCTTCTTCTCATCCTTTAAAAGAAGGCAGTCCAGGGCAAGATTAATATTGTCTATGGCCATGTAGGCCATACGTTCCATCTCACGGACAGCAACAAGAATGGCTACCGTAGGATTTGGAAGGGTAGGACCGATGTATTCAAGGTGATACTGGGAGTCGTCCAGTTCTTCTTCCACATCAGGGATGAACATGGAAGTAAGGGAAACCAGCAGGCTGATCAATGGATAGAATACAAGAGCCGGAATCAGTTTGAATAAAATATGTGCAAATGCAACGTTGCGTCCAAGGGTTCCAACATCTGTACCGTGTCCGCTGACCATATAGATAAGATCCTTGACTTCTGCTTTCCAAATGACAATGACGAAGATCAGTAAGATCGTTCCGAACAAGTTAAAGAGAAAATGGAACAGGGCAGTTCTTTTTGCATTGTCTGATGTTTCATCTGTGGAGAGAAGTGCTGCGGAACAGGAACCGATGTTACAGCCAAGAATGGCATACATACAAAGATTAAGATCTACTAAGCCTTGAGCACACATGACAACAAGAATGCTGACAGTAATGGAGGAACTGCTTAAGAAAAAGGTAATGATTCCGCATACTAAAAAGGCAAGAATGGGACTGCCATAGGAATCAAAAAAGAGCATGACTCTTGGAATCTCTGTACAGGCTTCAAATCCATAAGACATGGTGCCGATTCCCATAAAGAGAATACCGAACCCTAATATAATTTCACCGGTTTTCTGATGGATAATCTTTTTTGTAAAGTTGGCAATAATGGCACCGATCAGTACGAGAATAGGTGCGATAATGCTAAGGTCAAGAGAAGCTAATAATGCTGTGATGGTGGTACCAATGTTGGCACCGATGATAATTCCCGCAGCCTGACCTAATGTCATGAGACTGGAATCAACGAAGCTTACGACCATATCGAGGGCAGCAGTTGATGACTGGACCAGTGCGGTGAACACAAAACCGAATACCAGTCCTAATAATTTGTTTTTAGTAAATTTTTCAACAAAATTTCGAAGGGGTTTTCCGATGACTTCTTCAATTCCGTCTCCCATCATATTGATGCCGGCGATGAAGAGTCCCAGACCTCCCATTAATTGAATGACAAGTTCCATAATTCACGCTCCATTTTTCTAATAGTAGTTCCATTATATCGAAATAAAAAATGGTTTTCAAGGGAGGGAAGAAATAATACAGACAAAGGATTGAAAAGCCATAAAAAATAGATTATAATAAAACAGAACATATGGTTGCATTTTGGAGAGATGACAGATGAAGATGATACATTGTGCAGATCTGCACTTAGACTCAAAATTAAATACTCATTTGACCGGAGAAAAGAGGAAAGAACGCAGAGCAGAGATAATCAATTCTTTTTGGCGGATGATCCAATACGGAGAGAATCATCATGTGGAAGCAATTCTGATAGCGGGAGATCTCTTTGATACCAGTTTTGTGTCAGAGACGGTAATCCGATCAGTAAGACAGATGATTATGGATCATCCTCACATTTGTTTTTATTATCTGCGGGGGAATCATGACCATGCGGAGCTTTTTCCGGGGACAGAACAGGTGCCGGATAATCTGAAGCTGTTTGGGGATTCCTGGCAGTATTATACCCAGCCGGGACAGAAAGGCTCTGTTGTGATTGCCGGGGCGGAACTCACTTACAAGAACCAGGAGAGTCTGTTTGATACCTTGTATCTTCATCCTGATGGAGTAAATATTGTAATGCTTCATGGACAGGAAGCAGAGTATAAAGGGCAGGATAAGACGGTCAGAATTCCTCTGCGCCAATTAAAGAACAAGGGGATTGATTATCTGGCACTGGGACATATTCATACATATAAAAAGGGAGAACTGGATGCAAGAGGAATCTGGTGTTATCCCGGATGTCTGGAAGGAAGAGGGTTCGATGAATGCGGAGAACATGGTTTTATCCTCCTGGATGTAGATGAAGAGACCGGAATTTGTGAAACAGAATTTATTCCCTTTTCCAGCCGGAATTTATATACCGTTCAGATTGATGTAAGCGGTTGTGTCTGTACAGAAGAAGCCGGGAACCTCATAGAATGCATGCTGGAAGAAACTTCCTGGGACTGTAGTCACATGATCAAAATCGTGTTAACAGGAAAGCTTGGACCGGATACAGAATGGAATCCCTATCTCCTTAAGAAGAGACTGGATGACCGGTTCTATTATGTAAAAATTCAGGACGAAACGAAGATAGAGATAGATTACGGCAATTATATGGATGATGAGACTCTTACAGGGGAGTTTGTAAGAATTGTTTCTGCTGCTTTGGAGATTCCGGAGGAAGAGAAGCCAGTGATGATCCGTTACGGCTTACAGGCTCTTGCCGGAGAGGAGATGGACTAAATGAAACTGATTCAATGCTATATTGAGAACTTTGGAAAATTAAAGAATCAGACCATCCTGTTTTCCGATGGATGCCAGTGCTTTTGTCACGAGAATGGCTGGGGAAAGAGTACTCTTGCCGCTTTTCTTACAGTTATGCTCTATGGATTTCACAATGAACGCAGCAGGGATGATTTCGTCAATGAGAGAAAGAGATATCGTCCATGGCAGGGCGGTGTCTATGGGGGCACTCTGACTTTTGAGGCAGACGGGAAAAGATACACTGCCGAGAGAACTTTTGGGCTGAAGGAAAAAGAAGATTATTTTCTGTTAAGAGAGGAAGAGACCAATTTAGAGTCCAACGCATTTTCCTCCAATCTTGGAGAAGACCTCTTTGGTTTAGACAGGCTTTCTTTTGAAAGAACGGTTTTTCTGTCTCAGAAAGACTGTACGGCGAAAACAACGGACAGGATTGTGGCAAGGCTTGGTAATCTGGCCGAAGCAACGGATGATATGAACCAGTATGAGAAGGCAGACAGCAGGCTTCATGATCTGCTCAATGCAATGAGTCCCAATCGAAAGACCGGTTCCCTGTATCGTCTGAAGGAGCAGATTTCAGACCTTCAGGCAGAGCTAAGAAGAGGAGAGGTGCTCACAAAAGAGATAGAAACTCTTATAAGTGAAAAAAACGAGGAAGAGAAGACCTATTTAAAGTACAAAGAGGTTCAGGAACTGCTTCTCCAACAGCAAAAAGAGATTACCCTGAGGCAGGATAGAAATGCTGAAAAAAAGGACTCAGATGCCAGAAACAGCTCAAGTGAAAGTAATGGCTCAGATAACGGGAACGGCTTAGAAGTAATGAACAGACAATGCCGGAATCAATCCATAAAGAACATTGGAATTATAACAATGACAGGTCTGCTGATTATGTCAGGCGCAGTACTGTTACCGCAATTTAAGGAAATCGGAATTGTTTTTTTACTTGCCGGATTTCTTATCATAACCGTCAGCTTTCTAAATATTCAAAAGCAACGTATCGATTGTGAGACAGATGAGAAAGAACATGACAAAACCCTGTCACAACAAAGTGTACTTCAGAAAATGAATCAGAAAGCGTATCAGGAATCGGAACAGGAATCGGATCAGGCGGAGGATGATCAAGTCATGGTCCGGATAGAAGAAGTTCAGACAAGACTGCGAAAGATACAGATTATGATGGAAACGTCTTACCGAAAGACAGTTCATCTGGAAAATGAAATCAGGAATAGGAAAAACAAAAAGGAACGGCTTTTGGAAAAAGAAGAACAGGCAGCCTTCTTACAGGAACAGTATGCTTCCGATCTGCTTAAATATGAACGTTTAAAGATGACGAAAAATTATCTTGCAAAAGCAAAAGAATCTTATTTATCCAAATACAGGAATCCTTTAATGCAGTCATTTTCCAAATATTTTGAGATGCTCAGTGGAAAAAGGCCGGACGGTTTTAGAATGGATGCAGATCTTGCCATGACGGTTCAGGAATATGGGATTCAAAGAGAAACCAGATATTTCAGCGAAGGATGGAAGGATTTGATGGGGATTTGTATGAGGATGTCCCTTGTGGATGTAATGTATCATGGGGAGAAACCTTTTTTGATCATGGATGATCCCTTTGTGAATCTGGATCAGTCAAAGACAGAAGCTGCGCTACAGTTTTTAAATCTGTTAGGTGAAGAATATCAGATCCTTTATTTTACCTGTCATGAGAGCCGTAGTATTTGAAAACTTAGAACTTGAAAACTTAGTACTTCACAACAGGAGATGGTCGTGATAGTATGAGTAGATACAGGTGACCGGCTCAGACCGGCATCTAGTAAAGTGAATATAGGAGGAATATAGGTGAAAAAAATGACCGACGAGCAAAAGCATCAGCAGATCGTAAAAGAAATGAAAGCGACTCTGGTTCTTTTTATTCTTGTGGCAATATGGCATGTGGGAACAGCCTTTGCACTCAATGGCATTGATTTTCTGATTATTGGTATGCCGCTGTGGTTCTTCGTCAGTACGATTGGGGCGTTCGTGATATCCGTTGCGGGAGTCATGGTTCTGCTGAAAAAAGTATTTGTTAATTTTGATCTGGGGGAAGAACTCTCAGAAAAGAATGAGAAGGGCGGTGCCTTATCATGACAAAAGACCAGATGATTATGTTAGTTATCCTGATTGGATATCTGATTTTAAATACTGTTCTTGGTATGTACATCAGTAAGAAAAAAGACAAAGAAAGTTCTATGAACTTTGAGAAGAAATATTTTATCGGTTCCCGGGGAATGAGTGGATTTGTGCTTGCCATGACCACTGTGGCGACTTATACAAGTGTAAGCTCTTTTATCAGCGGCCCGGGGGCAGCAGGTCTTACTTATGGTTTCAGCCAGGCATGGATCAGCGGTGTTCAGATAGGAGCGTCTTTTCTAATCCTTGGTGTTCTTGGCAAGAAGTTTGCCATTGTCTCAAGAAAGACAGGTGCTGTAACTGTAGCAGGATATTTAAAGGCAAGATATAAGTCAGATGCATTGATTATCATTACCACCCTGCTCATGCTTATTTTCTTTGTAACACAGATGATTGCCCAGTTTATGGGCGGAGCAACGTTGATTGAGACAGTGACAGGACTTCCCTATGGAGCAGCCCTTGCAATTTTTGCCTTTGTAGTAATTGTATACACTGCTTTTGGAGGATTTACTGCCGTTGTGATTACGGATACCATACAGGGGATCGTCATGTTGATAGGAACATTTTTATTTGTTTTTTATGTGCTTTCCAATATCGGAAGTTTTGAGGCAATGAGTATGACTTTAGATACTACGCTGCCAGGCTGGGATAATCTGACCGGAACCGGGTATACTCCGGGGGCACTGCTTTCCTTCTGGGTGCTGGTAGGTGTAGGTGTTCTTGGACTTCCCCAGACAGCTGTCCGGGGAATGGGTTTTAAAGATACAAAAAGTCTTCACAATGCCATGCTCATAGGAACCATTGTAATCGGTGTTCTTATGATCGGCATGCATACAGCGGGAGTTTGGGCAGGTGCCCTTACAAATGGACAGACTTTTACGTCTACGGACTATTTTATGCCGACGATTGTACAACGGATTATGCCTGCGGGAATGGCGGCTCTGTTTCTTGCTGCCCCAATGGCAGCAGTCATGTCCACCGTATCGTCTTTATTGATTTTGGCATCTGCATCCATTGTCAAGGATCTTCTGCAGCAGTATGTCATCAAAGACAATGAAGAAAAAATGACAAAATTCCAGAAGAATTTATCAAAATCCAGTTTCCTTGTTACTTTTCTTATTGGTATATTGGTGTTTATCCTTGCATTGACACCTCCGGATATTATTTTCTGGATCAATCTGTTTGCTATGGGAGGTCTGGAGTCCTGTTTCTTTTGGCCGATTTTAGGCGGGATTTTCTATAAGAAAGGAAATAGTCAGGCGGCAATTGCATCTACCCTTACCGGTGTCATTGTCTACATCCTAAGTTACCAGTTTAACATTACCGTTTTCGGAATCAATGCTGTCGTATGGGGAATTCTTTTTGGCGGAATTGCCTATTTCCTGGTCGGCAATCTGACCTGTAAGAATGGATTGGATAAAGATGTACTGGAGAAATGTTTCTGATAAAAGAGGTTCCGATAAAAAAGTTTCTAATAAAAAAGTTTCTAACATATTTTTGAATGATTATGATTGATCATGAAATGAACGATAGAAGGAGTAAAAGAATGAATCAGACAATCAAAGAATTATACGACAGAAAATCTGTCCGTGTGTTTGAGAATAAGAAGATTGAAGAGCAGGATAAAGCCCTTATTCTGGAGGCTGCAGCTATGGCACCGACTGCAGGTAACCAGCAGTTATATACCATTATTGATGTGACCGATCAGGAATTAAAAGAAAAGTTAGTAAAGACCTGTGACAATCAGCCATTTATCGCGGAAGCAGATCTGGTTCTTATTTTCTGTGCTGACTGTAAGAAATGGCATGATGGATTTAAGAGCGCAGGATGTGAGCCGAGAAATCCGGGAGCAGGCGACCTTCTTCTTGCTGTGAGTGATGCCAATATTGCTGCACAGAATGCGGTGACAGCAGCATGGAGCCTTGGAATTGGTTCCTGCTACATCGGTGACATTATGGAAAACTGTGAACAGCAAAGAGAACTTTTACATCTTCCACCATATGTATTCCCGGCAGCAATGCTCGTGTTCGGATATCCTACGAAGCAGCAAAGAGACAGGGTGAAACCGGAACGTGCACCGATGAAATATATTGTTCATGAGAATACATATCAGGAGATGGGAGAAGAAGAATTACGCGGTCTTTTTGAATATAAAAAAGGACAAAATACTTACGAGGATTATATGAAGGCATTCTGTAACCGCAAGTATAATTCAGATTTTTCAAAAGAAATGAGCCGATCTGTAAAAGAATATTTAAAAGATTTTCTTTCTTTCTAAAAGATGAAAAAAGTACAGCATAATTAAAAATGCTGTATTTTTTTTATGAAAAGAAGCAGTATGCTTCGAATAATCATACATGAAAAATAACCCTGTCGTAAGTTGCGGTGTAAGCCGTATTGTTTGAAAAATGTGGAAAAAGTATAATATCAGTAGAAATTATCCTTTAAATAGGGATAAATAAGAAAATGATGGAGGCATATTATGAACAATATTGGTGTGATGATTGCGATAGATGATCAGAAAATGATAAAGTCATTAACAGACCGCATGAGTTTAGAGAATGATATAAATATTGCTGCGGTTACAAGGGATGGAAAGGAAGCACTTCATTTTATCAAAGATACAAAGCCTGATGTGGTGCTTCTTGATACAGTTCTTCCATCCCTTGATGGTCTTGCAGTACTGGAAAGAATGACAGAGGAGGAAAGGACAAAGAGTTCTGTCATTATGTTATCTGCCATGGGACAGGATGCACTGGCGGAAGAAGCTTTTTTACTGGGGACCAGATATTTCCTGTTAAAGCCTTTTGATATGGACAGTCTTTTACATAAAATCAGGCAGTGTAAACAGGTCAATAAAAAGGAGGGTGTTTTTATGCACACCGGTGACAGAGGCAGTATGGAAGACAGAATCGGTAAGCCGGAAAAGCAAAACACAGTTTCTCTGGAAATCATTGTGACCAATATTATTCATGAAGTGGGCGTACCAGCTCATATCAAAGGATATCAGTATTTAAGAGATGCTATTTTAATGGCAGTACACGATATGGATATTCTGAATTCCATTACAAAACAGCTTTATCCGGAAATCGCCATGAGGAACCACACAACTGCAAGCCGGGTCGAACGTGCCATCCGGCATGCAATCGAAGTTGCCTGGAGCAGAGGCAGGATGGACACCATTGATGAATTGTTCGGTTATACTGTAAATGCGGGGAAGGGAAAACCAACTAATTCAGAATTCATTGCATTAATTGCAGATAAAATAAGATTGGAATACAAAAATCAGATCAGGGAGGAATCTTATGGAACGCAGGTTAAATGTATGGGTTGCTGAGAAGAACCTGAAAAGCGCTTGTATGTTGAAAGGCTTTTTGGAGAAGAAAGAGGAGATTCATAAAGTACGGGTTTTTTCAAAGGCAAACAGAATCTATCAGATTCTTAAGGAGGAAAAACCTGATATGCTTATTTTGGACACAGAATTGGAGGATATGTCAGGTTTGGAACTTCTTCGTACGATAAAAAAGGACAAAGGAGAAATAAGCTTTCCTTTCATTATGATTTCCTCTGTCAGTCATATGGAGCTTATCCGACAGGCAGTGGAGCTTGGGGCGTCTTATTACATGCTTCGTCCCTATTATCAGGAGAGTATGTATCAGAGAATTTTGAAATACAGTAATCCGGAAAGGATAAAACCCTTGATCCTTCATCAGGAAGAAAAAACAGAAGCAGCACAGGAACAATTAGAACAACAGGTGACCTGTTTGATCAGGGAACTGGGAATTCCGGCACATATTAAAGGCTATCATTATGTGAGAGAAAGCATTATTCTGGCAGTTCATGACGCAGGAATCTTAGACTATATAACTAAGATGCTGTACCCTTCTATTGCAAAAAAATATAAAACCACATCCAGTTCTGTTGAGAGGGCGATCCGCCACGCTATCGAAGTTGCATTTTCCAGAGGAGAGGAAGAAAGGCTTGCAGAATTGTTTGGATATATGGTCAATTCACGGAAAAGAAAACCTACAAATTCAGAGTTTATTGCCATGATAGCAGAAAAAATGAGACTGGAATATAGCACACGTTCATGATATAATTTAGGTAAATAACTCGATAAAATCGTTGGCGGGGGAACAAAAAGATGAAAAAGATTTTGTACGTAGCATCTGAATGTGTGCCTTTTATTAAAACAGGAGGTCTGGCAGACGTTGTCGGTACTTTGCCGAAAACATTTTCAAAGGAAGAAGCAGATGTAAGAGTAATTCTTCCTAACTATTCCTGTATGAAACCGGAATGGAAAGAGAAGTTAGAAGACCTTACTTACTTTTCCATGGACTTATCCTGGCGGAATCAGTATGTTGGAATCAAGACTTTAGAATACGAAGGAATTACCTTCTATTTTATTGATAATGAATTCTATTTTACAGGAGCAGCACCATACACAAGCATGGAAGGAGATATTGAGAAATTCTGTTATTTCTCAAAAGCAGCCCTTGCTATTCTTCCGGTGATTGGATTCAGACCGGATATTATCCATTGTCATGACTGGCAGTCAGGACTTGTTCCGGTATATCTTAAGACACTATTTGCGGGGAATCCGTTTTTTGATGGAATTAAGACCGTCTTTACCATTCATAATCTGCAGTTCCAGGGTATGACAGGGTTAGAACGTCTGAAAGATCTGTCAGGACTTCCATCTTATGTATTTACAGCAGATAAGCTGGAATGCTACGGCGGTGCCAATATGTTAAAAGGCGGTCTTGTATATGCAGATGAGATTACAACCGTAAGTGACACGTATGCAGAAGAGATTCAGATGCCTTACTATGGCGAGAAGCTGGACGGATTATTACGTGCAAGAAACAATCATTTGACAGGAATCGTTAATGGAATTGATTATGATATTTATAATCCAATGACAGATCCGTACCTTGAATATAATTATTCTGCTGAAGACGGACCGGATTTAAAGGTTATCAATAAGAAAGCACTTCAAAGAAGGGTAGGACTTCCTGAAAATGCAGATATCTTTACCATTGGTGTGATTTCCAGACTGACAGATCAGAAAGGATTTGATCTCATTGATTATGTCATGGACGATATCTGTCAGGAAGATGTTCAGTTTGTGCTTCTTGGTTCCGGTGATCCAAGATACGAAGATATGTTCCGTTACTATGCGAATAAATATCCAAACAATGTATCTGCCAACATCTGCTATGATGACAGATTATCAAAGATGATCTATGCAGGCTGTGATGCTATTCTGATGCCATCCAGATTTGAACCTTGCGGTCTCTGCCAGCTGATGGCACTCCGTTACGGTACAGTTCCTATTGTAAGGGAGACAGGCGGATTAAAGGATACGGTAGCTTCTTATAATGAGGAAGAACAGTCCGGTACAGGATTCAGTTTCACCAATTATAATGCACACGATATGCTTCATGTAATTGAATATGCGAAGGATGTATATTATGAAGACAAAGAAGCATGGAAAGGTATTGTAAGAAGAGGCATGGAAGAAGACTTTTCCTGGACTCGCTCTGCATCTGTATACATGGAACTTTATGACAGCATGTTAGAAGAATAAAAGAGACGAAAAATGGGGCGCCCGTCATATGACGTGCGCCTTTTTTCTTTTCAAAAGTGATGGATTATGATTCGATTTCCTGAATACCTGTGATGTCCGGTTCGATATTTAAGGACCAGTTTGTATGGTAGATGACAAATCCGGGATTCGCTTTTGGCGGCTTCTTAAGATTGCGGCGCTCTGTGTAATCGATTTCCACTTTTGGAGCCTGACGGCCTTTGGAGTAGTAGGCGGCAAGGCGGCCAGCTTCTTCGTAGGTTCTGTCCGGAAGTTCATCTGCCGTCTCAAGTTTAACGATGACGTGGGACCCTGCCATTCCTTTGGCGTGGAACCACATATCTTTGCCGTTGGCGAATTTGAAAGTAAGTTCTTCGTTCTGATAATTATTTTTTCCAACATACATATGGAAACCGTCAGAAGAAATGTAATGAAGAGGCTTCCCCTTTTCAATTTTGCCCTTTTTGTTGTTTTTTGGACCTTTTCGTTTCATATAACCATATTCGATGAGTTCTTCTTTGATCTCTGTAAGGTCAGTCTCTGAGGTTGCCATATCGAGAGAAGTCAGTATGGATTCCAGATGATCAATCTGATTCTTAGTTTCTACAATCAGTTCAGAGAGTGCTTCGTAGGTTCTCTTTAATTTGTTGTAACGATTGAAGTAAGAAGCTGCATTTTCCATTGCATTTTTATCTTTGTCAAGAGGAATGGTAATCTCTTCATTGTCATAATAATTGATGCAGGTAAGGGAAGCTGCACCCTGTTCCAGATTGTAACCGTAGGTGTGAAGAAGTTCACCGTAGATTCTGTATTTTTCCCGTTTTTCCGTGTCTTCTAACTGACGATATTGAAGATCGTGTTTCTTAAGGTTACGTTCCAGAGCAGTAGTGATAATCTTGCGAAGATCTGCTGATTTCTGGCGGATACGGCTGGTACTTTCTTTTAATGCATAATACTCTTCTAATAAAGAAGAAATAGAAGTAAAAGTCCGATATTCCGCATTGCCGTAATGGGTAAGGGGGAAAGAGGCAAATTCTACGGCTTCCCCTTCGTGAAGGACGATGGTAGGAGTGAACTGTCCCTGTTCCAGCTGCTCTTTTAATGTAAGAAGGGATGTATATAAAGCATCCTGTTCATATTCTAAAAGGCTGCCTGCAGCAATGCCATAGTCCAGGCCTGCTCTGTGAATGACTTCTCTTGCCATGACCGGACTGATTCCCTGAAAGCTTGTATAGACAGCTTTCTCCAAAGAAGAGTTTTTGCCAAAACATTTCTTAAGGAAGGCTTCCTTTGTCATATCAAAGACAGACAGTTTGTCCTGATTTGGAGGAAGGATGTATTCTCTTCCCGGCAGAACTTCCCGGACAGAGCTGACCTGAAAAGAGACATGTTTAATGCTGTCGATAATTTTGTCGTCCTGGGAAACAAAAATAATATTACTGTGTTTGCCCATAATCTCAATGATTAATTTCTTTACACATAAGTCGCCCATCTCATCCACATGTTCAATATGAAGAATGAGAATTCTCTCAAGACCAGGCTGTGTTACATCAAGGATTTTCCCGTTCATCAGATACTTTCGAAGAAGCATACAGAAGTTAGGAGCAGTCATAGGATTGCTCTTTGTTTTTTCTGTCAGATAAACAAGAGGGAGAGAGGCGCTGGCGGAAAGCATGAGGCGAAAACTCTGACGCTGATTTTTGATGATCAGATGAATCTCATCCTTTTCCGGCTGATAGATTTTGTTGATACGGCCGCCAATTAAGGAATCGGCCAGTTCTTTTTTCAGATTATGAATGACTAAACCGTCAAATGCCATGAATAGTCTCCTTTCATGATAATGGCGTGGAGTGTGTGACACTCCACGCCATTTGAATGTTTAATGATATAATTTCTGCTGTTCGTATTTTGGTTCACAGGTAAGGCCTACACCAAGTTTCTTGAGAAGTTTTACGTCTACATTGGAAAGAATAACTGAAGAATGAATCTGTGCATCCTTCAGCAAAGAGAGAGCAGAGAGCGCTTTCTTGGCATAAGCATCTGTTTCAGCACTGGATGAAAGTGCAATCAATACTTCGTCAGTATGAAGGCGTGGGTTTTTACTTCCAAGATATTCGGTCTTTAATGTCTGAATCGGACGGATGGCATCAGGAGAGATGAGGTGAATCTCGTCTGCAATGCCGGTCAGTTCTTTTAATGCATTCAGAAGAAGAGCGGAACAGCATCCAAGAAGGTCTGTTGTCTTACCGGTTACAATCTTGCCGTTAGGAAGTTCCATGGCCGCAACCGGGAAATCGTATTGCTCCATCATCTCGTGCACTTTCTTGGCGGCAGGGCGGTCGTCTACTTTCACTTTAGCCTGTTTTAATAAAAGCTCCAGTTTGTATACCGTTTCCGCTTTGCCAAGACCGCTGACTTCGTCAACAGCAGCAGTGTAATAGCGGCGGATAATCTCCTGACGGGACGCTTCCTCACAGGCTGCATCGTCAAAGATACAGTTACCTACCATATTAACACCCATATCTGTTGGAGACTTGTAAGGGCTTTCTCCGTAAATGCGTTCAAAAATCGCATTCAGTACCGGGAAAATCTCAACGTCACGGTTATAGTTAACAGTAGTTACTCCGTATGCTTCCAGATGGAATGGATCAATCATATTTACGTCATTTAAATCAGCAGTTGCAGCCTCGTAAGCTAAGTTGACCAGATGTTTTAATGGAAGATTCCAGATTGGAAATGTTTCAAATTTGGCATAACCTGCATGAATTCCTCTCTTGTGTTCATGATATAACTGGGAAAGACAGGTTGCCATCTTGCCGCTTCCCGGTCCGGGAGCTGTAATAACGACTAAGGGACGTTCCGTTTCAATATAATCGTTGCGCCCAAATCCATTGTCACTTACGATATGCATCACATTGGTTGGATAACCTTCGATTAAATAGTGTCTATATACTTTGATTCCGTAAGATTCCAGACGTTCCTTAAAATTGTCTGCACTTGCCTGACCGGCATACTGTGTAATTACCACGCTGCCTACATACAGATCCATCTCACGGAAAAGGTCGATTAATCGAAGAACATCCAGATCATATGTGATGCCAAGATCACCTCGGATCTTATTCTTCTCAATGTCGGAAGCGCTGATAACAATGACGATTTCTGCCTGCTCTTTCAATTGAAGAAGCATGCGCAGTTTACTGTCCGGTTCAAATCCGGGAAGTACACGGGAAGCATGATAATCATCGAAAAGTTTGCCTCCAAATTCCAGATATAATTTATTGTCAAAACGGCTGATTCTTTCTCTGATATGCTCTGACTGCATAGAGAGATATTGTTCGTTGCTGAATCCCTGTTTCATGATGACTCCTTCCGTTTTTTCTTATTACTTGCTTATTATTATGAAATGTATCACATTTTATATAATGTGAAAGCATTTTAAAACAAAATCAAATTAAGTTTACCATATCTTAATTTCAAATACAAGATTTAGTTCTATGTTTCTGCAATACAGTGCTTGAAATTACCAAATACTTGTGTTATATTAGAAAGGTGCGAAAATGTGAAATTTTTGCCAAGGTAATGACCTTAGAAGGGATTACGAAATTACTATACTAAAGTCATTATAATAAATAATAAATTATGGAGGACATAACATGAGTAAAACAACGTTATCAGCTAGAGAAAGAATTGCATGTCTTCTTGATGACGCCAGTTTTGTGGAAGTGGGCGGTTATGTAACAAGCCGTGCAACAGATTTCAATCTGAATCCACAGGAGATGCCTGGTGATGGTGTAATCACAGGCTACGGTGTAATTGACGGAAATTTAGTTTACGTGTACAGCCAGGATGCCAAAGTATTAGGCGGTTCCGTAGGCGAAATGCATGCTAAGAAAATTACACACATCTATAACATGGCAGTAAAAGTCGGCGCACCGGTAATTGGTCTCATTGACTGTGCAGGTCTTCGTCTTCAGGAGGCAACAGATGCTCTTAACAGCTTTGGTACTATCTTTGCTGCACAGGCACAGGCATCCGGCATTGTTCCACAGCTTACAGCAGTATTCGGTACATGCGGAGGCGGCAGTGCATTAATCCCGGCTATGAGCGACATCACAGTAATGGCAAAAGAAGGCCGTATGTTCGTAAACAGCCCTAATGCCCTTGCAGGAAACAAGGTATCCACACTTGACACTGCAGCAGCAGATTACCAGGCAGCAAATAACAGCCAGGTAGATTACCTTGCAGAGACAGAAGAAGAGGCACTTGGTGTATTAAGACAGCTCGTAACGATTCTTCCTGCCTGCTACGATGATGATGCATCTTTCGATGAATGTGAAGATGATTTAAACCGTATCATTCCAGAGATGGAAAACTACGGACACGACGCAAGAATGGTATTTGCGGAAAGTTCTGACAATAACCTTTTCTTCGAATTAAAGAAAGATTATGCAAAAGATGTAGTAATTGGTTTTGCAAGAATGAACGGCATGACAGTAGGCTGTGTTGGTAACCAGTTTGCAGAAAGCGAAGGCGTACTTACAACATCCGGAGCTAACAAAGCAGCAGATTTCGTAAACTTCTGTGACGCTTTCAGCATCCCTGTACTTACATTAGTGAACGTAACAGGATTTAAAGCAACTGTTCATGAAGAAAAGACAATTGCAAAAGCAGCAGCAAGACTTACATCTGCATTTGCAAATGCAACAGTACCAAAAGTAACTCTTATTACAGGAGATGCTTTCGG
>SVDY01000075.1:2122-3741 GCA_015057665.1 Lachnospiraceae bacterium | reverse complement strand
CTGGAAAGAAGTATTGAACCTTTTGGGGAGATTCAATTGTAGAGAGTTTGATACATGGGAAAGGTATAATAACGAGGCATGGGGACTGGCAGGATTTTGTCGTTCTGGTCCGGAAGATTGGATTGGCTCGGGTACTGGCGGAATTATGTTGTTCTGGCGCCAGAAGATGGAATGGTTCGGGTACTGGCTGAGTTATATTGTTCTGGTACCAGAAGATTGGAATGGTTCGGGTACTGGCTAGATTATACTGTTCTGGTGCCAGAATTATGACGCCAACAGGTTGACATAATGCAAAAAATATATACAGCCACAAAAATTAATAGCTGGTACCCGGTTATCCTTCCAGAAGACGGGTGCCAGCTATTAGTTTTGCTTCCTGCACCCGTCAGTACACGTTAAAGCCTGCCTGATTGCCTGTTTTTGGGTACCGGCTGGCTCTTTTGTTCCCTGTACCCTTCAGCACAAAATAAGCTAGCCATTTGTCGTTGCTTTCGGGTACCGACTAGCTCTTTTGTTCCCTGTACCCGCCAGCACGAAATAAGCTAGTCATTTGTCGCTGCTTTCTGGTACCGGCTGGCTCTTTTGTTCTCTGTACCCGCCAGTATAAAGTAAGCTAGCCATTTGCCTTTGATAATCTTGTTGTGTATCTCTTAATGCTTTACGCATTTGAACCAAATTCATACCCATATCTGATATAATCCACCAATTCCACACAAAACGCCTGCAAAAAAGACTCTTTATCTAAATCATCTGCACATTTCTGTCCAAATAACATAGGATACATTTCTTTGACATCATCCATAGATAACATCCCCCATGCTAATTGATCCAGAAGATGAGCAACCATAGACGCTTTTCCCGTCCAATATCCTGAATTAAGAACAGATGCAGCTTTTACAAAGAATTGATCCTTTGTGTAACGTGGTTTTCCATTTAGAAAATCCATCATGGAATCATGGGAATAAATTGCATAGAGTCTTTCTTCTGTAACTCCAAAACGATCTAATCTTTTCAGTACATTATGCTGATATGCAGGTGTAACATCTGTTTGAAGTCCGATTGCCTTCTTTAACGCTTTCATAATCGTTGTTCCGATCATTTCACCAAGCTGGCTGTCTTTACCGGCGGCTGTTAAAACAAAAGGAGTGGATGGATCGCATATAATGATCATCCCATCTGTGCCGGAACCGGTAGCAATACCTTCGGAATAAAGACTTGGACAAAGCAGTTCACCGCATGCCGCAGCCTTTGCTTCTGATCCTGTAATGACAGCCCGAACCATGGTTCCTTTTGTTAAAGCCGCATTTATATGAAGCATAATATTAATGGTTCCTGGTTTAAAAAGAGAATTGTCAGGACTTGTATTTACCTTTGTTTTTTCTGACAATTCATTATGCTCAGATGAGGAAGCGACATCTTTACAATGAAGCATCCGGTAAGAGTAGTCGTATTCTTCCCAACAGGCCGGATCTCCCGGACGAGCTCCATTTTGATCAATTCCTCCCGTTACCGCTGCAGTTACAGTAAGAGGGAATCCATTGGACAGAGTGACGCAAGACGTTTCAATGACCATGTTGTCCATATCTGCTGCGGTGCTAAGACCGGCACAAAGGGAAGGA
>SVDY01000075.1:0-2022 GCA_015057665.1 Lachnospiraceae bacterium | reverse complement strand
TTCTTACAGTTTCAAAGGTTCAGGTGACAAGAAACTGTAATTATGATATAGTAACCATAATAAAATTTCTTAATAAAAGGAGAACAAAACAATGGATAAAATTATTATTGCAACAGACAAATCCCCGGCAGCAATCGGACCATATTCTCAGGCAGTTGAAGTAAACGGTGTAATCTATACATCTGGTATGATTCCTGTAATTCCAGCAACAGGTGAGATTGTAGAAGGCGGCGTAGAAGAACAGACAAAACAGGTATTTGAAAACTTAAAAGCTTTACTTGCAGCAGCAGGTTCCAGCCTTGATAAAGTATTCAAAACAACTGTATTTATCAAAGATATGAATGATTTTGCAGCGATTAACGGTGTATATGCTTCTTACTTTGACGGTGATTTCCCTGCACGATCTTGTGTAGAAGTTGCCCGCCTTCCAAAAGATGTTATGCTTGAAGTAGAAGTGATCGCATTAAAGAACGAGTAAGATTCTAAAAAATAGAACTGATTATTCGTATATAGATACTTAAATTGAATTACTATAACTTTTACTATTAAGAAAGGGGAGAAAACATGGAAGAAAAAGACATGATGAATAACCCTGATATGAATCAGGAACCTGTTCAAAATGATGCTCCCGGTAAGAAAAAATTTGGATTTGGGAAAAAGACACCAAAACCAAAGAAGGAAAAAGCTTCAAAACCGGTAAAAGAAAGAGCCCAGGGAATTCTTTCTGTGATTCCTAAGATCATCATCTTACTGGCAGTTGTCAGTATTGCTTTTTCAACAGCCTATTCCTTAAATGAGGACGAGGATGCGGTAATTACTACCTTCGGAATTCCGAGTGTGGTAGAAGACAGTGGTCTTCATTTTAAGATTCCATTTATCCAAAAAAGAACGAATGTGGATATGTCTGTCCGGGGTATGACTATTGGATATAATCCACATACAGATGCCTCCATTGAAAATGAAAGTCTGATGATCACCAAAGATTTCAATTTTATCAACGTTGATTTTTATGTGGAATGGCAGGTTACGGATGCAGTGGCATACCTGTTTGCATCTGAAGATCCACAGACAATTTTAAAAACCCTTACTATGAGTTATATCCGAGACACCATCGGTTCCTACAACATTGATGAAGTACTTACAACAGGGAAAGCACAGATTCAGTCTGAAATCAGAACTAAGCTGATCGAACGTATGGAATCAGAACAGCTTGGAATTACTGTAAGAAGCGTTGCCATTCAGGATGCAGAGCCGCCAACAGCAGAAGTATCTGCAGCATTTAAAGCAGTAGAAGATGCAAAACAGAAAGCAGAAGAGACTGTAAATAATGCCAAGACTTACCGCAACCAGAAGATTCCTGCTGCTGAAGCTCAGTCCAAGACTATTTTAGAAAATGCAGAGGCACAGAAACAGACCCGTATCCGTGAAGCCGAAGGACAGATTGCCCGTTTTAATGCCATGTATGAAGAATATATCAAATATCCTGATATTACCAAGACTCGTATGTATTACGAGGCCATGGAAGAGTTATTACCGGGATTGAAAGTAATCATTCAGGACGGCAAAGGCAATATTGTAAATGTGTTAGGAGATGTGAATACAAATGAAACAGACAAAGATTAAATTTAATATAAAATCATTTTTCATTGTTGCAGCTATTCTCGTATTCGCATTTTTATATACTTCCATGTTTACCGTCTATAAAGGCGAATACGCAGTTGTAAAACAGTTTGGTAAGGTTGTTACCATCTATGATGAAGCCGGACTTAAATTTAAACTTCCTTTTATCCAGACAGTGGATACTCTGCCAAACAAAGAACTGATCTATGACCTTCCAATCAGTGAAGTCATTACAAAAGACAAACAGACAATGGTAGCTGACAGTTTTGCCCTTTGGCGCATCAGCGACCCGAAAAAGTTTATTTCCAACCTGAACGGTTCTATTGCCAATGCTACCTCCCGTATTGAAATGCTCGTATACAATGCAGTTAAGAATGAGATTTCAAGCCGTACTCAGGAAGA
>SVDY01000011.1 GCA_015057665.1 Lachnospiraceae bacterium | reverse complement strand
ATAACGATCACAGTTGTTACCTGTGATGTATTAATGGAAACAGGAAATCCAAAAAAGTTAAAGTCATAGTAACTTTGAATCAGGAATTCCTTACTTACATCCTGGCTTAATAAGACCGGCATTAAACCTGCTGTATTAAGTCCCATGAATTCACCTTCCTTTCTTTTTTAATATTTTTTTAGTTATATGTGAATTAGTATATGGCTGAAAGAAAGCTGAAATCTTAAGACCTAATATTCCGATGAAAATCCCCGGAAAGCTCAGGAGGGAAAATTTCATCCCAGCCAGTGCCACTACTAACATAACTAACAATCTAAGTGCACTGCTTTTTTTGGAATGCTTTACTGCATCCTCTTCTCCCATGTCCAGTGCCGTATCCAGGGAGTCATACATGTGCCAGGCAAGAAAACCTGCCGTAACACAACCAACAAGCAATCCCAATGTATAGGATATCCGATTTGGAACAAAAATAAGTCCGATTATTTCAAAAACAAGGAAATAAAGGAATATTCCGATCCAAAGATCGATCAGCGTCCAAACCGCCTTATTTGTCTGTTTTCTCATTGTTCTGTTCCTTTTTCTTCCACAATCCAAGTGCATTCTTAATCAAGATAAAACAATTACGGAATCCTGCAGCGATTCCAAGAAGAAGGAAAGGAAGAACAAGATGTATTCCAAAGCGATCTTCTAACCAAACGCCAAGAAACAGCATCATAAGAATCGGACAAAGCATGCTGATCCCTACCTGGGTAATCAGTGCCATCATTCTTACTACTTTCGGATTTAACATATCCTAACCTCTATCTATTTATCTATTCAAAATCTTGTTTTCAAAACACTTTTCACACATCCGCCTGATAGTGATAAAACAATTGGCATAATCTTCCGGTTCTTTTCCATAGGGATTCGGAATACCGACCGGTTCACCGGCAGCTTCGCTGATTGTAAACAGCTTATCTTTATCCCCCAGTTCTTCCGTATAATCAGCAAGAATACGTTCCTTCTCTTCCGGTGTCACCGTAAGAATCAGATCTGCATCTTCCACATCTGCCGCTGTCAGCTTGGCAGCCTGAAATTCCTTCATCTTGTATCCGGCATCTCCTGCTGCCTGTGCGGCTCTTGGATTGACCGGTTCCGGGAAAAGCACTACAATGCCCCGGGAGACAATCTTCGTGTCACTTAGTTCTCTCTCTTCACAGAGACGGTTAAGCACCGCCTCTGCCATAAAACTTCTTGTTGTATTGTTTGTTCCAACAATAAGGATATTTTTAGGATTCATAGATTCCTCCTAGACTTTAAGTACCTGATATCCTGCCGCTTTCAGAATTCGATTGCGGATCGCCCCGAAGAATTCTTCTTCTCCATAACTCTCTGCGTATATAATCTGAACACCAAGCTGATCCATCTCTCTTAAAGTTCCGTATAAACTGGCTCCTATCTGGGCTGGATCCTTACGGCTTCCAATACTTCTCACAATATCTGCCTGATAATCACCTATATTCTCGTCAGTTCCTATCACTGCGACTTTATAACCCAACTGCTGCTGTTCCTTTGTCATTTCATTAATCTTCCTGACAACATCTTCCATAGCTCCTTCTACAAGCCACATGTCGCCAAGAGGTGCATAATGACGGTACATCATACCCGGTGCTTTCGGTTTCAGTCCCTCTGCCAGAGGTCCTCCCATAATAGCCGGATCAATGGTAACTCCGGATACAATCTCATCCACCATCTCCGGTGTGATAAACCCTGGTCTTAAAATGACCGGTTTCTCTTCCGTCATATCTACAATTGTAGACTCGATTCCGATTCCAACCTTTCCTCCATCTAAGATCATGGGAATACGTCCTTCCATATCTTCCATTACATGAATGGCTTCTGTAGGACTAGGTCTTCCGGATTTGTTGGCACTTGGTGCTGCAATCGGCACTCCTGCCTGTAAAATCAACTCTCTCGCCACCGGGTGGCTCGGCATTCTGACGGCTACAGTGGAAAGTCCTCCTGTAGTCTCCACCGGCACTTCCTCTCTCTTATGAAGAATGATAGTCATAGGCCCCGGCCAGAAAGCCTTCATAAGCTTCCACGCATCTTCGGAAATATCTCTCGCAATCCCGTCTAACTGATCAAATTCTGCAATATGAAGAATCAACGGATTATTGGAAGGTCTGCCTTTCGCCTCATATATCTTCAAAGAAGCATGAACGTCCATTCCATTGGCCCCAAGACCATACACAGTCTCTGTTGGAAACGCAACCACTTCTCCTGCCCGGAGCAGTTTTGCAGCCTGTTTAAGCTTCTCTTTGCCCACTGCAGTATGCAGGTCGCCTTTATCCAATTTAACCAAGTCTGTTCTCATCCTGTCATCTCCTGTTTCTCTGTATCTGAAAATAATACTCTGCTTACACTAAATCACATGACCCTTTTTCACAAGAACATCGATCACCTGATCTACATACTTGGCACAGAAATCATTAGAGGCTGCCTCTACCATAACTCGAATTACCGGTTCTGTACCGCTCTCACGAACTAAGATACGGCCCTCATCTCCAAGTTCCGCTGCCACTGCCTCAATTGCCGCAACAACATCCTCATCTGCACGGGCTTCCGGTTTACTGTGTACTCTTACATTCTTAAGAAGCTGTGGGTAGATCTTCACCGGTGAAGCCAATGTGTGAAGATCCATCTTCTTCTCCAACATGACTTCCATAATCTTCAGGGAAGTAAGAATACCATCACCTGTTGTGGCATGTTTACTGAAAATAATATGTCCGGACTGCTCTCCGCCAAGAGAATGTCTGTTTGTAACCATATTCTCATATACGTATTTATCTCCAACTGCTGTTTTTTCATATTGAATCTCTGCAGCATCCAGGGCCTTATATAAACCAAGGTTAGACATAATCGTCGTAACGATCGTGTTGTTTCGGAGCATACCATTCTCTTTCATATAAGTTCCGCAAACATATAAAATCAAGTCACCGTCAATAATCTGTCCTGTATGATCTACAGCAATACATCTGTCCGCATCACCGTCGTAGGCAAAACCTACATCCAGTCCTTCTTTCACTACAAAGTCGCGGAGTACTTCGATGTGGGTAGAACCGCACTTCATGTTGATGTTTGTTCCATCCGGTTCGTTGTTAATTACATATGTCTTGGCTCCTAAAGCATCAAATACATTCTTCGCAATAGAGGAAGCACTGCCATTGGAACAATCCAGACCTACTCTCATATGTTTGAAAGAGCGAGTTGCAAGGGAAATCAGATAACCAATGTAACGGTTTCTTCCCATAACAAAGTCAACCGTACGTCCAATGTCTGCTCCTGTTGCCAGCGGAAGCTCCTCTGTCTTACCATCAATGTAATCTTCTATCATGGATTCCAGTTCTGCATCCATCTTCTCGCCTCTGCCATTGAGAATCTTAATTCCATTATCATAAAACGGATTATGGCTGGCAGAAATCATAATACCTGCATCAAATTCTTCTGTTCGGATCACATAAGAAACACTAGGTGTTGTTGTTACATGTAATAAATAAGCATCTGCTCCGGAAGCAGTTAATCCTGCCGCCAGGGAATATTCGTACATATAGCTGCTTCTTCTTGTATCTTTGCCGATTACGATCTTTGCTTTCTTATCGCGTCCGTAATACCATCCTAAAAATCTTCCTACTTTAAATGCGTGTTCAACAGTGAGAACTACGTTCGCTTCTCCACGGAAGCCGTCTGTACCAAAATATCTTCCCATAATGTCATCTCCTATCTGATGTCTTGATGAAAATGTCTAGTTTCTCATGCTAATCCAACTTTAAGTTTATCAAAGAAATATCAAAGATTCAACTGTTTTTCACTGACATATCCATGAAATATATTCTTATTATTATACAAATAGATGTTATTTTTATCAGAGTTCCTCAATTATAGAACGAAGTTTCTTATAGAATAAAAAATAAAAGGTGTGAAAAAACTTCCACACCTTCTCTCTTATTTCTTCTTATTCTCGTTCTTTTTATTCAATTCAATATGCAGGTTCTTAATCTCACGCACATCGTCCTTGCGTTTTTCCTGTTTCTTGAGATATCCGTGGTAGACATCCATGTTGTCTTTCATGAACTTTCTTGAAATCTCCATCTCAAGAAGATTCAAACGAAGATACGGATAAAGATTCATGGCATCCTCTGCTTCATTCACATGGATATATCCCAGTTTCTTCCCTGTCGGAAATTCGTCGATCTTACTCTGAACTTCTTCCTTCACTTTCTTATACAACTCCGCCTGTTCCGGAAATACAGTTAACAGCATATCATTGCACTTAGTCAGTGAGAATATGCGTAATTTATGTAAGGAAAGACGGTTCTTTAATATATTGATACGGAAGTAAGCATACCAGCCAATCCTGCAATCAATATAGTATTCTCCCAGACTGTCATCAAATCGGAACATTCCTTTGGAGAAGTTGTAGGATTTGTTTCTCTTCTTCACTTCGTATACAAAGTCCTGAAGCAGGTAGGTTAAAATGTAGGAGAATTTATTCCCGAAAGAGGTATATTTCTCGTAATACATATAATTCTCTGCATCAACTCCCAGCTTTCTCAAATGCTTCTTCTCAAGACTGCGTTTCATCAGATATGCTGCAATGAGTACTATAATCAAAAGAAAAAGTCCCCATCTGAAATATACCTGATATTGGGATTCAAAAAGTATTTTTCCTAAAATTGTGTAGCATAACAAGGCTACCGCCGACATTATCGCGACCAGAAACTCATCCAACGATCTTCGCCCCCATTTCTCTTCTGATAGATCCATCAGTTATTTTGCTTTATACATTTTATCACAGGAATTGCAAAAAAGAAAGAGTCTGTTGTGTATTCTATACAACAAACTCTTTTATGATTTAAATCTTTGGATTCTGTATTCTTTTTGCAACGCTTAGGACAAGTCCCATCTCTGCGTAGATAAACAATAATGCGCTTCCGCCGCCCGAGAAGAAACAAAGGGTAATACCCGTGTTCATAATGGTATTCGTAACGACCAGAATATTCAGCACTACCTGGGATGCAATATGAAGCATAACACCCATACAAAGGAAAAAGCCAAACTTGTCCGGCGCACTGACACCGATTCGGAAGATGCGGATAACAAGGTAAAGGAATAAATAAAGTACCATACCTGCACCTAAGAGACCCATCTCTTCACAGAGCACCGCAAAAATCATATCATTATATGGTTCCGGAAGGAAACCTTCTTTTAAGATACTATTTCCAAGTCCTCTTCCAAAGAGGCCTCCGGAAGCAATTCCATAGAGACCTTCTCTTACCTGATAAGAACCGTCGTATGCTTCGTTAAAAGGATCAAACCAGATTCGAATTCTTGTGTATCGGAAACTCTCGCCCGGATCATATTCTTTTAATACTACAATATAATAAATCAGCAAAACTGCTGCCAAAAGAACGATCAGTACTGCCAGCAGCATAACCCGGTCTTTTGGATGGGCAATAAATACCATGCCAAATCCGATGGCCATAACAATAACCGCTGCACTTAAGTGGTCGGTTACAAGGAAAAGTATGGCAACCGGTACAAGTACGATCACTGCAAGAACTGCTGATACCTTCCATTGCTGTAATTTCTTCCAATAGGATGACAATATACCGGCAACGACCAAAATTACGGTTACTTTAACAAACTCGGAAGGCTGGAAGGTAGTCACTCCAAGATCCAGCCATCTTCTTGCTCCGTTGACTGTGACACCGATCGGTGTAAGCACCAGCAGTGTCATGCCGATGGATATGGCATAAAGAAGAATAGCCCATGGCTTCAAAACCCTGTAATCCAGTATTTCTGCCATGAGTAACATAAGGCCGATTCCGGCGATAGTGAAAATGGCCTGTTTCAGCAACATACTGATTCCTTCTGAATAATAACTGGAAGAATAGAGTACGACCAGTCCAAATCCTGCCAGCAAAAGTACACAGGTTATTAATTTGTAATCATTATCAGCGTTCACACGAAGTTTTTTTCGTGTTTTTTTTGTTCCCGCTGTATTTTGCTTTGTACCCACTGTACTCACCCGCTTCAATTAAGCAAGATATGCTTTTAAATCTTCTACTTTGTTAAGTCTTTCCCATGGAAGATCTAAGTCATTTCTTCCAAAGTGACCGTAAGCTGCTGTCTGTTTGTAGATTGGTTTTCTTAAATCAAGCATTTTGATAATGCCGGCCGGACGAAGATCGAAGTTTTCTCTTACGATTTCTACTAATTTTTCATCGGAAAGTCTTCCTGTACCGAACGTATCCACCATAATGGATGTTGGCTGTGCAACACCAATGGCATAGGATAACTGGATTTCACATTTATCTGCAAGACCTGCCGCTACAATGTTCTTCGCTGCATATCGTGCTGCATAAGCTGCGGAACGGTCTACCTTTGTACAGTCTTTACCGGAGAAAGCTCCGCCGCCGTGACGGGCATATCCGCCGTAAGTATCTACGATAATCTTTCTTCCTGTAAGACCGCTGTCCCCGTGAGGACCGCCGATTACGAAACGTCCTGTAGGGTTAATGAAGAATTTTGTTTCTCCATCTACCATCTCTGCAGGAAGAATCACATTAAATACATGCTCTTTAATATCAGCATGAATCTGTTCCTGTGTTACGTCTGGGTCGTGCTGTGTAGATAATACTACTGCATCAAGACGGTATGGTTTTCCATTCTCATCGTATTCTACAGAAACCTGTGTCTTACCGTCCGGTCTTAAATAAGGAAGCGTTCCATTCTTTCTTACTTCAGTCAAACGTCTGGAGAGTTTGTGTGCAAGGTAAATTGGATAAGGAAGATATTCGTCTGTCTCGTTGGAAGCATATCCAAACATCATGCCCTGGTCTCCGGCACCGATGGCTTCAATTTCTTCTTCGGACATTCTGTTTTCTTTTGCCTCTAAAGCTTTGTTTACACCCATAGCAATGTCTGCAGACTGTTCGTCTAAGGCTACGATTACACCACAAGTATCTGCATCGAAACCGAATTTACCTCTTGTGTAACCAATCTCTCTTACAGTGTCTCTTACAATTTTCTGGATGTCTACATAACCTGTTGTGGTTACTTCACCCATAACAAGTACAAGCCCTGTTGTAATTGCTGTCTCGCAGGCAACACGGCTCATTGGGTCCTGTTCTAATAATGCATCTAATACGGCATCTGAAATCTGATCGCAGATTTTATCCGGATGCCCTTCTGTAACGGATTCGGATGTGAATAATAATTTTTCCATTGTTTCCCCCTAAAAAGTCTTTCTATTATTTGTTGTCTAAATTTCTAAAGATAAAAGATGTATCTTTCCAAAAGAATGGAACGACACAAAATATATATGAAGAAAAGGTCCGAAGGCCGGACCTTTCCATATATTCTCATTGAAAATGGATTTCTTGCTCCATAAAATCTGTCTGCTTTATGCCTCTTCTAATCCAGCGGATTCTTCCAACACGGAAGCTTCTGCCTCGTCTTCATTTTCAATACACAGACATGGTTCACATTCTTCTTTCTCTACGTCTTCCACTACGGCGATATTTTCCTGATAGTGGTCTTCCTTATCACTATCTGTAAAAAGGAAACGGCGGATTGCAAAAAGAATGGTAATACCTGCAATACAAATCAGGTTCTCAAGAGGTGTAGAATGTTCTACTACCATCTGTCTTGCGATTGCAAACATCAGAACTTCTACAACTGTGGCAGGTGTATGTTTGCAGAGCATCTTGATGAACTCAACGCCGATGACAATCTGGAATGCGCTTCCAAGGAAATCGGATAACACGTCCGGATCACCGCCGTTATTGAGAACAACCGTATAGAACTCCTTAATCAATCCCGCCGAAAAAACAAGCAGTGCAACTAATACAACGATTGATACAAATACTTCAATCCAACCGGCTGCCCGGTACATTCCTTTTTGTGCTTTCATCTGTCTCATTGGTAGTATTCCTTTTCTCTTAATATGTTCTATCTTACTCAATAGGTTCTGACTGAGTATGTTCTGATTATCTGGTACGCTGTTTAAAAGCTTCGGCTTCTTCTTCTGTTTCGACTAACTCGATACAGCCTCCTAAGTTTCTAAGCTTTTCATCAAACTGCTCATACCCGCGGAGAATATACTTGATGTCACTGACAGTTGTATAACCATCGGCAGCGAGACCTGCAATTACAAGTGCTGCTCCGGCACGAAGGTCCGGTGCCACTACATCTGCACCTTTGTATCCTTCCACGCCCTGAATGACGGCCTTCTGAGTTCCCTCTGTTGTGATCTGAGCTCCCATCTTATTGAGCTCGTCCACATAAAGGAAACGGTTTTCAAAAATAGTCTCCCGGATTACGGATGTACCATCAGAAAGAGCCATGGCTGCTGCCATCTGTGGCTGCATATCTGTTGGGAATCCAGGATAAGGAAGTGTTTTAATCTGTGTAGGTTTTAATCTTCCGCTTGCAATGACACGTACCGCATCATCAGCAGATTCTACGACAGCTCCCATCTCCTGTAACTTCTGAGAGATTGGTTCTAAATGTCGTGGAATAACGTTACGGATAATAATATCACCCTTTGTTGTTGCCGCCGCTGTCATAAATGTGCCGGCCTCAATCTGATCAGGAATAATAGAATAGGTCGTATTATGGAACTTCTCTACTCCTTTAATTCGGATTACATCAGTTCCTGCACCCTTAATGTTGGCACCCATGCTGTTTAAGAAGTTGGCCGCATCAACTACGTGAGGCTCTTTGGCCGCATTCTCAATAATGGTGTTGCCCTTGGCCATAGCTGCTGCCATCATCACATTGATGGTTGCACCTACGGATACTACGTCCATGAAAATGTGCTTGCCAATCAGTTCTTCGGCCACAACATGAATCATGCCGCCACTGATCTCTACGGTTGCACCAAGCGCCTCAAAGCCCTTAATGTGCTGGTCAATAGGACGGGCACCGATAGCACATCCTCCAGGGAGTGCAACATGAGCCTTTTTGTATTTGCCCAGAAGAGCGCCGATAAAATAATAGGATGCTCTGATCTTTCTGATAAATTCATTATCTACAATTAAATCACCATCTCCATCGATGGTTTTTCCACTGATAACTACTTCATGGGGTCCAATTCTGTCTACGGTCGCTCCGATCTGCTCCATTGCCTGAAGAAGAACGTTAATGTCGCTTACATTTGGAAGATTGTCGATATGACATTCGCCGTCTGTCATAACAGCCGCTGCGAGAATTCCCAGTGCAGAGTTCTTTGCACCACCGATTACGACTTCTCCAACAAGAGGGGTTCCGCCCTTAATCACATACTGTTTCATATTGCACCTCTAATATAATAAATGCTGTATTAAGCCTTGTATTTTTCAAAATAGTCCTATGTTAAGACTGGTAATGAGCATAGTAAACCATACTAATGCTATTTTATTACAGTTTATTATATCATATCTCATGCATTTGTAAATTATGTTTTTTACTTTTTCTTCTTCTTAACAGAATAGCCGAACGTACCCAGTTTTTTCCCTGTTTTATAGTAAGTTCCGTGAGAGTACACGAGAGGATTGGCTTTGGAAAGGTCAAATCTTCCATTCTCCTCCATATATGCATCATCCACATTGACATTTACCACCTCTGCAAGGAACATATCATGAGATCCAAGAGGAATAATTTCTTTTACTTTACATTCGATATTCACCGGACTATCTTTGATCATGGCACAGTTTACCACCTTTGCCTCTTCCTTTGTAAGCCCTGTTTCTTTGAATTTGTCTACTTTGGCACCGGAACGGACACCACAGTAATCTGTCGCCTTACACAGTTCTTCTGTAGTCAGGTTGACCACAAATTCTCCGGTTTCTTTCAGCATATTATAAGAATGGCGCTCTTTTCTTACGGAAATGTAGAGCATTGCAGGATCACTGCATACAGTTCCTGTCCATGCAATGGTTATAATATTGTCTTTACCGTCTTTTCCTCTTACGGTTGCCATTACGGCAGGAAGGGGATAGACCATGTTCCCCGGTTTCCAGCTGATTTTCGCCATAGATTCTCTCCTTCTTATTGCATGGCTGCTTTGATTGTTTCACAGACTTTTGCTGCTTCTCCTTCTGCATAACTTAATGTGTTCCATGGAATCGTTACTTTGTCATCATCATAACGCGGAATCAAATGCATGTGGAAATGAAATACGGTCTGTCCTGCAGCAACGCCGTTATTCTGTAAAAGGTTAATACCGTCACAGCCAAGGGCTTTCTTCTGAGCTTCAGATACTTTTGCTGCAAGATTCATTACTCTTTCAGATTCCTCTTTGCCAAGAGCCCAGAGATTATCATAATGCTCTTTTGGGAGAATAAGAGCGTGGCCTTTGACAGCCGGTGCTATATCTAAAATTACACGGAATAATTCGTCCTCATATACTGTGGCAGATGGAATCTCTCCATTTGCGATTTTGCAAAAAATACAATCGTCTTTTTTCATCTTTTTCTTCCTTTCCAGTTATGTTTTACAGTTATTTTTCAATTGTCTTTTACTGTTGTCTATTACATCTGTTTTTTACAGTTGTCTTTTCAGCCATGGTTTCGATGACCGGTTATCTTTCTTCTGAGTATTCAAATGCCAGCATGGAAAGAGGCGGCAGGGCTGTTTCTATACTGTACCCCATTCCGTCACACACCCAATGCTCAGACATCTGTCTTTTCTTCACTTTATACTTTCCTTCCCCGCCATACTTTTTGTCATCTGTGTTAAGGATCAATTTATAAAGACCTTGGCCGGGAACTCCGATCCGGTATCTTTCATAGCCGGTTTTACGGAAATTACAAAGAAACAGAATATTTTTCCTTCCATCCCCGCTCCGCCGTACAAAACTGATTACACTTTGATCCGAATTGTTTCTGCTGATCCATTCAAAGCCTTTCCGATCATAATCAAGTTCATAGAAGGCTTTGTATTTTTTGTATAAATGAAGCAGAGTGCTTACATAATGCTGCATTCTGACATGACTTCCATAGTTAAGAAGATGCCATTCCAGGCTTTTGCTTTCGTTCCATTCAGACCACTGGGCAAATTCCTGTCCCATAAACAGAAGCTTCTTTCCCGGATGAGCAAACATGAATCCGTATGCAAGACGCAGATTGGCAAATTTTTCTTCATCTATCCCCGGCATCTTTTGAATCATGGACCCTTTCCCGTGAACGACTTCGTCATGGGATAAGACCTGAATAAACTGTTCATCATAGACATAGGCCATGCTGAAGATAAGGTCGTGATGAAAGGCTCCTCTCTGAGCCGGATCCTGTCTCATATATTTGAGAAAGTCATGCATCCAGCCCATATTCCATTTCATATCAAAACCAAGGCCGCCCTGTTCCGGTTCTCCTGTCACCTGATGCCAGGCAGAGGACTCTTCTGCAATCATAAAAGCTCCCTCGCACTGTTTTTTTATAATGGAATTCAGATGTTTTATAAACTCTATTGCCTCCAGATTCTCTCTGCCGCCATAGCGGTTTGGAATCCATCCTCCATGCTCTCTTCCAAAATCAAGATACAGCATGGATGCCACCGCATCCACACGGATTCCATCAATATGGAACTTTTTCAGCCAAAACAGTGCATTGGCAATGAGAAAGTTTTTCACCTCTGTTTTGCTATAGTCAAAGACCAGCGTATTCCACTGAGGCTGTTCCCCTTTTTTAGGATCCGGATGTTCATAAAGACAGGTTCCGTCAAAGCGGACAAGACCATGGGAATCTTTTGGGAAATGTCCCGGAACCCAGTCGAGGATTACTCCGATTCCCTTATTATGAAGATAATCAACAAAATACATGAAGTCTTCCGGCCTGCCATGTCTTGAAGTAGGCGCGTAATAGCCAGTCACCTGATATCCCCAGGAACCATCCAGAGGATGTTCACAGATGCCCACCAGTTCCACATGGGTATATCCCATATCTTTTACATAATCTGCAAGCTGATGAGCCAGTTCCTGATAAGAGAGCATTTCGCTCTCGTTGCGCCCTTTCCTTCTCCAGGAAGGAAGATGGACTTCATAGACAGCCATGGGCATTTTTCGAAAATCGCTCTTTTTGCGCAATCTCATATACCTCTGATCATCCCAATGATAGGTGCTAAGATCTGTTACTATAGAAGAGCTGCCTGGTCTAAGCTGAGTGCTGTATCCGTAAGGATCTGTTTTTAAAAGAAGCCGTCCTTCTTTTGTTTTGATCTCGAATTTGTAGATGGTTCCAACATCCATTCCCGGAATAAAGATTTCAAAAATACCCATGGAGCCGTGGCGCCTCATCTGATATCGTCTTCCATCCCAGAGACAGAAATCTCCCACGACGCTGACTCTTCTGGCAGCCGGCGCCCACACAGCAAAATAAACACCTTTGACCCCGTCTATCATCATCGGATGGGCACCAAGTTTTTCATAAATCTTATAATGAATGCCTTTTCCAAAAAGATAGAGATCTTCTTCCGTAATCCTTGACCTGTATGAATAGGGGTCTCCATAAATATAGCTGTTTCCATCGGGAAACCATGCTTCCAGCTGATATGCTGTCTTGTCCCTTCCCGGAAAACAGACTGCAAAGATATCGGTACCATATGCGCGTTCCATTCCATATCTGCGCCCGTCGGAAAACAGCAGACACATCCCGCATGCATCCGGATGATAGGCACGGATAATCTGTCCGTCACCTGACAGATGTCTGCCGAGAACACTATGAGGATTATCGCAATCTCCGTATTGAATGCGGAGCAATTCTTCACGTTTTCTATTTTCTCCCATATTCTGTCTCATCTTCCACCTCTTTCATCTACGTCCCGACTGGGGACTGAGGTCCTTTTGTTCAAGCAGGAATCACCATTTAATGCTCCACACAATGAAAGCGGGAGATCCCTTTTGAAATACTGACACTTGATATCGTCAAATTCTATCTATAATTCAACGCGGCCTTCCAGCGCACGAAGGAGAGTAACTTCGTCAATATACTCCAAATCTCCGCCTACGGGCACGCCGCTTGCAATCTTACTTACTTTAATCCCTGTGGGTTTCACAAGTTTTGTAATATACATGGCTGTGGTTTCGCCCTCCAGACTGGAATTCGTGGCAAGAATCAATTCTTTTACATCTCCCTGAAGACGCTCCATCAGCTCTTTTAATTTTATGTCGCCGGGACCAATTCCCAGCATTGGGGAGATTGCTCCGTGAAGCACATGATATACTCCATCAAACTTTCCTGTTTTTTCATATGCTGCAAGATCTCTGGAATTCTCTACGACCATAATAGTTGAATGGTCTCTCTTCTCGCTGGCACAGATGGGACAGAGCTCATGATCTGTCAGTGTCCAGCAATTCCTGCAATAGCAGACCTTGTTCTTCGCTTCCATAATGGTGGCAGAAAGTTTTTCCACCTGATCCTTAGGCATGTTTATAATATGAAAGGCCAGTCTCTGGGCCGATTTGGGTCCGATTCCCGGCAAACGGGAAAGTTCCTCAATCAGACTGGAGATCTGGCTGCTATAATAGTTCATTAAAATCCGAATCCTCCGCCAAGGCCTCCGGTCAATCTGCCCATCTTGTTCTGAGCATCATCTTCCATGGCTCTTAATGCTTCATTTGTTGCTGCAACAATTAAATCCTCTAACATTTCAATATCATCAGGGTCTACAACTTCTTCTGCAAGACTTACTGATTTTACTACTTTGCTTCCAGATACAACTACTTTTACTACACCGCCGCCGGCTGTTCCTTCATAGTCTGTCTCCTGAAGAGTTTTCTGTGCCTCTTCCATCTGTTTCTGCATTTTCTGAGCCTGTTTCATTAAATTATTCATATTGCCAGGCATTCCTCCTGGAAATCCACCACGTTTTGCCATAATATGTTCCTCCTTATTGATCCGGTTCCTATTCCATTGTAACCGGCATTTTGATTTTACTTAAGTCCAGAATGGTTTTCTGGACAGATTCTTCTTTTTGCAAAGTCCCTGTCTCAATTTCTAACAGGATACCTGTCAGAGACGCCAGAATATCTTTTAGATCCTGCTGATGCTCTTCTTTTTCAAAATAGCTTTTTGCCATTTGTCCGTCATTGTCTCCATGAAACAAAAGTCTTAAGCCTTTCCCGTCTTCTCTGGCTAACACAACAGCTTGAGAAAGAAATGTCTTCATTGGATATCTGGTCTGTCCGGATAATTTAATCCATCCGGCAGCGATTCGTTTCACTGTTTCTGCCGTAGCCGGTTCATAATGTCTTTCAATCAATTCCCCGCCATCTACAGAATCATCGCCTTGGACTTGCGTTCCTGTCTGATCCCCGCCATTGACAGGACGGTTTGCTAAAGCTGCCTGACCCTCTGTAACAAAGACACCTTTTTCCATCTTTTCTTCTAGCTGAAGCATTCTCTGTAAGAGACTGGATGTGTCTGTCTCCATCTGTGGTTTTGCAAGTCTTAAAAAACCGACTTCCATCAGAATTCTTTTCTGCGTGGAATAGCGCATCTGATTCAGCAGTTCTGACAAAATGCGGATGTACCGCATGAGGATTTCTTCTTCCATGAATTCTGCCTCTTCTTCCAGAAGCGCTCTGTTCTCTCTGGACATATCAAGAGTGTCTTCTGAACCGCTGCTGGTCCGCACCAGAAGAATATTTCTTAAGTACCAGAGAAAATCCGTTACGAACTGGGATAATTCCCTTCCTTCTCTCATAATCTGATCGATTAAGTCCAATATCCCCTTCGTGTTCTGTTCATGAATCATACGAAGCATCCGGCTGAACACTTCCGTATCCGTCGCTCCAAGCACTTCAAGTACGTTGTCATAGGTCAGTTTCTGTCCAAGATAAAAAGCAATACACTGATCAAGAAGACTTAAGGCATCACGCATAGATCCGTCTGCCGCCTTTGCCACGTAGCGGATTGCTCTCTTTTCTACATCGATTCCTTCCCGTTCCATCAATTCCATCAATCTTTGCGAAATTGTATCAACAGAGATTCGTCTGAAATCATATCTCTGACATCTGGATAAGATGGTGACCGGAATTTTATGAACCTCAGTGGTTGCCAGAATGAAAATGACATAGGAAGGCGGTTCCTCCAGAGTCTTAAGAAGTGCATTAAAGGCACCTGTAGATAACATATGGACTTCATCGATGATATATACTTTGTACTTTCCTTCAGCAGGTGAGTACTGTACCTCATCCCGGATTTCTCGAATGTTATCTACACCATTGTTGGAAGCCGCATCAATCTCAATGACGTTCATTGCACTCTGATTGGCAATTGCCCGGCATGTGGCACATTCTCCACAGGGACTTCCCTCTATTGGATTTTCACAGTTTACAGCCCTTGCAAATAATTTTGCCACAGTTGTCTTACCGGTTCCTCTTGTTCCACAAAACAGATAAGCATGGCCAATGCGGTCTGCCTTTATCTGATTCTTAAGGGCTGTCACAATATGCTCCTGCCCTTTTACATCTTCAAATATTCCCGGTCTCCATTTTCGGTAGAGCGCCATGTATGACATATGATGAACCTTCCCTTTCCAATCTAATGTGCTTTGATCTAATATGCTCTAATCTAATATTCACTTAAGCATACGTAGATTAATTGTAACATACAATAAAACATAAGAAAAGAGAAGTTTCCTCTTTTCCCATCAAAAGTCCTATGTACAAAGAATGGATGGGGAGGTCACTTCTCTCGAAGAGATCTGAGTATATGTATCCGTTTATCTTTCTTCCATAATGCAGCTGTTATTCCACCGCTGATCATAAGCAGTATAATTACGAAAAGGAGCAGATTTCTTTTCCAGGGAAGAATTCCTCCTGTATATATCATACCCAGCACGATCATCAATAAAACTGCCAAAACCGCTGTAACACCGCCCCCTGCAAGAAGCGGAAGTGAAACAGGCCGGAATGATGGCTGCTTTTTCTTTTTGTGAGCGGAGAAACTTTTTACTTCTTTGTATTCCCGATTCTCTAAAGACTCCTCTCTGTTTGACACCTGTCCTTCTATCCTTCCTTTCTCTTTATATCCGGACATAATCTTTCGGATTTCTTTTAAACTGATATGGTCATCTTTGATCAGGGTATGCAGCTTCCATGCAAGCATCACACTCTGCATATCTGAAGAATCAATTCTTGCCAGAAGACTTTCCATCAATTCACGAAGCTGCAAGATAATGTCCCTGTTGTATCCCGGCACATAGATGAGTCCTGTCCGGCTGTAATCCGGTTCCACAAAAAGGCAGTCTGGAGAAAGCACCAGATTATTAGGTGCCAGGAGATAATATCTTACATCATCTACACCTTTTAGCACACATTCCATCACATGCAGAATCTGCTCTCCGTTTATCACCATCTTCTCAAGACAGCTGTCCAGCGTTTTGTATCCGGATGCAGAATAAATCAACTGCTTTTTCTCATTTACTTTCATTATATTAACAGGGAGAAGAGTATCAATCCGGCTGACAGAAAGCATCTGATATTCGTATTCTTCCCCGCCTTCCGCTTCGATTTCCAGATAATATTCAAATCCATCCCTTGAAAACCTCTTATTCAATCAATCTCCACCTCCTGATTGTGTCCACATTGTCTCCTACATCTGCACACAGAGAGAAGCTGTCCTTCCATAGACCGCCAATCCAATCTCCAATAAGAGGGATGGAAAACTGCGCTGCCACTTCCACGCTTCCCTTCACCTCTTTGTCCGTCTTCGTGATCATAAAATCCGTAATCTTCGTTATAAACATCTGCTGTTTTAAACGGTCTCTGTCCCGTGCCAGTTCCTCATGTCCATATGCCTCCCCGTCCAAAGACAATTCCACCACCCGCTGATTTAGGAAGCTTTTCGCCTGATTTAAATCGCAGATAAAAAGACCTGTCATCATCACAGCAAATACAAGCGAAAACAAAAAGGGCACTAGGAAAGCCGCTTCCACAGTAAAATATCCTTCTTCTTCTTTCCATCTCTGAATCATAACTATGCTCACCCTCCACAGCAATCCGCACAAGGCATTCTTCCGTCTGCCTGTCCCAGTTCCACATAGCTTACCGTTCTTGTCAAGCCTCCACAGGAATCCGATTCGTGATAACATTCTCCGTCTTCGCTAATATATAAACTGTCCTCTTTCTTTTCTCCGGATACACAGAATTCACATGGCCGGTAAGAAGTTCTGCCCTCATAATAGTCACTGGGCGTGTCTACTTCCCGGATTGTAACATGAAGATGATAACACTGACTGTCTTTGTGATAGGCCGTACCATGAGCAGTCACATATACATATTCCGATTCTGTATTTTCCTTCTGGCCTTCCGTATATCCATTCCATGCCTTTTGTACTACGGATGTTTTAAAAGGCAGTCTCCATGTCCCCAGTAACAGCAGCGGAATTTTCACAACATATTCTGCCTTTAGATATATTTCTTTTGTTTCTTTACGGTAATCCGCCCGAATCAGCCTTACAGACGAGACCTCCATTCCTCCGGTTCCGTCTCCCTGTTTTCGATTCGCCTGAAACAAAGCGGGAGCAGTCAGTACACCTGTCCCCTCCTGATTATGAAGTGCAAGCAGTGCTTCCTGTCTTGCCAGCTGTCTTGCTGTTTCTAAGAGTGCTGTTTCTATCTCCTGATGAAAGAGAAAGACCTTCCCCCACAAAAGTATTCCTATAAAAACACATAAGAGCAATGGAACAATCAAAGCAGCCTCCACAGTTGCACTTCCTGCTTCTGTACCTAATTCTTCCCTGCCAGAGGCAGACTGTGATGTTCTCTTCTTTTTTTGATTATATATGTGCGCCTGTACCCGGAGAGGTAAAAATTTTATAAAAAATATTATGCTCATTTTCGAAAAGAACATCACGCTCTGCCTCCTTCCTCATTTTTTATCTGTTTATACCGGTCCATTTGTCCCGATTCTTTTATCTGCTTTCCCGGTGTTTCTTCTTAATTCTTCTGTCTTTGCCGGCTTATACTAATAAGCTGATTTCTGCTCATCCTTAAAAAGGTACTCCCTTAAATAAAACATGGGCTTTACTTTCACTCCGGATCTTATGTTTATTCCTGCTCTGCACTCTCTGATCTGAAATTCCGGCTGGGTCTTCTGGAGATTAATCTGCATCAGATTCTGCATTCTGTAACATTTGGCAGCCTTATCTGTCTGGAGCGTCAACAATAATAAACTGTATTCCTTGTAGTTAAGCCCTTTGCTCCGAACACCTGTCTCCCCTTTCACGGCACCGCTGATAGATGTCCTCCAGTCTGCTGCCGATTTTACTAAAGGTACTTTGTCTCCGATTAATAAATCTTTCACATCTCTCATGGATTCAAGAAGGTTCACCGCTGCAAGAATCAGATATCGTACTGCCTCCATGAATTCCGGTGTCCCCGTAATACCGGTCAGCACAGCTGCCATAGAAAGAGCCTGTGCCCCCAGTTCTTCATTGCTAAAAGCATAGGTTGCATTGAGTGCAAACCGTAACAGAATCAATTTGTTTACCACATATTCCAGATTCTCTTTATCCGAATACTGGCCGCCTAATATATATTCCACTTCGTACAAAAGCATGGTATCGTCCATAACTTCTGAATCTCCGTAATGATTGAAATACTTCTGTATATAAAGATTTATCATTGTCTGGTCAGACAGACTCTCTGACAATTTATGTATTCCCTGACTTTTCAGCATCTCACTGACATTATCAAGATTTTTCAAAATATCCATGGATATTGTAATCTTATTTCCTTTTTGATTTTTGAAAGGAAGAAGAGATGGAGATATTTTCTGTTCTGAAAGTTCTGACTCATCTGCCACCATTGCCAGCAAACCATGCTCCAGAATACTGCGGATTTTTTGCAGTGGATTGTTTTTTTGGACTTCACTGCCGGCCTGCTCCCCCTCTGCGACTTCAGAAGGCGTAAGGGTATTATCGTCAGAGTTTGAAGAGCTCTCTTCCGGTTTGTTACGGTCCAGTTTTTTTACCGCTTCTTCCAGGCTGGCTGATTGATTTTCAGTTTCCTGTACGGCTCCGTTCAGAGCTTTCAAAAAAACGTCTTTTGTCAAATCCTGTTTCATACAATCTTCTATCTGGGTAATAAAAAATTGAAACTCTTTTTCCTGCATTGTCCCATAAGGTGCTGCTTCCAGATATTCCGTCTCTATTCTCCATATCGGATCCTTCCACAGACTGCTGACAGAAGAATGTCCGAAAAGCTCATCATAATAGGCTCTTCCCCTTTCCTCCAGCACCTGACTGTTCATGCGAGGATCCAGAAAATAAAGATGATACCGTTCTGCAAGAGGTATATTATAGTTTGCCAGCAGGTGTTCCATAAGACCTGTCTGTGCCATGCCTGCCCTGGCTTTTGCCTGATATACCAGGCTTCCGTCCAGACAGACCAGCAGCATGACAGAAACTGCCAGAAACAGCATGGCTGCCAAAACCGTCATATACCCATCTTCCTTTTTCATGCAGGAACTACAGAAATTGAACCAATTTTGTGGATACCGTTCCTTTTTACTTTTTGTACAAGGTTTCTCCATCTTTCTTCCTTTCTCAATCATATTAGTTTACTTTGGAAACTCCGGAATTGATTTTCGTGAAAATATTAGAAACTACAGACTTAATATTAGACTGGAAAATAATTACCAGACCGATCAAAACCACAATAATCAGAATAATTTCTACTACTCCCATTCCGGATTCATCCTTGAAAAATTCCCGAAGCATATTATCACCCCCTTTCAAATTCCGCCAAATTGAAGCAGTGCCGGAATCATTACAATGGCCATGACAATTACTAACATCAGCAGCATAGGAAACAGCAGTTTGGTTCCGGCCTCTTCTGCAAGACGTTTGGCATGATCCATTCTTAAAAAGAAGGCACTGTTCTCTTCCGTCCTAAGTGCATTTAACAGCCCGTCATTTCCCTTCTGGAGATTCTGCACTAAAAGGGAAATCAGTTTCGTATAAGCCGGATTTTCCATTCTGAATCCCAGAGCCTCGTAAGCTGCCTGCTCTCCTTCTCCTGCATTCATCTCATTTATCATGACAATCATCTCTTCATACATATAACGCTTCTCCGTCCGTCCTGCCCGAAGATCTTCCACATACTCTTCTGTGATCTGTTGAAAGGACCGCCTAAGATTAATTCCTGACCCAAGATAAAGAACCAGTTTGTGCACCAAGATAGGATAATCCTCTTCCAGCTGGCGGTATCTCTCTTTGCCTTCTTCTTTCAATCGATTGTTTTGATAGAAAAACAGAAACAGAAACATTGCTCCCAGTAGCATCCAGACACCATGGAACGGATCGGTTTCCGGCTGTTTGACCGATACTCCGTCTATTACACCCGGAATCACAAAGGATTCCTGTCCTCTGGACTTCTGTTCCTTATCAAGTACCAGGCCTTTGATTTTAAGGACAAGTTCTTCCTGGGCTGTATAATCAGGCTTTACAATACAGAATTCCAGCTCATGATTCTCTAGGTAATCCTGATAAGATAAAATCAGTTGTACGGATACCGTTTCCTGTTTCTCTTCGATCCAATCTTGATTAAATACCTGTCCATCATGTCCCAGAATATCCGGCTTTTGTGATATCCACTCTGCCCGGATCCCTCCAGGCACCTCTGTCATAAAATTCAAATCCGTTCTAACCTCATGGACTGTTCGATTTTCGTTCAAAACATGATCTTGAATCCATTGGAACCCATCCTGAAAGGCCTGCATTCGTTCTTTTTCTTCATATTCCCGTTCCTCAACCGTAAACCGAATGGTTTCTCCGCTCTCCAAAAGAAGACTCTCTTCTTTCTGACCTTCTCCAAATCCGTTGCGCCAGATTCTTATATCTCCTGCCCTTTCTCCCCTATTCCCGGTCAAAAACAACAACAGGATTCCAATCATAAAGAAAAGCAGCAGGATTCCGATCTGTTTCTTTCTGTAATCGTCTACCTTTTCCTCTATCTCGCTCCGGGACCCCGAGTAAAATAATCTTATCTCCCTGGCAAGCATTTCATCCCGGTTCTGACCGACCTTTTTCCATACATACCGATGAATCAGCTCCGGCACAAGATACAGGAGTTTTTTCCATCCTTTCATGTCAGATTCCTCCTATTGTTTTAAAGTCTGATATTTACAATGCGGTCTGCCCATTGATTCGCTATCCATAAAAGGATCAGGCAGGATAACATAATCACATGTCCTGTCATATTGGAAAAAAGGACATCCATATAAGAGGCATTGGTCACACGAAGGTAAAAAACCATAAAATAGGGCATAGCGAACATAATCTTCTTCTCCATGGCTTTTCCTGACACAGTCTGTTCCATCTCCATCTGTATCTGGACTTTTCGGTTAATATGATCTGCAGTTCTTCTCGCAATCCGGACCAGATTGCCGCCCTGCCTTCTTCCGATTCCCATCACTACGGCAAAGCTTCTGATCTCCTCTATTCCGGAACGTCCTGCCAGATCTGCAAACAGCTCCTCACAGGGTATCTGCAGCTTCAGCTGTTCGTAAATCCATGTCAATTCTTTTATCATCTCCCTCTCCTGTTTGGGATAAAGCCTCTTGAGATCTTCTACTCCTATCTTCACTGACTGCTCCATGGTATATCCGGCCTGCACAGAAGAAGAAAAAGAAATGACAAATTCTTTAAAATCGTTTCGCAGCCTTATGATTCTTTCTTCCATCTTTTTCTCCTTCCGGTCTTTCATCAGGAAAAATACTGCCGGAAGGAGCAGGAGCATGCCTATGATGCTTTCGAAAAACAGCATTCCGGTAAAGCTTATTATTATAAGTGCTCGGACCGACTCGCAGATCCATTCTTTTTTTGTAAAACGGTAAACGTTATAATCTGTCATCTGTCCGGTCTCCATTCTTCCAGCTTCCGCATCGCCTCATCATATCCGGCCTGAAGCAGTTTTGTTCTTCTCTTTATGGGATTGATAAAGTCCCATTCACCCTCTATCCTGCCATCTTTCTCTCCTGTCTCTCTAAACAGGAACAGTGGATTTAATTGAATGTCATCTGCATCTATTCCTGTGACCTCACAAACTTCCAGCACTTTTCTTGATTTATCCCTCATCCGTCCCAGCTGAATGACAATATCTATGGCTGACCCTATTTGTCTTCGAATTGCCGGAAGTGGCATCTCACAGCCCATGAGCACCATGGTCTCTAATCTTGCCAAGGCGTCCAGACAGGAATTGGCGTGACAGGTAGACAGTGAACCGTCATGACCCGTGTTCATAGCTGCATTGATCATAAAAAAGGCTTCTTCCCCGCGTACCTCTCCCACGATGATCCTATCCGGTCTCATGCGAAGGGAAGCTTTGATCAATTCCCAAATCTTAATCTCGTGTTCTCCTTCTACATTGGCATTCTTCGTCTCCAGACGTACCATGTTGGGAATGTTGCGAAGATTCAGTTCTGCCGAATCCTCAATGGTGACGATACGCTCCGTATCCGGTATGAACTCCGATAAAAGATTGAGAAGGGTCGTCTTCCCGCTTCCTGTACTGCCGCTAACGATAATGTTATATCGGGAGCAGACTAAAATACGAAAAAACTGAGCCATTCTATGAGAGAGAGCTTCTTTCTCCACTAGTTTATTCATATTCCATCCTTTATCCGAGAATTTACGAATGGTCATGGTCGTCCCGTCAATGGCAACAGGTGCCAGAATTACATTCACACGGGAGCCATCCTTTAGACGGACGTCTACAATGGGAGTCGTTTGATTCACCATACGGTTTGCACCGGATACGATCTGCTGTACAATATCCTCATATCGTGAAATACTCTCAAATGACAGCTCTGTTCGAATCAGCTGTCCTCTTTTCTCCACAAAGATATTGTCATAACTATTAATCATAATCTCCGTAACCTCTTCATCTTCCAGCAGACTCTGGAGCACATCCAGCCTTCTCAGACTGTTAAAAACTCGTTCCCGCAGATTCAGTTTATATTCCAGATTCATGTGCCGTTCCCTCGAGATGTCCATAATTATCTCATCGATACAGGCATACACTCTCTCGTCAGATACTTCTGTGGACATATTAAGTCTGGTCCTGACATCTGAGCACACTTCCTGTACAGAAGGCTGGACAGCAGCTTTAACGCTTTTCTCCTCCAATGTATATCTATTCATAACTGATCCCATCCATATATTTAATCTGTGACAAAAACTCCGGTGCTTTCCATGATAACCGGGGTACAACGATCTCCTTTATCTGTTTGTCCATCCGGCCATTTATTTCATAAAGAAGGGATTTAAACTGGGCCAGCTTGCATTCTTCCATGACTCCCGGAACGACAGGTATATAAACCTGATCAAACAAATCCAGTATTTCCAAATGGGCAAGGCAGCTGCTGCCAAAATCCATAATCAGAGAAGGCACATTCTCCTGACTGCGAAGTTCATTGAAAAACCATGCAAGATCATCTCCTGTCAGCTGGCGCACATCCGGAAACAAGACAGGCGATCCAATTACTTTAACTCCTTCCCATTCTTCCATCATATCTGCCATACAAGAGACGATATTGCTCTTCCTGTTTTTTATATGGTAGAGCAGCCCTCCTTCGGAACAGAAATCATTGGTCAAAATACCATATTCTTCCATTCCTATGTAAAAAAAAGAATGCTCTCTGGCATATGCCAGGGCAAAAGATGTCTTGCCGCTTCTTCCAAGCGGAGAATATACGGCCAGAATCTGCGCCTCTTCATCAGACAGAACTCTCATAGGAAGCTCCTTCCAGATAAACTTTCGCATCTCTTTATATAATGCACCGGCAGGCTGATACTGATAAATACCGTTCTTCCTGTCCGCTTCCACCACAAAATCTATGCGTTGTACAGATAAGTCCATATTTTTTGCAAATTCCTCCATGCAGAACATAACAGACGGTTCCTTGCGCCTAATCTCTTCCCTCAAACGGTCTTCTCTCGTACACAAAAAAGCTTCTGCCTCTCCTTTGCTGTTCACATAGTCCATGAGACGATGCAGAAACCCGGATTCCGAACCTGCCAGGCCAATTATCTTCTTCAACTGATTCACCCACCTATCCTCTTAATTATAGTATCTTTTTATTACTGATCCTATCTCTCTGCCCTCTTATCTATCTGTCCTCTTTCTTCCTCTTTAATGATATAATCCCGTCAGCAATGCGAGCAGGTGACCGGCCAGATATCCATAAGAGATTCTGATTCCCCCGTCTTCTTCTCTGCCCGGATCTAATGGATATGGGGTCAGCTTCCTTTGTTCAAAGCAAGCCATTACATATCGAAAAAACAGAGACATCCTTTCAAAGTAATTCTGCCTGCTTAACATAATCAGTACAGCATGTACCCCCATACAGATGCCTGCGCATATCAAAAAGGAAAGACTGTCTTCCCCAAGCCAGAATCCAACCACCGCCAGAAGCTTAATATCGCCTCCTCCAACTGTTCTTAATAACCATAAAGGAAAGAAGCCAAAAGACAGACCAGCAGCCCACCAAAAATGCTGCACGCCTTGATTCATTCCACAAAAACAGAAACTGTATAGAAAAGCACCTAGAATTCCTATTACACAAAGCCTGTTGGGAATTCTACTCTGCTTCCTGTCATAATAGGCTGCTACTATTAAAATAATTCCTAACAGATTTTTATCCAATGCTCCACTTCCTTTCCATATTCTGTAAGTTCTTCCTAAATATATCACACATTATGTCCTTTGTCTACATTTTTTTACAATTTTTTGCATTCTATTTTATATTTTCCATCATATATATCAGATGTGGGATTTATTCTTTCACATCGTATCAGCTTTATTGAGGAGGCCTTTTATGAGTCACAGACTGATTCTACTTTCCATCTTTGGTATTGTTTTTTTCCTCGTTTTTCTTCATGCAATAAAAAACAGACCGGATTACCTGGTACTTCTCGGTATTCGCGGTCTGCTTTCCTATGTTCTGATTCAATTGATAAACTATATGTGCTCCGCTGCACATCTTCCGGCTCTCATTCTGTCTAATCCCCTGACCCTGTCTGCCGGGGGACTGCTGGGCTTTCCGGGAATTCTTCTCTTGTATGCAATAAAATTATATTTTTATTCTTTCTGAATATCGTTACTCTTTCTGTCCAAAAAAGCCGATGATCGTGTCAAAGATTCTGTCAAAGAAGTCTTTCACTGACTGCCAGAAACTTTCGGATTTTAAATCAATGCCCATCTCTGCCAGTTTATTATATACAGCCTTGGCCTGTTCTTTTAACTGGTTTACATCAATATCCAGATTCTTGATCTTCTCCATTAAGTCAAGGATCAGCTGGCGGTCCTGCTCTGACAGATTCACCTGTAAATCCTGACAGGCTTCTTCAATTACCTTTTTAATGTCTTCCAGATTAGTAAGATCCTGGGCAACTACTTTCTCTTTAATCAGCGCGATCAGTTCTTCCGCTGTCTGTGCATCCCCAAGATTCTCAGCCAATTCCCCCGTTGCAACCAGCTCATTGGTAGCCGCATCCTTTGTCTCCTCATCGATGACTTCTCCGGTCATTGCTTCGTAAGCCTTCATTGCTCCTACCAATGCTGCTGTACCGGTAATGTTAAATGGCCCTGCCACAATAACTTCCGCATCCTGAATTCCGGCTGTTGCAAGAGCATTTCTGTACATCCCTCCGGTACAATAGGTAATATTATTGGTAGATACATCAATACCGTGGCCTTTTTCTTTCAATGTTACCAGAACAGAAGAAAGAGCTCTCGTTCCAATCACATTTGCAGGTATATAGTCGCCAAGATATTCATGTTCTTCTGCATTTGTTACCTGACCTACCCTGTAAAGTTCCAGATGGTTTTCATCCACACCAAGCAATGCAAGCACTGTCTTTTTCTCTGCTTCCTTTAAATCCGCCCCTAAAGACAAATATGGTTTTTCTTCAATCTTATCAGCCAGAACTATCTGTCCGGGAACAATACTGCATACCAGCATAACTAACATAACAAATACTGCCGCAAAACGTTTCATAATTTCCTCCTTTTTGACATCTGTTTTATGTCGTTTCGTCTCGCTACTATCTTACTCCGTGTCCTCTTCCTTAGTCCTTACATTTTTCTGACTTTTTTTGAAACTATTTGTGACAAATAAGAAAATCACCACCCCTGCCAGGGAAATCAACACACCCTCTTTGAAACCAGGCGGCTCATATTTCATCTCAATATTCCATTCTCCTTTTTCCGCATTTACAGCAAGAAAGCCGTCTGCCACAGGATATATTCCACGAAGTTCTCCGTTTAAGCTGACTTTCCATCCATTATCATAAGGAATGGAAAAGAGGATCAGCCCATCTTCTTCTAAAGTAATTCTGCCCTTGATGGAATCACTGGTATAAGAAGTAATCTCCACAGACTGTTCCATCATTTCTTTGTGTACATCATCAAATAAATCGTTATCAAAGGAAGCCACGCTAAGGCGGATTACTCCATTGTTAATGCCATCATCTTTTAATTCGAAGGAAACAGTAAGATCACAGTCTTCTTCAATAAGGCCTACATGGAAAATCTCTGCATTCATCTTCTTGTCTGCACGAATCTCATCACCGACTTTTACCACTGCATTGGCCACTCGGCTTCCGTCATAATGAAGATAAATATCATTATCTTTCTTTACCGGAATGGTAAATATAATATTATCTTCCAGAGTTTCGTCGTAAGTGAGCATGTATTCCCCATTGTTTGTGGTCGGTTCCATGGTACACCTTCTGGTCTCCGGTTGCGGAATAGTATATTCTGAGAATAATTCTCCCGCACCATAGGCCGTCTTCACAAGACGATTCTGTACGCGGAATGGATATGCGCTTGTGTATACCCATTCCTCCAGGCCGCCTCCAATTCCGTATCCTATGGACGTCTCATATGGGTTCTCCACCAGTTCCAGTCCTTCGTACTGATTTACAATACGGAATCCGTTTACGTTTGTATCTCCCTCTCTCAATATATTATATTTTACATTGAGAAATACGTTAGTTAACGGAGTCGCGCCTTTATATAAATATTCATTGGCTCCGGTGAAAAAGCCAATGTGATCCATGGCAGAAACGGTTGTACCATTTACCGTAGAGCCAAACATACCAACAGCTTTGAGATTATGCCATGTAGACTCATCCAGCATCCTGCATTTGACCATGTCTGTGCGGACCAGCTCATCCTCTGACACATATTCCATTAATTTCTCTACTTTTTCTGTATCACCAAAGTAGTATTCCGTATCTACCTGTCCATTGTATTTGAACCCATAAATACTTGTTCCAATAATTTCAACCGCAACGAGCACTGCCAGAGGATAGATGCATTTTTTGTAATTGATTTTTCTGACAGAATAAAGAAGCAATATAAGTCCATAGATCAAAACTGCGCCTAAAGACAAACCAATCACCAATGGTGCCGGCTGCTCATCTGCAAGACAAACAAGGGCTATGACCCCGCCTGTGGCTGACACAACAGCACATAATACATGTCTTATCCTCATTGCGCGGATCTTTTCCATAGCTTCAAACCCACATAAAACAATCAGGAAAAGATACAAAAATGCAAATCTGTTTGGTATTCCATATTGGTCATGAAAACCATGCCAGATGAAATTCATTATTTTCTCATTAAGACTAAGCATCAATATGGCAAGAAATAATATTCGTTTCACTTTTTCCTGCCATTTGATCCTGCGTCCGAAAATATAGAGAAATACAAGCAGGAAAGAAAGCATGCCCACGTACAGGTTGGCATTGCCATCAAAATTATTGTTTTTGATCGGAGCTGTTCCCATCAGATGGGTCTTTAGAATGTTAGCCATATTGGTAAACCAGCTATGTTCCGGAAGAGACATGGCTCCGGCGGATGCGGTCTTCATAATTCCCATATAAGCCGGCAGCAGCACAGCAGCTGACATGCAGGCACTGAGCAGGGAATAGTAAGCAAAATAAATCCCCTTAAAGAAAAAGCTTTTCACATTCTTATGCTGATAAAACAAGAACCAGAATACAAGGAAAATACAGATCATAAAGGCAACATAATAGTTCCCAATCATAGCAAGAGCCAGACATATGCTGTACATCTTCCCGTTCTCTTCCTTCATCAGTTTGTCAAAACCAATCAGAATCAGCGGGAACATTAAAATTGCATCCAGCCACATAATATTCCAGCTGTACCCGATCATATAATTGGAAAGGGCAAAGGATGTGGAAAACAACAATACTTTCCAGTTCTTTTTATTAGAGCGGTGGATGAAAAATGCTGCTGTAGTAAGTCCGGTCAGGCTGACTTTCAACACTAACAGCCAGGAATAACCCATTGGGAGTGCTGTTTTAGGCAGCAGTATGAGCAAAAGATTCAACGGACTTGATAAGTAGTAGGCCCATAAGGAAATAAAGTTATACCCAAGTGCTCCATTCCAGGAATAGAAAAAAGAATCCAGATTTCTAATCTTTTCATGGTACTCTGAAAAGAACGGCATATACTGATGAACACCATCCACAACAGACAGGCTCTTTGTGCCAAACGGAACCACCTTACAGATGATACAGACTACAGTTAATATAAGAAAAGGCAGCAGAAAACTGCTGATATATATGTTATTTTCCTTTATCCAACGAATGATTCTGTCTTTTTTTCCCAAAGTAATTCTCCCTTCTTCATCGGTCTATCTTATTTCAATTCTGTTGACCGATTCTTTCTCACCTTAAAAAGCTACCCTATCTCCGGCAGTCTTTTTAATACTTCTCTGGCTCCAATTCCAATCAACGTCCCGGTCACTAAACCGGCAATCATGAGCACAGGAAAATAATACATAATATTCCCATTCTCCATTAAATAAATAGCTGCAAGAAGCTGTCCCAGATTATGAACCACGCCGCCTGTCATACTAATCCCTATCACGCTGAAACCTCTCACAGGTTTCAGAAGGCACATGAAAAACAGGCTTAATAATGCTCCACAGAAACTATATATAATAGAAAAAACATTGCCAAATAAAATTCCGGACAATATAATTCGCAGAACTGATACAGTAACCGCATCTTTCCAGCTGGACCGGTAAATGAGGACTACTGTAATCAGGTTGGCAAGTCCTAGTTTGATCCCGGGTGCACCAAAATAAAAGGGCACCAGAGATTCTACGTAAGATGCGATTAGAGCAAGGGTCACAAACATTCCCATATATGCAATTTTTTTTGTTTTCTTCTCTCTCATCTGAACTTCTCTTTTCTATATAATAAAGGTTTACATAATAAAAATTTTCATATTCATTGACAGAAGGCTCCGCCTTCAATAGAAAGAATCAGACCGGAGCTGCCGGACTGATTCCGCTCAAACATCTGTTAATAAAGAAGAATCTCTTCTTCTCTTTTCTTTTTTTCTTTTATGTAAGCTTTCCTTTCCTCTTCTGTCATCTTTGCAAGTCTCTCCGCCTCGTCTGTACTTCTGGAAAGGCCTTTCTCGAAGAAGATTTTGTTTACCTGACTGTCTGGTCTGCCAATTACGGAAGATGCCATGCCAATCCCTCCTGTTCTACCAATAAGAATGTGTCTCTTTTACCATGCGGACGGCTGTCATATGGCTCCAATCCATATATTCACTGTGAAAGGAATCTCTCAAAAGCTGATTATACTCCTCTTCCTTCATCCCTGGAACGCGGTAAAAAAATTCTGTCCCAAACTCATGTAAAATCATCGTAGACGATGCTCTGTGATAGCGGATGCTGCTTGTCTGAATAAGCATCATGCTCTTATCATCTGCATCTTTGATCATTACTCTCATGTCTGTCTCCATTCTTCACTGCTCATGACAGCGCTTTTTCTTTTACTTTCTGCCTAACAGGGCTTCCAGTTCCTTTAGCTGGTCAGCGAACTGATTCTTCAATGCATCCAGCTGGCCTCCCACGTCTTTTTTCTCCTCTTCGGAAAATTCATGAAAACCATCCAGAACACGGAACCCCTGCGCGTCCCTCTTCTCCTTAGGAATCACTTCTTCTACAGAACCCTTCCCTGGAACGAAATGCTGCATAGATTCACCCGGAACCAGATTCATATGAAAATACAGATCCGGCTTCATTCCTGCTTCTTCATCAAAGTTGGGATTTTTCACATAATCCGGACAAAACTTCTGATAGAAAGCAATTAAAAATTCTGCCCCTTCTCTCTCCCTAAGAGATACCGGGTTTAAAAGGTCTTCCCCAAAGTAGAGATAATATTTATAAAAATAAGGATATTTTCTTTTTTCGACCGTAATTTTCTCTGCTTTTTTATAAAAATCCACAGCCATGCTGCGGAACAAAGAATCATCCCGGGCTTCTTCTGTGACGGAAACAATTCTCCCTAATTCCTCAAATAAATTCTGTTCTAACTTTAATACCTGCATTTTCAACCTCTTAAATATTTTCTATAGACCTAGTATAGCTGATTTCACAAAGAAAAACAACCAAATGGAAAAACTGTTTTTTTCTTACCCACAGTATGCTATACTTTTTTTATCAGAATATAGAAAGCAGGAATACTCATGCTGACTGCAGACGAAAAATATATGAAAGAAGCCATGAAACAGGCAAAAAAAGCCCTAAAAGCAGGAGATGTGCCCATTGGATGTGTTATCGTCTTCGAAGACAGAATTATCGCCCGGGGCTATAACAAACGAAATGCAAAGAAGACAACCCTCGCCCACGCGGAACTTCTGGCTATGGCAAAAGCCAGTAAAGTAATCGGAGACTGGAGATTAGAAGACTGTACGATGTATGTCACTCTGGAGCCGTGCCAGATGTGTGCCGGAGCCATCGTACAGGCAAGAATTCCAAAGGTTGTCATTGGCACCATGAACCCGAAAGCCGGCTGTGCCGGATCTGTCCTCAACCTTCTTAAGATAGAACAGTTTAACCATCAGGTTGAAGTGGTTTATGATGTATTAAAAGAGGAATGCTCTGCTATGCTTTCTGACTTTTTCAAAAGTCTCCGGGAGATGAAAAAACAGGAAAAGTTAATGAAGGCAAAGAGCCAGGCAGAACGCAGTTAAAAATCCCATCAGCGAAACTTAATATTACAATATCATTTATAAAAAAGGAGCCATGATCATGAAAGTATTATTAGTAAACGGAAGCCCACACGAAAAAGGCTGCACCAACCGTGCTTTACAGGAAGTTGCAAAAGAAATTTACAAACAGGACATTGATACAGAAATCTTCCATATCGGAACAGACCCAATCCGCGGATGTATGGGATGCGGCATGTGCAGAAAGAATAAATTAGGAAGATGTATCTTCGGAGACGACAAGGTAAATGTATTCTTAAAGAAGATGGAAGAAGCAGATGCTCTTATCGTCGGCTCTCCTGTTCACTATGCAGCTGCCAGTGGCGGAATCACTTCTTTTCTTGACAGAGCATTCTATGCCAGCGGCGGATTTGCAAACAAACCGGGAGCTGCTATTGTAAGCTGCCGCCGAGGCGGTTCTACTGCAGCTTTAGAACAGTTAAACAAATACTTCACAATCAGCAATATGCCTTTAATCTCTTCCTCCTACTGGAACATGGTACATGGAAACAGCCCTGCAGAGGTAGAACAGGACTTAGAGGGCATGATGGTCATGCGTACTTTAGGACGCAATATGGCATGGATCTTAAAATCCATCGAAGCCGGCAAGGCAGCAGGTGTTGCGCTTCCGGAAAAGGAAGGAAAAGTACGTACAAACTTTATTCGTTAAATATGTGACTTTAAGAACGGGAATAACTCCCGTTCTTTTTCTTGTGCTGGCGACGAGCCAAAATCCGAGCTTGCTCGGGACCTTGGCGACCGCTTACAATCCCGGAATGCACCTTCTGGTGCTTCCGGTGATTATGCTGCATTGAAAACATGACATAAGAAGGACAAAATCATCCTTTTTTCAATCATAATTCTGTAGTCTTTTATACTTTTTTGCACAATATTCTGTTAATAATTAGTCATTTATTATCTAATTGTACTAATAAAAATACTTGCCATCTGTTTTTTTCTCATATAAAATTAACATATGAACCCCTATGTACTGTTCAAAAGAAAGTACAAAATAACAAAAAACAAAAAAGAAAGGAATGACGATTATGAACAATCTCGCAATTCTTGCACCTGTTTTGGGTGTGGCGGCTCTGCTCTTTGCGGCATATCTTTCCAAAAGAGTAACAAGCCAGGATGCCGGAACTGACCGAATGAAAGAGATCGCTGCATTCATCCACGAAGGAGCTCAGGCTTTCTTAGTAGCTGAATACAAAATTCTCGTTGTCTTCGTTGCAGTTTTACTTGTATTGATCGGTTTTGGAATCAGCTGGCCCACAGCCATTGCATTTCTTGTAGGTGCCCTGTTCTCCACCATCGCAGGATACTGCGGCATGAACGTTGCCACAAAAGCCAACGTAAGAACTGCAGCCGCTGCAAAAGATTTCGGTATGAACAAAGCATTATCCGTAGCTTTCTCCGGTGGAGCTGTTATGGGTATGTGTGTAGTAGGTCTTGGTTTATTAGGTGCCGGTCTCGTATATGTAATCAGCGGTAATCCTAATGTTCTGTCAGGATTCTCCTTAGGAGCTTCCTCCATCGCTCTTTTTGCCCGTGTAGGCGGCGGTATTTACACAAAAGCTGCTGACGTTGGTGCTGACCTTGTAGGTAAAGTAGAAGCCGGTATTCCGGAAGATGACCCTCGTAACCCGGCAACTATTGCTGACAATGTTGGTGATAACGTTGGTGACGTAGCCGGTATGGGTGCCGACTTATTTGAATCCTACGTTGGTTCTATCGTATCAGCTATTACTCTCGGTACTGTTTATTATGCCGCTGACGGTGCTCTGTTCCCATTACTCCTTGCAGGTATTGGTATTATTGCAGCCATTATCGGTACATTCTTTGTAAAAGGTGACGACGATTCTGATCCTCATAAAGCATTAAAGACAGGTACCTATGTAGCCAGCGGTATTGTTGTTGTCGCTACTCTTATTTTAAGTAAAGTGACTTTTGGTAACTTTAAAGCTGCCATTGCTATTATTTTCGGTCTTTTCGTAGGTATTTTAATTGGTATTATTACTGAAGTTTATACATCCGGAGATTACCGCTTCGTTAAAAAGATTGCGCTCCAGTCTGAGACTGGTTCTGCTACAACTGTTATCAGCGGTCTTGCTGTAGGCATGCACTCCACCGCTGTTCCTATCCTTTTAATCGCAGTTGGTATTATCGGCGCATATATGGCAAACGGCCTTTACGGTATCGCTCTTGCAGCAGTTGGTATGCTTTCCACTACAGGTATTACTGTAGCCGTCGACGCATACGGACCAATCGCCGACAACGCAGGCGGTATTGCTGAGATGTCAGGACTTCCTAAGTCCGTTCGTAAAACAACAGATAAACTTGACGCTGTAGGTAACACAACAGCTGCTATGGGTAAAGGTTTCGCCATCGGTTCCGCAGCCCTTACCGCTCTTGCTCTTTTCGTATCCTACGCAGAATCAGTAAAATTATTTGACGTTGGTATCAACATCCTTGACTACAAAGTTATCGTTGGTCTCTTTGTTGGTGGTATGCTGCCATTCTTCTTCTCAGCCCTTACTATGGACTCTGTATCCAAGGCTGCTTATAAGATGATCGAAGAAGTACGTAGACAGTTCCGTACCATTCCTGGCATATTAGAAGGAACCGGCAAACCGGATTATACATCCTGTGTTGCTATTTCCACTCAGGCTGCTTTAAAAGAAATGCTCGTTCCTGGTGTATTAGCGGTAATCGCACCACTTGCTATCGGCTTAATTCTTGGTACTGCAGCTCTTGGCGGACTCCTTGCAGGCTCCCTGGTAACCGGTGTATTAATGGCTCTGTTCATGTCCAATGCAGGTGGTGCATGGGATAATGCGAAGAAATATATCGAAGACGGCCACCACGGCGGCAAAGGAAGCGAAGCTCACCGTGCAGCGGTTGTAGGCGATACAGTAGGTGACCCATTCAAAGATACATCCGGACCATCCATCAACATCCTCATTAAATTAATGACCGTTGTTGCTTTAGTATTCGCACCTTTATTCCTTCTTGTAAATCAGGGCATGGGCCTGATCAAATAATCGAAAGGGGATACTTAAATGAACGTTTTTGAAAAAGAATTCGATTTCGTCCTCTCCAGAGCGAAATCTTTAAAAAATCCTGCACGTGTTGTAGTAGCAGGCGCAGACCACGAAAGTTTTATCCAGGCTGTTTTTGAAGCAGAGGCAGCAGGCTTCGCCATTCCTGTTCTCGTAGGAAGCGAAGAAAAAATCATGGCTCTTTTAGAAAAATTTAACTTAAAAGACCGCAGATACCAGCTTTGTGCTGTAGATGAAGGCGAGAACGTAGTTCAGCATGCCATCGACGTTATCAACCTCGGCATGGGTGACATCCTCATGCGCGGCAACACATCTACCCGCGACTTCTTAATGCCAATTCTTCACAAAGGAAACAAATTAATTAAGAACGAAGTATTAAGTGAAGTTGCTCTCATTAAGGTTCCTTATTATGACAAAGTACTGGCCCTCTCCGATGTATCCATGATTATTCATCCATCCATCGAACAGAGAAAATCTATCATTAAGAATATCGTAGAAGTACTTAGCCACCTTGGCGTAGAACATCCAAACATTGCTGTCCTCTCCCTCGTTGAGAAACCTAGTTTCCATATGCGTGACACAGTAGAAGCACAGACAATCGCCCTCTCTCACAAGCAGGAACCGATTGCAGACTGTGAAGTCGTAGGACCAATTCCTTGGGACTTAATCGTAAGCAAAGAAGCTGCCCGTCTTAAAAATTATAACTGCGACCTCTGTGGAGAATTCGACGCAGTTCTCATGCCAGGCGTAATGGCAGGAAACACTGTTATGAAAGTTCTGTTAATGTCCGCAAACGTAAACAGTGCCGGCGTAATTGCAGGTGCATCTATTCCTATCGCAGTAACTTCCCGAAGCAGCTCCGTAGAACACGGTTTCCTTTCCTTAGCTGTTTGTGCTGCTATGTTTGAATACGACAAGACGCATAAAGAATAAATCGAATAAATAAAGCATTCAGGGGTGTTGCAATATTCATCCTTTAAAAGCAATGAGCAGCAAGTTTGCCAAAAAACTTAGGTCACAAAGCATTGTGACGATGCGTTTTTTGTACAAATTGCTGCTCATTTCTTATTCGAAAAATACTTTGCAACATCCCTCTTAAGTTCTCATATATCATCTTATTCTATACTTTCAATCTGCCGGATCCAATATCCTCTTCCTCCTGTCTTAAATTCGCGATTTTCCACAGGTATGTAATCTGTAAATCCAAAGATACCTGCCAGATATTTTTCTCTATTATCATAAACGCCCGGAACTCCGAGAACCCATATTTCCCTTTCATTGGGCATGCGGACTTTACCAAGAAGCAGGTGGGGTTCCATCTCATAGGCCTGTTTTAGGAATGCGTTATCTGCAACTTTCCAGTCTTTCATAGAGAGCATAGAGATGTTTTCTATCTGAATACGAACAGCTTGAATTGCTTCTTCGGGGTGATATAGTTCAATCTGGGGATATTGGGATAATAAATTGTTCTTTTCCTGAGAGAACTGCTGCTCGGACATGTTTTCTTCCCTAATGATTTCTTTCTTTGGCCTGTTCGCTTTTCTGGTATTACCTTCCTCTGGCAAGCATGTTTCTTTTTCAACTTCTTGCTTCGATGAGTTTTCCTCCAGCTTATCCTTTTGTTCCCTCAAACGCTCTTTCCTGTCATTTTTTTTCTCAAACACATCTTCTTCTGTTCCCACTTTACCCAGTGGCAGCAGATCCTCACTAATCTCCCTCTCATCCCAGCAGCTTCCATAAAAAAGCCCCTGCTCATCCAAAAAAATGACTCCATTTATCTTTTCAAAGTCACGATCCGATAAATCAGGAAAGACCATCTTCTTATATTCACAATTGCCCCTGATACACAAAAATTCATCCACAAAAATCAACTGAAGCTGATTCTCTTTGTGAAAATAAAAATACATTTTTAACCTTCTCTCATCCATCATTTTCAGGTCATTAATTCGCAGATGAAGACGTACACCCTCTTCTTTCGTATCAACTCGGACAAACCCTGTATTGTCTCCTTTTTTACCATTTTCATATTTATATAGATAAGATACGATGCGCCGATACTGATTCATACTTCTCTCCTTTTTACACAGACTCTTTTTGATTAGTTTATGCGAAAAAGTCAGTATATAGAACAAAGAAAAAGTGCGGCATCCCTGCCGCACTTTTCTTATTTCCTTATTCACTTAACAAATCTGATAATCTAGCAAAATCCTCTAAGGTAAGCTTTTCTCCACGAATTGTCTCGGAAAGTCCCATCTCTTTTAAGGCATTTACCACCTGTTCTTTGGAAAGGTTTAATTCAGCCATATTATGAAGGGCATTCTGAAGGGTTTTCCTTCTCTGATTAAAAGCTGCCCTCACCAGACGGAACATATGCTGTTCGTTCTTTACTGTAACCGGCTTTTCTTTGTGACGTGTTAATCGAATTACTGCAGATCCTACATTCGGTCTTGGAATAAAACAGTTCTGTGGAACATTTGCCACGATGTATGGTTCTGCATAATACTGAACCGCCAGGGAAAGAGCGCCGTAATCCTTTGTGCCTGGACCCACCTGCATACGGTCCGCCACTTCTTTTTGCACCATAACTGTAATGTTGTCAATTGGCACGTTGCTTTCAAAAAGGCCCATAATAATCGGTGTTGTAATGTAATATGGAAGGTTTGCAACTACTTTAATCGGTCTTCCACCGTTTTTTTCATCTACCAGTGCCTGGATATCTACTTTTAAGATATCTTCGTTGATGACTGTAATGTTATGATATTCAGAAAGTACGTCACCAAGAATCGGAATCAGATTCTTATCAATCTCAACGGCTATGACCTGTCCTGCTGCCTCAGCCAGACAACGAGTAAGGGTTCCGATACCAGGACCAATCTCTAACACGCAGTCATCCGGTCCGATATCTGCTGCAGCAATAATCTTGTCTAAAACTCTCTGGTCTATTAAAAAATTCTGTCCGAATTTTTTCTGAAATACAAAGTCATATTTTTTTATAATCTCTATGGTACGCTGTGTAATATTCTGCTCCATATATTCTCCTATTAAATCTTCACTGTTTCTACATTTCAGTTAAGGATTCTATCATCTAAATCATGTCATGTCCAGAGTATTTCTTCCTGCAATCACTTTTTCATCAAATACGATACATCTTTTTGGCATTCTCCATCGTAATCTTAAGAACTTCCTCATAGGAAATCCCTTTAATCTGTGCAATTTCTTCTGCCACATATGGAAGATAGAGAGAAGAATTTCTCTTTCCTCTGTAAGGTGTGGGTGCAAGATAAGGACAGTCGGTCTCAAGTAGAATGCGGTCCATCGGTGTGTATTCTACTACTTCTTTTAACTTCTTCGCATTCTTAAATGTAACAACACCGCCAACGCCGATATAAAAACCCATATTTAAGAATTCTCTTGCCATCTCTTTGCCGTAAGAGAAGCAGTGGATGACGCCGCCACAGTCTCCGGCTTTTAATGCTGACAACATGTCCTGCGTATCCTTCGCAGCATCTCTGCTGTGAACAACAATTGGAAGATTCACCTCTTTTGCCAATGCAATCTGAGTTTCTAATGCAGGCTTTTGAATTTCATGGGCAGGTTCCGGCCAGTAATAGTCAAGTCCAATCTCGCCGATTGCCACAATTTTATCTTTCATTGCCAGTTCTTTTAATTCTTTTAACGTAATATCATTCATCTCCTGAGAATCACTTGGATGAACACCGACTGCGCCATACATAAAAGGATACTTTTCACACATAGATACAGTTTCTCTTGATGAAGCCATATTGGCACCAATATTTACAACAAAATCAATGCCGGCTTCTTTCATCTGTTCGAATAAGGATTCTCTGTCTTCGGCAAATGCCTCATCATCGTAATGAGCATGAGTATCAAAAATCATGCTTTCTTCCTCCTGATCTTTTCTAAGTAAAAGGCCAAAGTTAGAAACTCTGGCCCATTTTATATTATTTCCCAAAGTAATGGAACTTCGGTGTTACAGACATTCTTCCATTCAGAACTCTGCCTGTATCTTTTCTGATAATCTTAAGAGTTGCAGGAAGAGTTTCTCCTCTTTCTGCTTTCTGAACCATAGACGCCGCATCAATAACATCAGCATATTCTACCTTAATTACAGTCGTAATGCAATCTGCGTCTTCTAATTTGCCATCGCCGATAGAGATAATAATCGGAGTTGCAAGGTCCTCCGCAAGATCGGCAAGGTCTTCTAATAATTCCGGTTCATCTTCAATCATCCAGTAGATATCATCTACCATGATAACCGCTTTCTTGTCGTTCTCTCTCTCGAAGGCTTCAGAAAGCTTCATAATGATGGTTGCCATGTTGTCTGCATCCATTGTTTTCTGTTCCATGAGATAGAGATGCTCGCCAATCTTTTCTTCATAATGACTGAATTCCTTGCGAAGATTTGCCATATCGGCTTTAGACTGACAGTTCATAATAGAAGCAACGCTTCTTGCCATGCCGCTGTCCTGTCCGCGGAGTTCATAAGTAAGACGGGAAATACTCTTCATCATCATTCCGTAACGGGATGTGTCGGATAAAAGATAGATAACATCTTTGCCTTTGGATGACATATAGTCACTCATCTGGAGACAGAAGGAATCTGCACCAATGGATTCATGTGCCTGAACCATATATACGCCTGGTTCTAACCCTTCGGAAAGGAGCTGGTCAACCGGTTCGATGCCGGTACGGATATATCTCTGATCTGCAGAGGAACTTAAAAATGCCTCAAAGTCCCCGAAGATGCTCTTTACATTCTTGAAGGATGCAAACAATTTCTCTTCATCGATTTCTGCAGATTTACGCTGTTTCTTCTCTGGCTTCACAGCTGGTTTTGCCGGTGCTGCCGGTCTTACAGGCGCTGCCGGTTTCTTTACAGGAATCGGTTCCTCTTTCTTAACTTGAGCCGCTTTTTCTACTGGTTCCGGTTCCTTTCTTGCAGGTTCCATTGCTTTATGGAGTGCAGCGCGTACTTCATCTTCGCCTTCTGCTTCCTCTTCTTTGTCGCCGCCCCATGCTTCCGCCATGATTTCGTCTAAATCCTGTACCACAGGTTCTTTGTCGTCTTCTTTCTCTTCTGTTCTTCTGGAAAGGGCATCAATTACCATGGTTGTAAGATCAGCCATGTTAATCTCAGATGGTTTCTTACCAGAACGAATGATATCCTGGTATTTCTCCATGACAAGCTCATTGAGCTCCTCTTCTGTAATACCCATCTTCTCTGTCACATCGCCGCCAAGAACTGCTGCCATACCTTCCTGAATGCTGGCAACTGCCTTTCTTGCTGTCTGTTGGGCTTTCTCTGTCTTAGCTGCGGCACGCTCCTGAATGAGCTTGGCTGCATCTAACTTAGTCTGGGCACTCTTTGCTTCCTTGGCTGCTGCCGCCTCTTCTCTGGCTTTGGCACGTTTGGCTGCACGTTCTTCTGCCGCTTTACGTTCTTCCGGACTCATGCCTGCCATCTGTCTTGCGCGGTTTGCCGCTTCTTCTTTGGCCCGTTGTTCCTCTTCCTGTTTACGCAGAAATTCTGCTTCACGTTCCTGACGGGCACGTTCTTTGGCTGCTTTTGCTTCTGCTTCTGCCTGTTCCCATTCTCTTTTCTTGCGCTCTTCCTGTTCACGTTCGATACGCATTCTTCTCTCGTAATCAGTCTCTACATTGGCTGCGGAGTTCTCCATGGAAGGCGGTTCTTCTCCACGTTCTCTGGCACGTTTAATCTCCATGGCGCGGATGTCCGCAAGACGTTTCTTCTTTTCTTCTTCTATCTTAATTCTTGGATCAGGTTCTCCTCTGGCAATCGCTTCCTGAGCAATCTTTTCTTCTAATTCAGCACGGATGCGGGCTTCTTCCGCTGCGCGCTGCTGGGAAATCTTCTGTGCTTCATAAGCTAACTGGCTGGCAGACTTGCCCTGTGCTCCTTTTTCTTGAATCTTGGCAGGTCCCTTAGGAATAGGCTTCTGTGTCTTGCTAGGCGTGGTCTTAACCGGGCCTTTCTTCTTCGGAGGCTGAGGTTTGATACCTCTTCTCTTATTCTCCTCTTCCTGACGGATTGCATCTGCTGCGAGTTCCGCCGCAGACTTTGGTCTTGCAGGCGCTGCAGGTGCTGCCGGTTCGGCATCTGTCTTTATTTCACCGCCTGCTCCTCCGGAAAGCATAGACTGAAAGTTATTAAAGATCATCTTATCAAGGGCAATGTTCTCATTGCCTTCTGTAATATGTTTCTCCGGTTCAATCTTACGTACGATCTGCTGTGATGGGCTTAATGCTGCCGGTGGAACATCAGAAGTATCCGTTCCAAACAGAGTTGGGGCCATACGGAGCACCGTTCTCCATGTATCTGTTACCGTCTCCTGTTCAATCTCGGTTCCCTGCTGCTGCATCATCTTAAGAGCCATATTCACAACGTCGGAACGGCTCATGGCCGCTTCCGGTGCAATTCCTGTTCTCTTCTGCTCTCTCACCACGTCCAATAGAGCATTGATAATCTCTTCCATCTATCCTGCCTCCTGTCTGTATTTTCAGGTAGAAGGAGCTCCTTTTCAGTTCCTTTCTCCCAAATATTCTCCGTATCTTTTCATCCTTTTTTGATTTCCGATGAAAGGTCATTTGAATACATTTTACCATATGGAAGTCATTTCGTCCATGGAAAAAGGACAGCTCACGCCGTCCTTTCGCTGATTTATGTTAGATTAAAAATGTATGCATCATCCCTGCCACTACAGAAACTGCTGCCATACCCTGAGCCATCTTATAACGACTTTCACTCTTTGCAAACTTCCAAATCAACACGGCTGCCACTGCAAGCAATCCAAGTAATGCGGCTACTACAATATCACCTAACATATAAGAAAAATATGTCTGTAAGTTACAAATGGCAACAATCACGCCCCAGATGCTAAGTCCATAGAACATTCTCTTTTTCCACTTCTCGTTTTTCACGAAAAACATAAGAAGTACTCCTGCCATACTAATAAAACTCATCCCTAAAAATGCTACGATTAATGCGTCTAAAGAATTTAACATAAATAATTTCCTCGCTTTCTTCTTTTACTTTCTTAAACTTTCCTTATGTTATTTCAACAACAGGAGCTTTTCTTTTGATTGCTTCTGTTTTGTTGATGGGTACATCTTAACAAAGGGTTCTAAAGAAAATAAAAAGGAAATTCTAAAGAAATCTGAAGAAAGTTTAGGAGATTTCTAAAAGGAGAATCCGTATTTCAAATGTTTCTTCTTCATTTCTTACGATAACACTTCCACCATAGTTTCCTGCAATGGACTTTATACTAAGCAGTCCAATCTGGTGGCTTTCCACGTAAACCGCATCTTTTTTCTTTTTATTTTTCTGTCGGATACAAAGGCGGCCGTCTGTAACACCTATTATAAGTTCTACAGGTGCGTTCTCATCCGCATATTTTTCAATATTAGAATGAAGGTTATCAAAGATTCTCTGAAAACCGCGTATATCTATCTCGGCTGCAAAAGTTGGACATTCCGTCAGATCAATGTTGCAATCATACCGGTCTTCCAACAATTCTTCCCATTCCAGCACCAGCTGTTCCACGAGAAATTTTCCATCTTCTATCTGTTCCGGTCTGTGACGGTTGTTCTCCAATAACTGATCTGTCAATTCTTTCATCTGGTCTGCTTTTCGCCGCATGAGAGATACATATTCTTTCAGCTCTTCCCCATTGATGTCTCCGCATTCTAACTTTCCCGCCATCAACTCGGAATAAGAACGAATGGAAGTAAGCGGTGTTCGAATATCATGAGATAGTGCTCGAATCAGTAATTCTCTTTCCTGTTTGAGCTGTTTTTCTTTCTCGTCAAGTTCCCTCTCTGTTTTAGAAAGATAATTGATACTCCTTGCCAATTCTGTAAATTCATTATCCCCTTCTATCGGAATAGAATAATCCATATGATGAATACGAAGGGCATCTATTCCATTTAAAATCGTCTGAAGATAGGATAATTTACGTCCCATTAAGATCAGAAATACAAGCAGGAATAATAAAACAGCAATCAAAAGACTTCCATTCTGGATAAAATAATCAATATCGATCTGCTGCATTTCGGTGAGAACAATATGATTTTCCTCACAATAATTCCAGACAATAGGTCCTGCCATGGATAATAAGAAAAAGTAGGTAGCCAATCCGGTTGCTACAGAGATAAGAAAGATAAGAAGGATTTCTCTTGATAACTTTTGATTCGCCTGTCGTCCTGTCTCTTTTAAGACACTCTTCACTTTTGTCCTTTTTCTTTCATCTTTCAATATAATATCCCCTTCCCCAGGCGGTCTTGATGTATTTTGGATTTCTGGAATTATCCCCAAGTTTCTTTCTTATATTCTTAATGTGAACCATAATGGCACTGTCACCGACCGCTTCTTCTTCCCAAATGCTCTGGTAAATGTTATCTAAAGAGTAGATTTTCTTCTTATTGGTTGCCAAAAGTTCTAAAATCTTGAATTCTGTGTATGTAAGCGGGATAGATTCCCCATCTTTTGTAACAGACTGACTGTCCAGATCTAATGTTATATCGGAAATGATAATCTGGTTCTTGTTGCTATCCACAACATTCGACAAACTTTCTTGCTTTGTCCCCATGTCTCCTGATTTATCCACAGTGTTGCCCTGATCCTGGTTCTGTCTTCCACTTCTTCTTAGAATTGCTTTTACTCTCATTAAAAGCTCCATATTGGAAAATGGTTTTACGATATAGTCGTCGGCCCCTACAGAGAATCCCATGACTTTATCCGATTCACCGGAATAAGCGGTAAGAAATATTATCGGCGCATCGAATTTTTTTCGAATCTCGGCTCCTGCCATAAAACCGGACAGTTCCGGCATGTTCACATCAAGGATATAGAGGTCGATATCTTCTGTAGCCTTATCTACGGCTTCCTTTCCATTCTCCGCCTGAACTAATTCGTATCCATCACCATTTAGAAGAAGGGTAAGGATATCGCGGATTTCTTTTTCGTCATCTGCGATTAGAATTCGGTAATTATGATTAGTCATCTGGTTCACCTCCGTTGTTGTATTCTCTTTTCATGGTTTCATTATATCGGCCTGCCAACATACGGTCAACAGTTCTTTCCCTTTATTTACAAAAAAAGGAAAGCTGCATAGAAATGCAGCTTTCCATCATCATTCATATTTAAATTATTCCGTTTTTACCTTATGGGCAGATTAAGCAATCTCGGAACCAGCTGGCATATGAGCTTTTTCAGGAACCATTAAAGAAAGTTCTCCATCTAAGCCTTCTGCGCAGAGGATCATACCTTCGGAGAGAACACCTGCAAGTTTTGCTGGTTTTAAGTTAACAAGTACCATAACTTTCTTGCCAACCATCTCTTCCGGTGAGTAGTGAGCTTTGATACCTGATACGATCTGTTTCACCTGGCTTCCGATCTTAACCTGGGAGCAGAGAAGTTTTTTGGATTTCTTTACAGCTTCACAGGCAATGATTTCACCAACCTGGAACTGCATTTTTTCCCATTCATCGAATGTGATTTCTTCTTTTGCTTCAATATCGATAACCGGAGCTTCCTCTACTGGGGCTTCTTCTTCTACCGGTGGGTGAAGTTCGGCAACTTTTGCGAGTACTTCATTTACATCAAGTCTTGCGAAGAGGATTTCAGGTTTGTCTGTTACCTTTGTTTCGTTCTCGTAAAGACCGAATGTATCAAGGTCTTCCATTGTTCTTTCTTTGCCGTTTAACTGTGCAAAGATCTTGTCTGCTGTTTCAGGCATGAAAGGTTTTAATAAAGATGCACCCATGCAGATGCTTTCAACTAAGTTATAGAGAACAGTTGCAAGTCTGTCTTTCTTCGCTTCGTCTTTGGCAAGTGCCCATGGCATTGTTTCATCGATATATTTGTTGCAGCGTTTGAAGAGGTTAAAGATCTCTGTCATAGCGTCTGCCACGCGGAGTTTATCCATCTTAGCGATAACGTTGGCTTTTGTTCCAAGAACAACTGCTTTTAAGTCTTCATCTACTTCTTCTGCCACACCTCTGTCAGCTACTACGCCGCCAAAGTATTTGTTGGACATGGAAATTGTTCTGTTTACAAGGTTGCCAAGTGTGTTGGCAAGGTCGGAATTTAATCTTTCTACCATTAATTCCCATGTGATTACGCCGTCATTTTCAAATGGCATTTCGTGAAGTACGAAATAACGTACACCGTCAACACCGAAGAAATCAGCAAGTTCGTCTGCGTAAAGTACGTTTCCTTTGGATTTACTCATCTTGCCGTCGCCCTGTAAGAGCCATGGATGTCCAAATACCTGTTTTGGAAGAGGTAAGTCTAAGGACATTAAGAAGATTGGCCAGTAAATGGTATGGAAACGGATGATGTCTTTGCCGATTAAGTGAAGATCTGCAGGCCAGTTCTTATTAAACTGTTCTGTGCTTTCACCGTCACAGTCATAACCAATACCTGTGATATAGTTGTTAAGAGCGTCAAGCCATACATATGTTACATGTTTGTCATCGAAGTCAACCGGGATACCCCATTTGAAAGATGTTCTGGATACACATAAATCCTGAAGACCCGGAAGAAGGAAGTTATTCATCATCTCGTTCTTTCTGGATTCCGGCTGGATGAATTCTGGATGTGTATTGATGTGCTCGATCAGTTTGTCTGCATATTTGCTCATCTTGAAGAAGTAAGCTTCTTCCTTCGCAGGCTGGCATTCTCTGCCGCAGTCAGGACATTTGCCATCTACTAACTGGGAAGATGTGAAGAAGGATTCACATGGTGTACAGTACATACCTTCATAGTGTCCCTTGTAGATGTCGCCTTTTGCGTACATCTTCTTGAAGATTTTCTGAACCTGTTTCTTGTGGTCAGGATCTGTTGTACGGATGAATTTATCATAGGATGTGTTCATTAAATCCCAGATTCTCTTAATTTCTACTGCTGCCTTATCTACGTATTCCTGTGGTGTAACGCCTGCATCCTGAGCTTTTAATTCAATTTTCTGTCCGTGTTCGTCTGTTCCTGTCTGGAAGAATACATCGTAGCCTTCCATTCTTTTAAAACGTGCAATACTGTCTGCTAATACGATCTCATATGTGTTGCCAATATGCGGTTTGCCGGAAGCATATGCGATTGCAGTTGTGATGTAATATGGTTTCTTGTTCATATCTATCCACTCCTCTATCTATAGATTTCCTTATTAGATTTTTTATTGGATTTCCCTGTATTTCTATTCGCTAAAGGTAATTTAACTCTTTCTTTTATCCTTTTTTAGCGAATCAACTGGACATATAGATATAGAATGCCACAAACTTGGTAAAAAATCAAGTTTGTGGCATAAATCTTGGCAAGTTTTATTATGACAACTTCAAATCCCCTATCCTCACCCTGCTCTTATGGGGTATCGGCTTCCACTCCACCTTCATAAACAGTGCTGCGTACTGGGTATATCTGCCGATAATATCAAACACGGGCCACATAACACAATAAAGCAGAGTCTTCCAGATGCTCACTTTCTCAATCCTTCTATGTTCTACCAAAAACAAATACACTGCTGTTAAAATATTATAAAAATATCTGGTCACCCGATAACCGAGGCGCGCAACGATGACACCTGTCAGGCTGGAAAGATAATCAAGACCCAGTACTTCCATACAGAAGCATGGATAAAGAATCACATTAAGTACTATCCATTTAAACAATGCAATTACATTTCTAGGCACTAACTGGGCAAAAGTATCAAAAGACATGAAGCGGTATTTTAAAGTACGATAGAGATAATGCCACCAGACCTCACCCTTTTCCTTTTTCGTATAAGTATCAATAAAGATATGTTTAAAAAGCTTTCCCCCGCTTTCTCCAAAAGCCTGAAGATGTCCTTTGGACCAGCGCAGCCTCTGACGAAGTGCCACCTTTAAATCTGCCGGCTGTTCATCATAAAAGACAGCCGCATCATTATATGTAATCTCATATCCTTCTACTACACTGTCTGCCGTAAAGGCTCTGTCCTCTGTAAGACTTGTATATTTCCATCCATCCTTTACGATTTCACTGGCAAATAAAAATCCGGTTCCCTGAATATTGGTAGCCAGCTTAAGAACTGATCTTGCCCTATGATTGTGACGGATAGACCGAATCCAATGGAGAGCATAATTAGAAGCAATCCATCCTTCCGATAAATTCTTTGTATTTCGGTAAGATGTAATAATCTTACATCCTTCATCGAAAGAATCGTTCATTCTGGATATATAATCCCTTTTCAAAAGATTGTCTGCATCAAAAATAAAGAATCCGTCAAAATTCTGCGTTCCATAATCCCGTTCAATCTGCTCAAAAAGATATTTAAGAGCATAGCCTTTCGTCCTCTCATTTTTATTAAAACGTTCATAACACACTGCCCCATACTCTCTTGCAATTGCCCCTGTCCTGTCATCACAGTTATCTGCAACTACAAATACAGTCAGCAATTCTTTTTTATAATCCTGCTGTGCAATGCTTTCAAGAAGATTCCCAATCACAGCTTCTTCATTGCGGGCAGCAATACAGATTCCATATTTGTGCATCTTCTTTGCCGGCTTAAACTTTCTGGTAAAGAAAAAACCGAGTATTTTATAAGCTGTTTTATGAAATATCAAAATAGAAAGAAATCCCGCAATAACTGCTCCGATTTCTTTCCCCGGATGATATAAATCTGCCAACACTACTGCCACCCGGCCAAGTATTTCAAACATCATTTCTCCCATATTATTCTCCTTTTTCAGACAGACCGGTCTTTCTCTCTGCCGGTCTGTTACTCTACACACTTCAATGATTTGTCCTTTTTAACGCCGAATATGTTACACCTTTTTTTCAGAAAGTTTATTAACTTTTTCTTACATTTTCATTGCCCTTTTCTTTCAGTCCTACTAAAATAAACGTAAAGAAACACCTGTGCTCAAAGCACAAAAGGAGGTTCCATGTTATACGTAGAAATTGCAAAAAAATTTATCGAGCGGCTTACTTTATATACGAAATACAACATTAATATTATGGATGAGCGAGGAATTATCATTGCCAGCCGTAATCCGGACCGAATAAGCACTTTTCACGAAATTGCTTTTGATATTATCAAAAATCAAAAACCAATGATTGAGGTTTCTGATGAAAACCGTTTTTTAGGCGTACTTCCCGGAGTAAACCTTCTTCTTACTCCAAACGGAAAGCCTGTTGGTGTCATCGGTGTTACTGGCAATCCTTCCGAAGTAAAACCTATTGCTATGATTGTAAAAATGTCTCTGGAAACCATGCTGGAATATGAAATGGAGAAAGACAAACTTTACAAAAGACAAAGTTTAAAAGAAAGTTTTGCCCACGGCCTTCTTTATGATACAGAAACAGATCCGGCAGAATTATCCTCCATGGCCAGATTTTTAAATTATAATGATTCTACACTACGAATCCCTGTTCTTTGCTGTCCCGAACAGGAAGTAGACGGAACTATTATTTTACGTAAAATTAAGTCCGGCTCCCTTCATACCTCTCAGGATATGTCTTTTCTGACAAGAAAACAGCAGATTCTCGTATTTAAAACGCTGCCAGATAAAAAGGATTTATTGAGAGACTATAAATTTATCATCGGTGAATATCTTTCTGAATTCTTACAGGATGCATTAGGTCAGGACGTAAAATATCACTTTTACGTAGGAACCATTCAGAACAGTCTGAGCCAATACAAAAAGGCATATGAGCATTGCCTCTGGCTGGAACGGAATGTGAAATCATCATCCACCGGCATCTATTTTTATGATTATATTGATGCCTATATGAAAGATATTACTCCTCTTACAGAACTTCATCATATCTTCCGCTGCCTTGCAGAAAATATTTTATCCGAAAAATTCCTGGCCGGTTACACAGAACTTATGCAGGCTTTAAAGAAAAACAACTATAACATGGTAACTGCCAGCAAGGATCTTTATATTCATAAAAATACCCTTGCCTTTCGTCTGGACAAGATTCGTCAGGAATTCAACATGAATCCTTTAAATGATACAAAATCAAGGGAATTCATGGAGTATTTTTACTACTATTTAAAAAGAAAATAAATATTACAAGAACTGTATGAAATCCAAATATTTCATGCAGTTTTTTTGTGTCCATGACACAATTATCTCCTTGCTTTTCATCCTTTTATCACCTAAAATAATTTGCTTTTTTTTGCTATTCTAAAGATATAAAAAGAACTTTACGGAGTTGATTTATATGAAAATACTTTTTGCACCGGACTCATTTAAAGGATCTCTCAGCTCCACCCGCGCCATTGAACTTCTTGCGAGTACGGCAAAAATACATTTTCCTCATTGTGAAACAATAGGAATTCCTATGGCAGACGGGGGAGAGGGAACCGTGGAAGCTCTCCTTGATACGTTAAAAGGCTCTTATGAATCCTGTAACGTATCCGGACCCCTTGGAACACCTGTAACCGCAACATATGCTCTTACTAAAAATCATACCGCTATTATTGAGATGGCTGCAGCTTCCGGTCTTCCCCTGCTTAAACCGGAAGAGCGAAACCCTCTTTATACAACCTCTTACGGAACCGGCGAACTTATTCTTGATGCCATCAAAAAAGGAGCAGCAAGCCTTCTTCTTAGCATCGGAGGAAGTGCAACCAATGACGGGGGAATGGGCGTTGCCTCCGCACTTGGTATCCGATTTCTGGATGTAAACGATAACGTTTTAAAACCAATAGGGGCAAATCTGATCAGGATTCATAAAATCGATAGTTCTAATCTTTTACCGGAAATTAAATCCATGCCTATTACCATTATGTGTGATGTAAAAAATCCACTGACCGGTCCGACAGGAGCAACCTATATATATGGTCCGCAAAAAGGAGCCAGCCCGACAATTGCAGATGAAATGGAACAGGGCATGATACATTATGCATCTGTTCTAAAAAAACTGACCGGAGAAGATTATTCTTCCATGGAATCTGCCGGTGCTGCCGGTGGTTTTTCCGTTCCATTTCTTGCATTTACCAAAGCCAGACTTGCATCCGGCATTGATTCTGTCATGGAAACTCTTCATTTTAAAGACCATTTAAAAGATGTGGATTTTGTCATAACAGGAGAAGGACGGGTGGATGAACAGTCTGTCTACGGCAAAGTAATGTCCGGTGTTGGGAAAGCCTGTAAAGAAAAAGGAATTCCTGCCTGTGCCATTGTTGGAAGTATGGGAAAGGATGCCCATAAGATTCTCGACTTCGGTATCGAATCTATCTTCCCTATCGTTCCTGCCCCAATGGAACTGTCCGAATGTATGAATCGGAGTGAAGAATTATTTAAAGATGCTGCTGACCGTATGTTCCGTTTCATAAAGATGGGAATGAACTTAAAATCATAGATTCACATGGAACAAAAAAGAAATTTTATATAAAGGAGAAATGACCATGGCAACATTTAAAACAAACGACAATGTAGAAATTTATTACGAAGTACACGGCGAAGGCCGCCCTCTTCTTATGCTTCCTGGCTGGACATGCACTACTGGATTCTGGAAACATAACGTAGAAGAACTCTCCAAAACATGTAAAGTTATCCTTATGGATATGAGAGCTCACGGAGAATCCGAAAAAGTTATGCATTCTCACAGAATCTCTCGTTATGCAATGGATTTAAAAAACCTGCTTGATCATCTGGATGTAGAAGATGTTACAGTCCTTGGCTGGTCCATGGGCGCTGCAATTCTCTGGAGTTATATCGAACTTTTTGGTAATTACAGAATCAGTGGTCTTGTATCTGTTGACCAGTCACCTGCACAGTACACAGGTCCGGATTGGGTTTGGGGTCAGAACGGTTGCTACGACGTAGAAATGTTCATCCGCACCTGTTACGATATCAAATATAATCCTCGCGGTGCAGCAGAAGGTCTTGTAGGTGCCTGCCTCTACCACACACCAACTCCGGAAGATGCCAAATTTATCGCTGATGAAATCTCCAAATGTCCTCCTTACGTACGTATCGAAATCATGCGCGACCATACAAACCTTGACTGGAGAGATTTCATTCCTCACATCAAACTTCCTACTTTAGTATGTGTAGCCAGAAACTCTGCTGTATTCCCATGGCAGGGCAGTGCATGGGTAGGCGAAAACATTCCTGGTGCCAAAATTGAATTCTTCGAAGACTCCGGGCATATGTTATTCTGGGAAGAACCTGAAAAATTCAATAAAGTGGTAGGCGAATTCGTTGCAAACCATTAATCATCAGTTCATACAAAAAACATTTTTTAGAATAAATACCTAACTCTAAAAGTCCCGGAAAACAGAATTTGTTTTCCGGGACTTTTATGTTACTATGAAACATATGCTATAAAAGAAAAGAGGAGGTACATTCATGTATAGGAAATCACATACCAACAATCGTCTGCCGCTAATTCTGCTTTTATCCACACTTCTCTTATTACTCTGTGGACTTTCTGCCTGCAGCCTTTCCACCAATGTGGATTCCCCAAAAGTCAAAGCTTCTCAGCAGGCCTTCGAAGAATTTCTTCATGATCAATTCTGCTCCTCTTTTGAGAATGAATTAATCAATCTTCATTACACATTAAAAAACCCAGAAGCCTATGGTATCGAAAACCCAGAGAAAGCTTCCTCCGATATTACCCATGACTATCCGGATCAAATGAAATCAAGCCTTACCGAAACACAGAAATCTTTACGTCAAATCAAGAAAGGACATCTGACAGAAGAACAGCAGCGTATCTACCGTACCCTTGATCAGTATCTGGAACAGCAGATTGGACTTTGTGATTATCCGGAATTTCTTAATCTGTTAAGCTATGGAACCGGTCTGTCTTCCAATCTTCCTCTTACCTTAGCAGAATATACCTTCTATACGGAAGAAGACATAAAAGACTACCTTTCCATTCTCTCTCAGATTCCCAAACTCCTTACTCAGGCTTTCCACTGGGAACAAAATCAGATGGAGGCAGGTTATGGTATGGCAGACTTTGAAATTGAACATACCATTGAACAGATTGACACCTTCTTAGGTATTTCAGACACAAATCATCTCCCATCCAACCTGCTCATAGACACTTTTGAAGACAGATTGCATTCTCTTGAGAACCTCTCCAATGATCAGAAAAACTCTTATATTCAAAACAACAAAGAACTAATTACAAATCTTATCATTCCGGCTTTTGAAAAGTTAAAAGAAAATCTGACTGAATTGAAAAAAACTGCCCCAGAGGGGAAAGGCCTCTGCAACTACGAAGGAGGTCTTGACTATTACAAGCTTCTCCTTTCTTCCAAGACGCTCTCTGACCGTTCTCTTTCCACTATGATCCACTCTCTTGAGAAAAGACTGGATACCCTTACAGACCGGATTGCGAATCAGGTTATGAAAACTCCTGAGATTTATGACATTTTCCTCACTGCCATGGAAAATAACCAGCTTCCGGACCAGACACCGGAGGAAATGCTTCTTTACCTGGAAGAGAAGATATCTAAAGATTATCCAAAGCTTTCAGATATCACTTACCGTGTTGAACCTATTCCAAAAGCTTTGGAAAATGACACGACTGCGGCTTATTATCTCATTCCGCCCTATGACTCCCCGGAAGAAAACCGCATCTATTACGGAAAGGCATCCACAGACAACTGCTCCCTTTTCATGACTTTGTCCCATGAGGGATACCCGGGCCATCTCTACCACCAGAACTATCTTCTGGAACTGGGAATGCATCCTATCTTCTATGTAATGGATATGACGGGCTACAAAGAAGGCTGGGCTTTCTATGCTGAGATTGATGCCGCAGACTATTATGATTACGGCGAATACGAAGAAAAATATCACGACGGACTGGTGGAAATGTACCGCTGCAACTTAGAATACAGCTATTGTGTCTCCTCTTTGATTGACCTTTATATAAATGGTAAAGGATACAACAGGGAACAAATCACATCCTTCATCACTTCCCTGGGGATGGACGAAGAGACAGCATCCTCCCTCTACGAATATGCCATCGAAGAACCGGGAACCTACCTTCAATATTACATTGGTTATCTTGAAATTCTTGAAATCCGTCAGGATGCAGAAGATAAAATTGGGGATAATTTCGACAAAAAAACATTTCACCGTGCATTTTTAGACCTGGGACCTTGTTTTTATGCAGATTTGGCAAAATATATGGCTGAGAAATATTGACATTTATTCTACAAAGTTTTATAATGAAAGCGTTTCTTTTGTTTTTCACTGTAAAGCAAAAGAAAAGGAAAACCGGAATTCGTTCTTTCAGTATTAATCAAAGGTACTGAATGGAATAAATAGGAACAAACTTAAAGAAAGAGGTAAGTAAAGATGGCAATCAATTTAGAAAAGTATGGCATCACAGGCACAACTGAAATCGTTGCAAACCCTTCTTACGAATTATTATTTGAAGAAGAAACAAAAGCAGGATTAGAAGGCTTCGAAGTAGGTCAGGTAACTGAACTTGACACAATCAATGTTATGACTGGTATCTACACAGGACGTTCTCCTAAAGATAAATACATCGTTATGGACGAAAACTCCAAAGATACAGTATGGTGGACAACAGACGAATACAAAAACGACAACCACCCAATCTCTGAAGATGTATGGGCACAGTTAAAAGACCTTGCAGTAAACGAACTTTCCAACAAGAGATTATTCGTTGTAGATGCTTTCTGCGGTGCGAACAAAGACACAAGAATGGCAATCCGTTTCGTAATGGAAGTTGCTTGGCAGGCTCACTTCGTAACAAACATGTTCATCAAACCAACTGCAGAAGAACTTGCTAACTTCGAACCAGACTTCGTAGTATACTGTGCTTCCAAAGCAAAAGTAGAAAACTACAAAGAATTAGGATTAAACTCTGAAACAGCTGTTGCATTCAACATCACAAGCAAAGAACAGGTAATCTTAAACACATGGTACGGCGGCGAAATGAAGAAAGGTATGTTCTCCATGATGAACTACTTCCTTCCATTAAAAGGCATCGCTTCCATGCACTGCTCCGCAAACACAGACATGAACGGTGAAAACACAGCTATCTTCTTCGGTCTTTCCGGAACAGGTAAAACAACATTATCTACAGACCCTAAACGTCTCCTTATCGGTGATGACGAACACGGCTGGGATGATGAAGGTGTATTCAACTTCGAAGGCGGATGCTACGCAAAAGTTATCAACCTTGATAAAGAATCCGAACCAGACATCTACAATGCAATCAAACGTAACGCATTATTAGAAAACGTTACAGTAGCAGCTGATGGAACAATCGATTTCGCTGACGGCAGCGTAACAGAAAACACACGTGTTTCCTACCCAATCGACCACATCGAAAATATCGTTCGCCCAGTATCTGCAGCTCCTGCAGCTAAGAACGTTATCTTCCTTTCCGCAGATGCATTCGGAGTACTTCCTCCAGTATCTATCCTTACACCAGAACAGACAAAATACTACTTCTTATCCGGTTTCACAGCAAAACTTGCTGGTACAGAACGTGGTATCACAGAACCTACACCTACATTCTCCGCATGTTTCGGTCAGGCATTCTTAGAATTACACCCAACAAAATATGCTGAAGAATTAGTTAAGAAAATGGAAGCTAACGGCTCCAAAGCTTACTTAGTAAACACAGGATGGAACGGAACAGGAAAACGTATCTCCATTAAAGATACACGTGGTATCATCGATGCAATCCTTGACGGTTCTATCGAAAAAGCTGATACAAAACATATCCCATATTTCAACTTCGAAGTACCTACAGAACTTCCAGGCGTTGACACAAACATTTTAGATCCAAGAAATACATACGCTGATGCTACTGAATGGGAAGTAAAAGCAAAAGATCTTGCTGGACGTTTCATCAAGAACTTCGCAAAATACACAACAAACGAAGCTGGTAAAGCTTTAGTGGAAGCTGGTCCACAGCTCTAATTTGTTTTCGGTTTTTGAAAGAATAGCAAACAAATAAAAATCAAAACCCCTCTGCCTTAGTGGTATAACCAATGTGGCCGAGGGGTTTGTTTTTATTAGCATCCAAATTTCTGTGCTACGTCTTTTAACATCTCTCTGATAGGAAGATTATAAGGACATCTTGGTTCGCAGGCGCCACAGTCAATACAAGCACCTGCTTTTACAGGCATGGAACTGTATCTGTCTTTTGCCCAATCACCTAAACCATAGCGGTCAAGATATCCTTGCATTAAAAATGCCATCGGAATGTTGATTCCTACTGTACATGGAGCACAATAGTTACAGCGGCGGCAGAAATTGTTGCCAAGACGCTGTCGGATCTCCTGCATTTTCGCAAGTTCTTCTTCAGTGAGAGGTGATGTATCTTCCACAGCTTTCATATTCTGATCTATTTCTTTCACATCGTACATACCAGGAATGACTACGGTTACGTTAGGATTTGCACAGATGAAGCGCATGGCAAGTGTTGCATCTTCAATGGCTCCGCCGGCGAGGGGCTTCATAACAACGAATCCGATATTCTTTTCCGCACATTTTTTAATCTGTTCTTCTGCCTGTGTCTCTACAATATTATATGGGAACATGAAGACTTCTACCCAGTCCTGTTCAAGAGCCATATCAAAGATTTCTAAAGAGTGGCCGGTAAGACCGATATGTCCAATCTTTCCTGCTGCTTTTGCTTCCATTAAAGCTTCTAAAGCTCCGCCCGGCGCAATTACCTGTTTTAACTGTTCTACGGTTGGGTTATGTACCTGATATACATCGATGTAATCTGTGCGCAGATTCTTTAAGCTTATTTCAATATCTGCAGCCATGCCCTCTTTTGTTCTTGCCATACTCTTGGTTGCAACGATGAACTTATCCCTCATGCCTTCCATGGCTTCTCCGATGTATTCTTCACTTACCGTATAGCCACGTGCGGTATCAAGATAATTAATGCCAAGTTCTGCCATTCTTGCAAACAACTCTTTTGTTGTTGCAGCGTCTACTCTCTGAATTGGGATTCCACCGAAACCAAGACGGGCAATTTTAAGACCTGTTTTACCAAGTGTTACGTATTCCATGAGTTTCCTCCTCCATTCTTATCATCTCATTCCAGTCTCACTCATCAGACTTATTACAGGATTCACATCTAAATCCGGGATGTTTTCATTTACATATTTATTTGATTATAACATAATAAAAAAAACACTGCAATCATTCCTGACTCTATATCACTTTCTTCTGCTGACCATTATAAATCCATACATTTTCCCACCTCTCAAAAATGTACTAAAAAAAGAAGATTTTATCTATTGACCTTTTTTATGCAGATTATATAATAAAAGTGTTGTCATAGTTTATCTTTTAAACTACAACCTTATTAAAACGAACCCAATTTAATTATCATACATTAACCATTTTTAAGAAAAAGGAGATTTATTATGAACGCAGTATTAAAACAGATGCAGGAATTTGGTATCATCCCAGTTGTTGTATTAAACGACACAAAAGACGCAGAACCTTTAGGAAAAGCTTTAGTAGAAGGCGGAATCCCATGTGCTGAAGTTACATTCCGTACAGAAGCAGCTGAAGAATGCATCCGCATCATGGCTGAAAAATTCCCAGAAATGTTAGTTGGTGCAGGTACAGTACTCACAACAGAACAGGTTGACCGTGCAGTAGCAGCTGGCGCTAAATTCATCGTATCCCCTGGATTAAACCCTAAAGTAGTAAAATACTGTGTAGAAAAGAACATCCCTATCACACCTGGTATCATCACACCAAGTGAAATGGAACAGGCAATCGAACTTGGCCTTGAAGTTGTTAAATTCTTCCCAGCTGAATCTTTCGGCGGCCTTAAAACTATCAAATCCATGGCAGCTCCTTACGGCAAGATGATGTTCATGCCTACAGGCGGTATCAACCCTGAAAACGTAAAAGAATACTTAAAATTCAACAAGATTCTTGCTTGCGGCGGAAGCTGGATGGTAGCTGGAAACCTTGTTAAAGAAGGTAAATTCGACGAAATCGCTAAACTCGTTGCAGAAGCAAAAGAAATCGTAAAAGAAATCAGAGGTTAATTAGATTAATTTCATACATTTCGTATTTTTATTCCTTTTTTGGACGCCATGCCGGAACCCCAAGCCCGGCATGGCGTTCTTTTTTCTCTAATCCCGATCCATCAGATAGGAAAAAATCTTGTATGCGGTTTTTAATGCATCATGTCTGATGGAATCATTTTCAATGCAGAACAGTCTGCTTGCAATAATCTCCGCTTCCTGAGGTTCTACATTCTCGTAATCAATCTCTACGATGGTCTTGTTCTCTGTATTCTTATAAATCTCTACAATTCGTTCATCTATCGGTGCGCTGTTGGCAAGAACAATATCGACCTTTCTTTCTCCCAGATAACGGTTCAGCACCCCTACATGATCGCTTACATGATATCCATCCGTCTCACCCGGCTGGGTTACAAGATTAGACACATACATAATCGGAGCTTTCGTCTGTTCTAACGCAGACCTGACTTCCGGTGCAATCAGATGTGGAATAATACTTGTGTACAAACTTCCCGGACTGAAAATGATCAAATCTGCATCGATAATTCTTTGATGAATCTCCTTACAGATTTTAATATCATGATCATAGGTAACTTTCTGAATGTATTTAATGTTCTGGCTGACTTCTTCTTCCCCAAAATAAGCACCATGAATACTTTCTCCCACCAGTTCTACCTTCTCTTCTGTAAGAGGCAGAATCGTCCCCTTTACATTTAGAAGTTTACACATATAAGCAGTAGCTTCTGTAAGACTCCCTTTTATATCTATTAAAGCAGCCAGAATAATATTTCTTACGGGATGGTTATGAAGGGTTCCCCCTTTTTTGAAACGATATCCCATCAGCTTAATCAAATCCTTATCTCCATTTGCCATGGAAATGAGGACTTTACCCACATCACCAACAGCGGGAATGTTCAGTTCTGCCTTTAACACACCTGTACTGCTGCCATTATCACTTACGGTAATTACTGTTGTAACATCCATGGGAAACATCTTTAAACCGGAGAGAAGACAAGATAAGCCTGTGCCTCCGCCAAAAACAACTACTTTTTTCATATTACGCCCCCTGATTCCTACTACTCTTAACATATCGAAGGTTTCTCATTTGTTTTATTATATCATTACCTGCTCTAATTAAGTAGTAAAAAATTGAGGTCTTGCATTCCTGCAAGACCTCGTTTTAAAAGGGTTCTATTTTGCTGCTTTTTCCTCCAGATATGCTTTGTACATATCTACAATCTTGCATGCACTTCTTGTACCAATGAGTTCTACGCCCATCTCAAGCATATGTAAGCACGCTGCAAGTACGAATGTTCTTGGAACACCGGATACTTTAATCTTAGTATGACCGGAGAGATTTGCTCTGATTACTTCTACATGATGAGCATCTGGAAGACCCTGAGAACCGGTTGCTGTCTTCACATAATCGATACCGCATTCACAGCAGATTTTTGTTGCTGTTGCGATTTCTTCGTCTGTTAAGAAGGCAACTTCAAGGATTACCTTACATAATAAGCCTTTTGCTTTTGCTTTTTCAGCCAGACCGCCGATTTCTGCTCTCATAAGATCAAGATTACCGTCTTTTAATGCACCAACGTTAATCATAATGTCAAGTGTCTGCGCTCCATTTGCAATGGCGTCATCGATTTCTGCCATTTTGATTGCTGTAGTAGGAGTTCCATATGGGAAACCGATACCAACACCAACTAATACGTCAGATCCTGCCAGCTCTTCTGCAACTACCTTTGTCCAACAAGGTGTTGTATAGAATGCTGCAAGATTATATTCTCTCGCCTGACGTGCACCTGCACGAATAGCTGCTTCCTGTGTATTAGGAGCAAGGATTGCCATATCAAAAACTTTTGCAAATCTTTCCACTGTTAATTCATTTAAATTGATCACGATTATTTTCCTCCCATCAGAAGAATCTGTTCATAAAGTTCCTCAACTGTATCTACAATAGCGTCCGGATTCATCGGTTCCAATTCCTCTCTATCGCGGAATCCCCATGTCACAATCACGCAAGGTACTTTTGCGTTAATGGAAAACTGTGCATCTACTTCAGAATCACCAACATAGATACATTCCTCTGCTGTCACGCCTAAAAGATCCATGGCGAGAAGCAAGGCATCCGGTGCCGGTTTTCTCTTCACATCCGGTCTCTCTCCCAGAGCTAATTTCATCATATCTGGGAAATAAATATCTGCCAGCTCTTTTACTGCCTTATCCCCTTTATTGGATACAATAGCCATATCATAACCTTCTTCGTAGAGGCGGTCTGCCAGAGGTCGAACTCCGTCATACAAATCCGTTTTATTATTGGCATTTTTAAAGTAATGGCCGGTGAAGAATTTTAACAGCTCATCTTTTTTCTCCGCAGACAAATCCTTTGGTGCAGCACGCTCAATCAATATGGTGGCACCACCGCCAATCATCTTGCGGATTTCTGTTACTGTATGTACCGGATAGCCGAAATGCTCCAATGCGAAATTTAAGCTGTCCGCAATGTCATCTAAAGTATTCAAAAGAGTCCCGTCCATATCGAAAATAATGGTATTCCTCTTTCTCATAGTTTTCAGATCCTTTCTGTCTATATAATTACCGTCAATATAGTACTGCCTGTCTTTTTATAATTGTTTTTTATTACAGATTAGAAAATCTTCTTATCTAATGCGTCGTATAAATCACATGCTGCTTTGTATGCTGCATCGTAAGCTTCGAAGTTTTCAGGATTTGGTGTGTATTCTTTGAGAATACGAACAACGCCTGCTGCTTCCTTAACGTCTTTGTATGCACCAACACCAACACCTGCATAAAGAGCTGCACCAAGACATCCTGCTTCACCACATTCTAATACCTGAATTGGATGTTTGAAGATATCAGCCATCATCTGGCACCATAATGGAGATTTTGCAGCGCCGCCTGTAAGACGGATACTTCCGATGTCGATTCCTGCAGCTTCTTCTGCACGGATAATATCGTACATGTCATAGCAGATACCTTCCATTACGGCACGAGCCATATCTGCTTTGTTTGTGGATAATGTCATACCACAGAATGTTCCTCTTGCATTACCGTTGATACGTGCGCCGCCTGCACCCTGTAAGTAGGATAAGAATGTTACGCCGTTTGCTCCGATTGGAGAAGTTGCAATCTGTTCATTAATCAGTTCATATGGATCTACGCCAAGTTCTGCAGCTTTTACTTTTTCATATTCGCAGAATACGTCACGGAACCATCTGTAGGAAGAAGCTGCTGTTGCAGAGAAAGCTTCGATTGTGTAGTTGCCGCATCCATGATTTCCTTTTACTACTAATCTTTCCTTAGGGTCACGGATAGATTCATCTGCTACTACGAAACAGGAACCGAACGTACCCATTACGAGTACAGCTGTACCAGCATCAACTGCACCTGCACCGAATGTACAACAGTTCTGGTCATGAGCACCCATACATACAGGTGTTCCAACAGGAAGACCTGTTGCAGCGGACATTTCTTCATTCACATGAGCTACTACCATACCAGGTGTTCCAACGATGGTTGCACGTTTTTCTACAGGGATGCCGCATACATCATGCATTTCCTGAGACCAGCATTCATTGTCGATATCCATCATACCGGAACGAGATGCAGAAGAAAGGTCTGTATAATATCCATCAGCACCAAACTGTTTTAAGAAATATTCCTGCATTTCCACGCACCATCTTGCTTTCGCTACATTTTCCGGTTCGTACTTGGAAAGCCATGCATATTTTGTATTTGTAAATGCTGTACCAACAGGGTCACCTGTCTGCTTGTAGATGGCGCTTCTTGGCATCTTTTCAAAGATTTCATCAAACATAACGCCGCCGCGGATGTCAAGCCAGCTTACCCATGGTCTGATCATATCACCGTTCTCATCTAAAAGACCGATGGTACCTGCCTGGCTAGAGAAACCGAATGCGATGATTTCATTAGGATCAATGCCTGATTTCTCGATAGCTTTTTTGATACTTGCGTAGAAGTTTGGAAGAAGTTCTTCTGTTAACTGTTCTACCTGTCCCGGTTTTGGATATACAAGACCATACTCAATATAGTGGCTTCCTAAAAGATTTCCTTCCAGGTCAAAGATACAAGTCTTACATCCTGTTGTTCCGCCATCAAGACCTACTAAATATTTACCCATTACATTACCTCCTTAATCTCCTTATCTCCATCTGAGATTTTGTATATGGTTCCGATTCTTCACATGTATAGACATGTTTTGATAAATTTAAGTATATCATATTTCCTTCTTCAATTATATGTGATATAATTTTGTAAACATGTGATATGATTTTACTTTTTTCATTTTTCATGTGAAATCTTCTTTTTCACAGGTGATTTCATTTTATTCTGTGACAAAAGTATCAAAGGAGGAATGTTTATGAAACGGACAGAGTTCGTCGGTCTGTTAAAATCCATCATTAACATAAATGGCCACACCCTGGGTGTTGCCGCAGGAAACGGAATGGTATCCCACGCCTGTATCAAAGGAGGCGCCGATTTCATCCTTGCCATGAATGCGGGCCGTTTCCGCCAGATGGGTCAAAGTGCCTTCGCCGCCTTTTTCGGTTATTCCGACGCCAACCAGATGGTCATTGATTTTGCCACCAGAGAGATTCTTCCTTTTACGGAACTGACAGATTATCCGGTCATCCACGGCATCTTTATGCAGGATCCTTCCATTCATATTCTTGATATGTTAAAAGAATCCATTGATTACGGCTTTTCCGGCGTGATCAACTATCCCACCATTGGCTGTTTTGATGGCAAGTTTCGAACCGCTCTTGAAAATGCCGGTCTGGGTTACGAAAAAGAAGTAGAGGGAATCCGTCTTGCCCATTTTCTTGATATTTTTACGCTGGCCTATGCCTTTGATAAAGAGCAGGCTCTTAAAATGGCTCTCGCAGGTGCAGATGCCATCTGTATTCACCTTGGGATTACCGGCGGAGGTCTGGTCGGGGCGAATCAGTTTATGTCCCTAGAATATGCTCTAAATCTTGCCAATGATATCTTCACCGCTATTGACGAGATCAATCCTGAGATCATCAAGATTGTCTGCAGCGGTCCTATCCAGACACCTCTCGATGCCCGGGCTTTCTACCAGCACACTTCCTGTCAGGGAATTCTGGTTGGCTCCGGTATTGAACGTCTTCCGGTAGAGAGAGCCGTTATGAATACGACGAAGGCATTTAAAAGTCCCGGCGATTTCAATGAAAAAGATATTATTTCCAATGTTTTAAACGGCATGCAGGAGCATCCAGACTATGCCCGCTTTATGGTAGAATATATCAAGAAGAATTATAAGCAGACCATCCGCTTAAAAGACATCTCTGCCATTACCCATATGTCCATCTCCCGTCTGAGTGTCCTTTTTAAAGAATATTCCGGAACATCCTTTACCCAGTATCTGATTTACTACCGCATGGAAAAGGCATGCCTCCTTCTTACTTCCTCTGACAAACAAATGAAAGAAATCAGTACGTTGGTGGGCTATGACGACTATTCCCAATTTGTAAAAATGTTTAGGAAAGTAATCGGCATGACTCCTCAGGAATACCGTCTGAACCCAGTAACTGTTTCCCTTTTGAAAGGAGAGAAAGAAGATGAATAACAGACAGGAATTATCCTATTCTCTTAAACAGAAAATGGACAAGAAAGAATTTATCGTCGTTGCCGGTGTAAGCAGTTTATCCCAGGTCAGATGCTGCCAGACAGAAAACTGTGACCTGATTCTTCTCTATCCTGACTCAAAAGCAGGAAAAGCACAAAATCCTTTTCTGGCAGGTTACCTGCCTTTTGGCAACACAAATGATGCAATGATAAGAACTGCTTCTGAAGTCATGCCCATTATTGACAGCAAAAACATTCTGGCCGGTCTCAATGGCTCAGACCCTTTTAAGCTTGACCATCTTTTAATTCATAGAATGAAACAGTTCCACTTTGCCGGAATCCATAATTATCCTGCCATGACCCTGGTAGACGGTGTTTTTGGAACAAATATTGACAGTTTAAATCTTGGCATCGATAAAGAAATCACTTTATTAAAACATGCTATGCAGGAAGACCTTTTTACCTGCGCAATGGTCCGGTCGAAAAAACAGATACATGCCATGTTAAAATCCGGCGTAGAGATGCTTATTTTTTACTTAGGTCTTGGAGAAAGGGAAACGGTCCGAAGCGGGAAAAAACAAATGCAGTACATCTCTTATCTAAAAGAACTGACAGAAGCAGCCCGCAAGATCAATCCTCATATTCCCCTTCTTTTCTTCGATGAGCAGATCACAGCCATCGACGAAATTCATAAAATTGCAAAAGCTGTCCCTGACATCAATGGTTACTGTCTGCTTCCTGTCACCCGCTCTGATTATTCTCACACACGGTTGTCATTAGAAATAAAACAGCTAAAAAGAATCTCCTTAACCTAAAAAGAGGCTGCGCTGCAGCCTCTTTTCATATATCCTCTTTATTCAAGTTCAAATGCTCCTGTGTAAAGCTGATAATACTGACCTTTCTGTTCAATCAGCTGATCATGGGTGCCACGTTCAATAATCCGGCCTTTATCAAGAACCATAATAACATTAGAGTTCTTAACCGTAGAAAGTCTGTGAGCGATTACAAATACAGTTCTTCCTTCCATCAGCTTATCCATACCGCGCTGTACGATCTGTTCTGTACGGGTATCAATAGAGGAAGTTGCTTCGTCAAGAATCATAACCGGAGGATCTGCAACGGCTGCTCTCGCAATGGAGATTAACTGTCTCTGACCCTGGGATAAGTTGTCACCGTTATTTTCAAGCATGGTGTTATATCCATCCGGAAGTCGTGTGATAAAGTCATCGGCTCCGGCAAGCTTTGCTGCCTCCATACATTCTTCATCTGTTGCATTCAGATTACCATAACGGATATTATCCATAACAGTTCCGGTAAAAAGATTTACTTCCTGAAGTACAAGACCAAGGGAACGTCTAAGATCCTGCTTTTTGATCTTGTTAATGTTAATACCGTCGTAGCGGATCTTGCCGTCTTCAATATCATAAAAGCGGTTGATCAGGTTGGTGATGGTTGTTTTACCTGCTCCGGTAGCACCTACGAAGGCAACCTTCTGACCCGGTTTTGCATAGAGAGATACATTGTGAAGAACGGTCTTTCCTTCTACATAAGCAAAATCAACATCATGCATCTCCACATTTCCCGTAAGGGCTGTGTAAGTTAAAGTTCCATCTCCGTGAGGATGTTTCCATGCCCACTTACCTGTGTGTTTATCCGTCTCTGTAATATTGCCTTCTTCGTCAATGATTGCATTAACTAAAGTTACATAGCCCTGATCTTCTTCCGGTTCAGCATCGATAACTTCAAATACTCTGCCTGCTCCGGCCAAAGCCATAACAACATGGTTAAACTGCTGGGACACCTGATTAATATTACCCGTAAACTGTTTTGCCATATTTAAAAACGGAATGACAACGTCAATGGTAAGAACACCAACGGAACCTGTCAATAAACAGGAGACGCCAATGTTTGGCACCTGCATCAAAAGAAGGACACCGCCCACCGTTGCAAGAGTTACATAGAGAATATTTCCGATGTTCTGGTTGATTGGTCCAAGAACATTGGCAAAAGCATGGGCCTTAAAGTTATCTTCAAATAAAGCTTCATTTACTTTCTTAAAATCTGCACGGCTCTGTTCCTCGTGATTGAATACTTTTACAACCTTCTGGCCGTTCATCATTTCCTGAACAAAGGCTTCTGCCTTACCTACGGAACGCTGCTGACGGACAAAATACTTGGCAGACCCTGCCCCGACTTTCCTTGTTACTAAGAAAATGGCGATTACTCCAAGGATTACAACCATGGTCATCCACAGACTATAATAGATCATAATGCAGAATACACTGACTAAAACCAGTCCTGCCTGCAGAGTAACAGGAAGGGCCTGGGAGATCAACTGGCGGAGAGTGTCAATATCATTGGTATAATGACTCATAATATCGCCGTGTTTGTTTGTATCAAAATAACGGATTGGAAGAGTCTGCATCTTGGCAAACATCTCACAACGCATCTTATGAAGGAATCCCTGTGTGATAAATGCCATCATCTGTCTGTACACAAGATTCACTGTCATGGATACAAGATAAATGCCGATGAGCAGATAGATCTTAGGCATAATTACTTCTGCCGCTGCGGCCCAGTCGCCGGTCAGATACCATTCCCCAATGTCTGCGAGCACTTTCTGCTGGAAAATCGCCGGAAGGGCAGATGCCACGGCTGCAATTACGATACAGACAATCGTTGCAGGTACAAGAACAGGGAAATACTGAAAGAGCATCTTCACGACTCTTGTAAGAACTTTCATATCAAGTCCCGGTCTTTTCATCGGTCCATTTCCCGGAGGGCCCATTGGTTTTCCATCTGGTCCCTTCATTGGATCTTCTCCCGGTCTGACCGCCGGTCCATTTTTTGGTCCATTTATCGGTTTACTCATCTTCCTGTTCACCTCCCTTTCCCTGTGTCTGCTGTTCATAGATTTCCTGATAGATATCGCATCCTGCCATAAGCTGTTCATGGCTGCCGGCTGCGTAAATCTTTCCATTATCAAGTACAACGATCAGATCTGCTTCTTCCACAGAGGAAATTCTCTGTGCGATGATGATCTTGGTTGTATCCGGAATATATTCTTTAAATCCCTTTCGAATCAGTGCATCTGTCTTTGTGTCTACCGCACTGGTGGAGTCATCCAGAATGAGAATCTTTGGTTTTTTAAGAAGAGCTCTTGCAATACAGAGTCTCTGCTTCTGACCGCCGGATACGTTGGTACCGCCCTGTTCGATGTATGTATCGTATCCATCCGGGAAAGTACTGATGAAATCATCGGCCTGAGCCAGTTTACTCGCTTCTATTAACTCTTCGTCGGTTGCATTCTTATTACCCCAGCGGAGATTGTCTTTGATTGTTCCTGAGAAAAGCTGATTCTTCTGAAGAACCATGGCAACACTGTCTCGAAGAGTCTCGATATCATATTCTCTTACATCGATGCCTCCAACTTTAACAGAACCTTCCGATACATCATAAAGACGAGGAATCAACTGTACCAGAGAGGATTTACTGGAACCTGTACCGCCGATTACACCTACGGTCATACCGGATTCAATCTTTAAGTCTACATCATATAAAGCATATTTTTTCGCTGTCTTGGAATATTTGAAGTTCACATCCTTAAATTCAATGGATCCGTCTTTTACTTCCATGACCGGATGTTCCGGATTCTTAAGTGTGGATTCTTCATCCAGTACTTCCACAATACGTCTCATGGATTCCATGGACATGGTAAGCATAACGTAGATCATGGAAAGCATCATAAGAGACATGAGAATCTGCATGCCGTATGTAAGCATCGCAGAAATATGACCCACATCAAGATCAGAGCCCATGCTGGTAATTACCATATAAGAACCTACTGCGAGTACAAATACCATATTAAAGGAAGAGCAGATCTGCATGAGCGGATTATTGAGAGCAACGATTCGTTCCGCATAAGTAAAATTGGAACGGATCTCCTCAGCCGCATGTTCAAATTTCTTCTCTTCATACTGCTCTCTGGAAAAACCTTTTACAACACGCATGGCACGTACATTCTCTTCTATGGATTCGTTAAGCTTATCGTATTTTTTAAATACCCGGTGGAATGCCGGCATGGCAAATTTGGCAATGAGAATCAAGCCAAAAGCAAGAACCGGAATAACTACAACGAAGGTAGTTGATAAGTATCCGCCCATCCGGTAAGCCATAATAACAGAGAAAATCAGCATAAGCGGAGAACGCACCGCTGTTCTGATGCACATCATAAATGCCATCTGCACATTGGAAATGTCTGTCGTGAGACGGGTTACTAAAGATGAGGAAGAAAATTTATCGATATTTTCAAAGGAATAATCCTGAATCCGGTCAAAAATATCATTTCTCAAATTCTTCGCAAATCCGGCAGATGCCTTGGCACTTGTATATCCTGCAAGTCCTCCAAAAGATAAAGACAGCAGTGCCATCAGAACCAGAAGTCCTCCTGTCATAAGAAGTGTCTTAAGTTCCAAATCGCCTTTCATCTGATTTACCAGATTGGCCGTTATAAAAGGAATGGTACATTCAATCATCGCTTCCCCTACCATAAACAAGAAAGTAATAATGGCCGGCGTTTTGTACTCTCTGACAGAGGAGAGTAATTTTTTAATCATGATCTTGCTCCTTTCAGTTTCTTTTTATCACATAATAACTGGTTCAATTATAAACAATACTTGTGAACACTTTATGAATTCATGTGAGGCTTTGTTTATAAAAGCTTTTACAAAATTTCGTCTGCCGTGCTGACTATTTTCTCCTCACCGCATTGTCCTGGAATCTGAAGAAGTCCGGTCTGTGGCGGGATTCTGTATATTCAAACATGACCCCATCACTGTTATAAGTCTGGCTGCTCACGACGGCAAGGCAGTTATATTCACCAAGATCCATATACTTCTCTTCAATCTGTGTCATCTTTTCAACTGTCATAATTCTCTTACTTGTAACAATGTTGATACCCAGTTCATTCTCCAGATAATCATAGATAGATTTCTCTGCAATTTCTTTTGTAAGCCCCTGTGCCACGCTCTTTAAGAAATAGTTATGATTGATGATTAAGGCTTTCTCATCCATGTAGTGAAGTCTCTGAATATAAAAAATTTCTTCTCCCACTTCAAAACCGGTTCTCCTTGCCATCTTTTCATCCACCGTAAGCTCCATGAACTGAATTACTTCTGTTCTTGCTTTCTTTTTATTCCTAATGGCAGATTCCTTAAAGGATTCGATTCCTCCAAGGACAAATATATTCTGTTCACTTGGCTGGTAGATATTTCTTACTCCTTTTCCCTGCATGGCCTGGACATATCCGTCATTTACCAGTTCACCGATGGCACGGCGGATGGTATTTCTGGAACAGTCAAATTCCTGAATCAGAGTATTCTCCGATGGAAGCATCTCCTGATACTCATAGACTTCTGTCTCAATTCGTTCCTTTAATACTTTATATATCTTCATATAGATTGCCTTCGGCACCATTCTCACCTCCCTTTATACTTGTTTGAACATCTGTAAACATTATACTCCCGAAGACCTGCAGGGTCAAGTTATCCTCATCTCTCTTATCCTTTCTTTTCCTGAAAAAATTCTTTATAAAAACTTTCAAACTTCTTTTAACTTGTTTAAACAAATTTTATTTTTTCTGTTGACATGTTTAAACAAGTGTGTTATAACTAAATCACAAGAACAACATGTTTAAACAACCTGTGAGACTTGTGAGGGGAACAACCTTTAACTTAGGGCAAAAAAGGAAAAAAACAAAACACTTTAAGGAGGATTTCCAAAATGGGAAAGTATGTTAATGACGCAAAAGAACTCTTACTCCATGTTGGCGGTAAAGAGAACATTGCAGCAGTTTCTCACTGCATCACACGTATGAGATTCGTATTAAACGATCCAAGCAAAGCAGACGTTGCTAAAATTGACGCAATGAAAGTAGTAAAAGGTACTTTCACACAGAGCGGCCAGTTCCAGGTTATCATCGGCAACACAGTATCTGACTTCTACAACGATTTCGTTGCTGTAGCTGGTGTAGAAGGCGTATCCAAAGAAGAAGTGAAGAGCGCTGCAAAACAGAACCAGAACGTAATTCAGAGAATCTTCACAGCACTCGCTGAAATTTTCGCACCTATCATCCCAGCAATCATTGTTGGTGGTTTGATCTTAGGTTTCAGAAACTGTATCGACAGTCTTTACTTATTTGAAAACGGCACAAAGACACTTTGTGACATCAGCGTTTTCTGGGCAGGTATTGACCACTTCTTATGGCTCATTGGTGAAGCTGTATTCCACATGTTACCAGTTGGTATCTGCTGGTCTGTAACTAAGAAAATGGGCACAACTCAGATGCTCGGTATCGTACTCGGTCTTACACTTGTATCCGGACAGCTTTTAAATGCTTACGGTGTAGCAGGCGCTACTGAAATCCCACAGTGGAACTTCGGTTTCTTCCAGGTTGATATGATCGGTTACCAGGCTCAGGTAATCCCTGCAATCCTTGCTGCATTCACATTAGTATACTTAGAAAAATTCTTCAGAAAAATCACACCATCCGTTATCTCCATGATCGTAGTACCATTCATGAGTTTAGTTCTCTCTGTAGTAGCTGCTCACTTCGTACTTGGACCTATCGGCTGGAAAATCGGTTCCGTAATCTCCTCCGTAGTATACGCAGGAATCAGCGGACAGTTCAAAATTGTATTCGCTGCAATCTTTGGTTTCTTCTATGCACCACTTGTAATCACAGGACTTCATCATATGTCCAATGCTATCGACTTACAGTTAATCGCTGACTTCGGCGGCACAATGTTATGGCCAATGATCGCATTATCCAACATCGCTCAGGGTTCTGCAGTAGCCGGTATGGCATTCCTTCAGAAAAATGATGCAGAAGCTCAGGAAGTTAACGTTCCTTCCATGATCTCCTGTTACTTAGGTGTAACTGAACCAGCTATGTTCGGTGTTAACTTAAAACACAGCTATCCATTCATCTGCGCTATGATCGGTTCCGCATGTGCTGCTGTAATCTCTGTAGCAACAAACTCTACAGCAACAGCAATCGGTGTAGGCGGTCTTCCAGGTATCCTTTCCATCATGCCACAGTACATGTTAACATTCGCAATCGCAATGGTAGTTGCTGTAGTAGTACCTTTCGTACTCACAGTAATCGTTGGAAAGAAAAAAATGGCAAAATAATCGCTTTTCATGCAATAACCTTAACAGTAAAATAGCCTCGGATACAGTATGCATATCCGAGGCTGATTCCCAATAAAAAAGGAATCACAATATGGGATCTAAACTTTCATACAGAAAAAGAGGCAAAAAAGATGACAGATTTCAGAAAAAGTACAGTATACCAGATCTATCCAAAGTCCTACTATGATACAAACGGCAACGGACTTGGTGATCTTCGCGGTATTACGGCAAAATTAGACTATATTAAAGAACTCGGTGTTGATTATATCTGGATGACACCTTTCTTCGTATCACCTCAGAA
>SVDY01000074.1 GCA_015057665.1 Lachnospiraceae bacterium | reverse complement strand
AAAGGCTGCGAGGAAAGTCTTCTCAACACAATTGTTAAGATGAAGCCGAAGCGTGTGGTATATGTAAGCTGTGATCCGGGCACTCTGGCGAGAGACTTAAAGTATCTGGTTGGAGAAGGGTTTGAAGTGGAGAAGGTGCAGCCTGTTGATATGTTCGGACATTCCGGGCATGTGGAGACTGTAGTTCGTTTGGGCAACCGAAAGTAGTTTTGTCAGATTTGACGATAAAATATATTTCAATCATTCATTTATTTACTGCATGGGCACTAGAATAGAATGTCCATGCAGTAGTTGTTTTCTTATGTACTGCGCAGAAGGCAGATTGTAGGGTATGCGCAGTAGTCGAATTATATCTGGTACTGCGCAGAAGGCAGATTGTAGGGTATGCGCAGTAGTCGAATTATATCTGGTACTGCGCAGAAGGCAGATTGTAGGGTATGCGCAGTAGTCAATTTTTCTTATACTGTACCGCTTGTGAGAATACCAGGGCCGTACAGTAATCAAAATTTCTCGTTCTTAAATTAATAACAATCTTATTACTGTGTGAGTAATAAAAATGCATTTTAATGCAGTGTGAGCAAAATTAGGACTACTGTGCAAATTTGGAAATGCAGGTTTGAGCAGTAATTACATATTTAGGGGTACTGCGTGAAATCAACAGTAAGTATTCTATACAGTAAAATTGCAAGAATCACGTCTGGAGGCACATCTAAAATGAAGAATATTAGAAAAAAGTTAGAAAATGAATTGGATAATATAAAAGAATTAAAGCTTGTCGTATCAAAATCATTAAAAAAAGCACCGGAAGGCTCACTGGTAACATCTAAATCAAATGGTGTGACGCAGTTTTTTCATAAAACGGAGAAAACTCAGAAGAAGGGGCACTACATAAAGAAGAAGGACAATCAACTCATTCGTGCCCTGGCTCAAAAGGATTATGATTTGGCATTTTATCGTGAATTAGAAAGACAGGAAACAGGATTGGAAAAGGTGCTTCGGTATCTACCGGAAAAGAATATCTCAGAAGTTTTTAAAAATCTTACAAAAGTAAGAAAAGAATTGGTGCATCCCTATATCTTAACGGATGAAGAGTATGTACAAGAGTGGCTTAATATTCCATATGAGGGAAATCACTTTCATGAAGAAAATAAAAAATTCAAGACAGAGAGAGGAGAGTTTGTCCGATCCAAATCAGAAAAAATTATTGCAGACAAGTTATATATGTTAGGCATTCCCTATCGTTATGAGTGTCCGATTCGAATCAAAGGTAAGGGAGTAATCTATCCGGATTTTACGATATTAAAAGTATCTTCCAGATCAGAAGTCTATTTGGAACATTTTGGAATGATGGATCAACCGGAATATTGTGAGAAAGCCTTACTAAGGATACAGGAGCTGGCCCTCCATGGAATTGTACTTGGCAGAAATCTATTGGTGACATTTGAATCTTCGGTTGTACCCTTGGATATGAGAACATTAGATGTTCTAAAGGATTTGAGATAACTAGAAAATTACAGACTTTTCTTTAGCTAAACTCTACAACTTTTCTTTAACTAAACTACAAAGACAATTGATTTTTTTAAAGTGTTGTATTAAAATGTTTAGATAGCATAAATGTGGAGGTTTTTATGAAACACAATTTTAAAGAAATAGAAAATAAATGGCAGAAACGCTGGGAAGCTGGAAATATCTTCCATGCAGAAGACATTTCCGAAAAGCCTAAATTTTACGGCTTAGTTGAATTCCCATACCCAAGCGGCGCTGGTATGCACGTTGGTCATATCAAAGCTTACTCCGGATTAGAAGTAGTATCCAGAAAGAGAAGAATGGAAGGATACAACGTACTTTTCCCAATCGGTTTTGACGCATATGGTCTTCCAACAGAGAACTATGCCATCAAGACAAATACTCATCCACGTCTTATTACTGACCAGAATATTGCAAGATTCTCCGAACAGTTAAAGAAAGTTGGTTTTTCCTTTGACTGGGACCGTGTTGTAGATACAACAGAAGAGAAATTCTACAAATGGACACAGTGGATTTTCCTTAAAATGTTCGAAAACGGTCTTGTATACAGAGACAAAGCATTTGTAAACTACTGTCCATCCTGTAAAGTAGTTCTTTCCAACGAAGACTCCCAGGGCGGCAAATGTGATATCTGTCACAGTGACGTTGTGCAGAAATCCAAAGACGTATGGTATTTAAGAATTACAGAATACGCTGATAAATTATTACAGGGCTTAGAAGAAGTAGAATATCCTGAAAACATCAAGCAGCAGCAGGCAAACTGGATTGGTAAATCTACAGGTGCATTTGCTGATTTCGCAATTGATGGAATCGATGAAAAACTTACTATCTATACAACAAGACCTGACACAATGTTCGGTGTAACATTCATGGTTATCGCTCCGGAACATCCATTAATCGACAAATATCAGGACAAGATTCAGAACATGGATGCTGTGGAAGCTTACAGAGCAGAATGTAACAAAAAAACTGAGTTCGAAAGAACACAGCTTGTAAAAGATAAAACAGGTGTAAAATTAGAAGGAATCGAAGCAGTTAACCCATTAAGCGGCAAGAAGATTCCTGTATTCATCGCTGACTACGTAATGATGGGCTACGGTACAGGCGCTATCATGGCAGTTCCTGCTCACGACCAGAGAGACTATGACTTTGCTAAAGCATTTGGTGTAGACATTATTGAAGTTATCAAAGGCGGCAACATCGAAGAATGTGCATACACAGGCGACGGCGAGATGGTGAACTCTGATTTCTTAAATGGATTTGACAACAAAGCAGATTCTATTAAGAGAGCAATCGAAGAATTAGAAAAGAAAGGCATCGGTCAGGGCGGTGTTCAGTTCAAGATGAAAGACTGGGCATTCAACCGTCAGAGATACTGGGGTGAACCGATTCCAATCGTACACTGCGAATACTGTGGTGACGTGGCAGTTCCTTACGAAGAATTACCACTCCGCTTACCGGAAGTAGAAGACTTCGAACCTGGTCAGGGCGGCGAATCTCCACTTGCAAGAATTGATTCCTACGTACAGTGCACATGTCCAAAATGCGGACGTCCTGCAAAACGTGAAACAGATACTATGCCACAGTGGGCTGGTTCTTCCTGGTACTACTTAAGATATATCGATCCATCCAACGATGAATCCCTCTGCGACATGGACAAACAGAACTACTGGATGCCTGTTGACTGGTACAACGGTGGTATGGAACACGTTACAAGACACTTAATCTACTCCAGATTCTGGCATCATTTCTTATATGATATCGGTGCAGTAAGCACACCGGAACCATATGCGAAGAGATCTGCTCAGGGCTTAATCTTAGGACCGGACGGCGATAAGATGAGTAAATCCAAAGGAAATGTTATCGATCCGTTAGATATCGTAGAAGAATACGGTGCAGATACACTTAGAACATATATCTTATTCATGGGTGATTATGGCGTGGCAACTCCATGGAACGACAGCTCTATGAAAGGCTGCAAACGTTTCCTTGAAAGAGTAGCAGCGCTTACAGATATGTTAAAAGACGGTGATACACCAGCTTCCTTCGAGACAACTCTTCATAAGACAATTAAGAAAGTGTCTCATGATATCGAAAACATGAAATTTAACACAGCGATTGCAGGACTTATGTCCATGTTAAATGAAATCTACAGCTTAGGATATGTGACAAAAGAAATGTTAACTGTATTCATCAAGTTATTATGTCCATTTGCTCCACATCTTTGTGAAGA
>SVDY01000073.1 GCA_015057665.1 Lachnospiraceae bacterium | reverse complement strand
AATTACATATTGTATAAGGGTTTGAGCAAGTGTGGGGCACTTGTTGATTATAAGATTCCGGACCGGATTTTGGACGGTTACGGAATTAATGAAAATCTGATCCGTCAGGCTTATGAGGATGGAGTGGACACGATTCTTACTTGTGACAACGGAATTGCAGCCTCTTCTCAGATTGCCTATGGAAAAGAACTGGGACTGACTATTGTCGTAACAGATCATCACGATGTTCCTTATGAAGAGGAAAATGGGGAGAAGCATTATATCCTCCCTCCGGCAGATGCAGTTGTGAATCCAAAACAGCCGGATTGTTCTTATCCATACAAAACACTGTGCGGGGCTGTTGTGGCATTAAAACTAATAATCCATTTATACGAACGTTTTTCCAAACCAAAGGATGCCTGGCATGAATTTATCGAATTTGCAGCCATAGCCACTGTATGCGATGTGGTAAGCCTGACGGGAGAGAATCGAATCATTGTAAAAGAAGGTCTGAAAAGACTGAGTCAGACCTCTCATATTGGACTTAATGCCCTGATATCTGCCACAGAGATGGAGAACAAACAGATATCTTCTTATCATCTGGGATTTATTATTGGTCCTTGTATCAATGCTTCCGGCAGATTAAAATCGGCGGAGATGGCACTATCTTTATTATTAAGCAATGACAGAGAACGGGCTTTAAAAATGGCCCTTGAACTGAAAGATTTGAATGAAGAACGTAAAAATATGACTGTCTCAGGCGTGGAACGGGCTATCTATGAAATCGAGAACAGTGACTTAAATCAGGATAAGATTTTAGTTGTATATCTTCCGGATTGTCATGAAAGTCTTGCAGGAATTATTGCCGGACGAATCCGGGAAAAATACAATAAACCGGTTTTTGTACTCACTGACAGCGAAGACGGGGGATTAAAAGGTTCCGGAAGGTCTATTGAGGCATATTCCATGTTTGAAGAGATGAGCCGTGCCAAAGACCTGATGAGTAAATTTGGCGGACATCCAATGGCTGCAGGATTGTCCATTCCAAAAGAGAATCTGATGCCATTCCGTGAGAAATTAAACGAGCTGACTACATTGAAAGATTCTGATCTGGTTGCTAAGATTTCCATTGACGTTCCAATGCCTGTTTCTTATATTACAGAGAATCTGGTGGAGCAGTTAAAAATTCTGGAACCTTTTGGCTGCGCCAATCCAAAACCTTTATTTGCCCAGAAAAATCTGTCTGTGTTAAGTGCACGAATCCTTGGTGTTAGAAGAAACGTATTAAAAATGCGTGTGGCAGATGAACAAGGCTATGAGATGGATGCAATATATTTCGGAAATATGGATGATTTTAATCAATATCTATCTTCTCATTTCCCTGAAAATGAGATAAAATATATGTATCAGGGACGGAAAAATTCTGTCCGTCTGTCCTTTACCTATTATCCCGATGTGAATGAGTTCCGAGGGACAAAGTCATTACAGCTGATCATCCAAAATTATCAGTAAATAAGGAGTTTAGAATAGTGGAAAAGCACGATATAAAAGTCATCGGTCTGGATATGGACGGTACTCTTTTAAGAGATGATAAGACGATTTCCGAATATACGGAATCTGTTTTAAGAAAAGCGATGGATCAGGGAATCCACATTCTTCCGGCCACGGGACGGGCAAAGATTGGCATTCCGGAATGTGTCCGCAAGATGGACGGAGTCCGATATGGAATCTGTGCTAATGGAGCCTCTGTACTTGATCTTGAGACGGGAGAAGAGTTATATTCCTGTCGTATACCTTATGAAGATGCCATAAAGATGATTGATATTATGGAAAATTATGATACCATCTATGATGCATATATTGATGGCCGTGGCTATGCAGATGAACGCTTTTATCATCATCTGGAAGATTATAAGATTGAACCGGAGATGATGAAGATGTATGTTCAGACCAGAACGCCTATCCCAAGTCTTCGGGAATATGTAATGGAAGGCAGATGCAAGATTGAAAAGTTTAACATGTTCTTTGCTGATCCACAGAAGCGTCTGGACGTTATGGAAGCGCTTCATAAACTTCCCTTTGTAAAAGTGACCAGTTCTCTTTATAATAATATAGAGATTAATGCCGTAGATTGCAATAAGGGTACAGCCTTGTTAGGTTTTGCGAAAAAGTTTGGATATGGGAGAGAGCAGGTTATGAGCTGTGGCGACGGAAGCAACGACATAGAGATGATTTCTATGAGCGGCATTGGTGTTGCCATGGAGAACGGACTTGATATGATGAAAGAAGCGGCAGATTATATTACAGTGAGCAATGAGCAGGATGGAGTTGCAAAAGCAATCGAACATTTCTGTTTAAAATAAAGATAACATAAACGAATAGAGAAAATGATTACCAGGCAGGAAGGTGCAAGTATGAAAAAATTAGAAAACTATGTAGTAACAATTCCAAATTTCCCTGAAGAAGGCGTTATGTTCCGCGATGTTACATCCATTCTTGAAAGTGCAGAAGGATTAAAGCTTTCTATTCACGAATTAATGCTTCGTTTAAAAGACGTAGAATTTGAAACAATCGCAGGTGCAGAATCCAGAGGATTTATCTTCGGCATGCCTCTTGCATACAACAAAGGCAAGAACTTTATCCCGGTTCGTAAAGCCGGTAAACTTCCTAGAGAAACAGTAAAGGCAGAATATGAATTAGAATACGGCACAGCTGCTATTGAAATCCATAAAGATTCCATTAAGCCTGGACAGAGAGTGGTATTCGTGGATGATCTTCTTGCCACAGGCGGTACAGCAGAAGCAGCAATCAAGTTAATTGAAAGCCTTGGCGGTATTGTTGTAAAAGCACTTTTCCTCATGGAATTAAAAGGTCTCAATGGAAGAGAAAAATTAAAAGGATATGACGTTGACTGCGTGATTTCTTATGAAGGCAAATAATATTTGACGCAAATCCCGCACCAATTCATACGTAGTAGACTTAAATAGAACAGTTCGGAATTATCTGAGCTGTTCTTTTTTTGATTTTTTGTCCTATTTCCTGATTTCGCTGTGTCTATATGAGTAGAGGAGGTGAAAGACATGCCGGCAAACAAACTTTGCAATCGATTGATAAATGAATATGGCAACACAATTTTTCGCATGTGTTATCTCTATCTGAAAGATTACCATCTTGCAGAAGATGCTGCACAGGAAACTTTTTTAAGGGCAGTCCGCGCATATGATTCTTTTGTCCATAAATCCAGTGAGAAAACATGGCTCATTAAAATAGCATTGAACTGTTGTAAAAATATAATGAGAACCCGCTGGTTTCGATTTGATTTTGCTAATATAGAGGACCATCCGGATTTTGCCGATAAGAAAAATCAAATAGATGAGATTATATTAAAGGATGCGATATCGTCTGCGATTATGAAACTTCCTATTTTAGATAGAGAAATTATACTTTTGTACTATTATGAAGAACTATCTTTAAAAGAGATGAGTTCCATTATAGGAAAATCTGAAAGTGCTGCGATGAAGAGACTAAGTCGGGCGCGTAAAAAAATAAAAGATATCTTAAAGGAGGAACTATTATGAGCATAAAAGAACGAATTGATACAGAACTTTCAGCTGTCACATTTTCTGAAAAGATGAAAAATATGGTATTTGATCAATTAAATGAACAGTCCAGACCAGTGAGAAAGTTCTCAAAAGTTGTTGCGACTTTACTAACTCTTTTTTTACTAGCAGGTGCCGGAGTTTGTGCCGGGCAGGTGTTTTACAGTCAGACTTATGTAAATGATACCGTCATTCCAGA
>SVDY01000036.1 GCA_015057665.1 Lachnospiraceae bacterium | reverse complement strand
ACTGTCTTGCCGTCTTCATTTAATTTCATGTAGAATGCTTTGATTTCCTTTGGATAATCTGTTACGAATACAGGACGTTTGAATTCGACTTCTGTTAAGTAACGTTCGTGTTCTGTCTGAAGGTCAGAACCCCAATGTACTTTATATTCGAATTCGTCGTTGTGTTTTTCTAAGATTTCAATGGCTTCTGTGTATGTTACATGGCCGAAATCTGAGTTTGCAACGTGTTTTAATCTTTCGATAAGACCTTTGTCTACGAACTGGTTGAAGAATGCCATCTCTTCCGGTGCATTTTCAAGAACGTAGTTGATGACGTATTTTAACATGTTTTCTGCAAGGATCATGTCGTCTTTTAAGTCTGCAAATGCAATTTCAGGCTCGATCATCCAGAACTCAGCCGCATGTCTTGTTGTGTTTGAGTTCTCTGCACGGAATGTTGGTCCGAATGTGTAGATGTTCTTAAATGCCATAGCATATGTCTCACCGTTTAACTGTCCGCTTACAGTAAGGTTTGTAGGTTTGTTGAAGAAATCCTGTGTGAAATCAACTTTACCGTCTTCTGTCATAGGAACGTTGGTAAGGTCAAGTGTTGTTACCTGGAACATCTCGCCTGCACCTTCACAGTCGCTTCCTGTAATAAGTGGTGTGTTAACGTATACAAATCCTCTTTCCTGGAAGAATTTGTGGATTGCGTATGCTGCTAAAGAACGTACACGGAATACAGCCTGGAATGTGTTTGTTCTAGGACGTAAGTGGGAGATGGTTCTTAAGTATTCAAAGGAATGTCTCTTTTTCTGTAATGGGTAATCCGGAGCGGAAGGACCTTCAATTACAACTTCTTCTGCTTGGATTTCGAATGGCTGTTTTGCCTGTGGTGTTGGCACTAATGTACCTTTAACGATAACTGCTGCACCTACGTTAATCTTGCCGAGCTCAGCGAAGTTTTCTAATTTATCACCATATACCACCTGAAGTGGTTCGAAAAATGTTCCGTCATTTACTACAAGGAAACCAAACGCTTTGGAAGCACGGTTGCTTCTTACCCATCCGCCTACTGTGATTTCCTGATTTGCGTAAGCTTCCTTATTTCTGAATAATTCTTTGATTGCTGTTAATTCCATAATGAAAGCTCCTTTCTCTTCTATCTATTCATTGAGATCTGTGCATTGAGATGCCCTGCTGCACATCTGCTAAAAAATCATACATAATATAGTACTATACTTCATTAAAGAATTCAAGCATAGAAAACAAGGGAAATGCCTGTTTTTATAGAGAAAACAAAGCTTTTCTCCTGAATCAGTCCCGAATTTCCAATTTCGTCATCCGGTTTTGTTCCGAATTTACTTTAACATAAGATTTTCAATATTCTTAATCACAATGGTCTTTCTTCCGCCCGGTTCTTCTATTACTTCCACATTTGTCTTCGTATTATACTCTTCCATAGGAATCTTAATCTCAATTCCCCTGTCCGTGACAATAATCTGTTTCTCCAGTTTCTTCACGGTATTTTCATTGGCTACTTTAAACTTATCAAACTGCATGTCGTAGCGTTCTAATACCTCGTCGTATTCCTGTTTCATCGCCGGATGATTGCCAAAAATTCTGTCACCAATTTCTTCTACATTAAATTCCTGCTTCTCTACAAATTCCTGCTGCAGTATACTCTTGGCATCCATCTTTGTCTCAAAATCTACTTGATCAAATTTGTTATTGATGTCCTGAATAGCCTTTGTAAGAATATTTAGTTTCTTCTTTGATGGAAGATCTGTATGACAGTAAAATACCTGCTCGGACAAGTAATTCACTTTCTCTCCCCGCACTTCATATTTTTTCTCAATCATGCGCACTTCCATGGTTTTTAAGTTAACAATGACTGCTTCTGAAAGCCTGCTGCTGTCGGAAGGAAGGGTAATTCTCTGAAGCACCAGATCGTTCTGATTCTCTTCTGACTGTCTATGAATAAAGTTTTCTTTATAATTCATTTTCAAGAATGCCAGATGAATGGTACTTTCCACCTGGAAACTAGCCATAACAAAATCAGCAGAAGGAATCTCCCCGCTGTCACACATCACGTCAAAAATTATCTCAGCCACCTTACTGCTGACAGCAATAAAGTCCTCATCCGAATCCTCATCAAAGGTCTCTAGCATAGAATAGACCGGCGAGTTCTCTTCGTTGAATCTGCATTTTTTCATGTCGTCAGAGGACATGAGTTTATAAATATGGCCTCTGATATAATCATTGAGTTCCGGCCCATGTTCCAAAAGACTGGAAGACAGCCCTAAGTATCCTTTAAAAAAATCTAATATATGTACAATCCCTTTACGGATGATGATGTCGTCACGTTCCATGTCAGTTCCTCCTCAATTATTTCTTTCACTGTTTTCACATCTCTATCTTCGCTTTTTATTTCGATTGGTTTTTTTATTTTAGTAGAAATCGTCGAATGGTGCAAGAAAAAAGACGACGGATTTATTATTTCCATCGTCTGGTTTTATTTATCAATTTTTTGTCGCAATCAGAGTTCTTCCACGTTTTCTGCAAAATCAGTCAAAAACCTGCCTTCTTTACTAACATATGCGTACAGCCAGATTTCCTCATCCGGTTCTTCACCAAATCCATCTTCGTCCGCATAATAGCGTCCATCCGGCTGAACCATCCATCCGAGCCGAAATCTTCCTTCTTCCATTTTACCAGCTGAAAAAACAAAATTCATAGCCTCTTCAAAGCCGCCAGCCAGTTTTGACTTCCATGATCCTGGAAGCGTCCCTGGGAATTCAAGAAAATATCCCCATTTATCTGTAATTTCATTGATCAATACATCTTCCTTATAGAGATTCATGCCGACTGGATGATAGCCGCCAATGCCGTTGGATTTTTCCCAATACTGCAGATAATAGCCCTCACCAAGATCTTTTTTTAGATAATTTCTTGCCATAATGATATCTCCTTTTTGATACGTACAATCCCGCCCTGAGGGCGGGATCTTATCTTACACGAACCAGACTTTCTTACAATAATCATCCACCATACGGTCAGAAGAAAAGCCGCCGGAGCAGGCAATATTTCGAATGCATTTTTCTGCCCACAATGCTTTGTTCTGATATTCTTTATTGCTTTCTAAAAAAGCATTTACATAACCAGCAAAATCCTTCAGCACAAAGAATCTGTCTGCCGGATTGGTATTTACCCCATAGAACCATTCTTCTGTAATTTTAGGCTGCAAACGATCCAGCAGGAAAACAGCTTTTTTGACATAAGGATCCTGATTCAATTCTTCCATCGGACGATATTTTCCTGTGTTGGCTTCCAGTCTCATGACCTGAGCTGCGGTCATTCCAAAGAGATACATATTGGTGCTGCCAACCGCCTCACAGATTTCCACATTGGCACCATCTAAAGTACCGATAGTCAAAGCACCGTTCATCATAAACTTCATGTTGCCAGTACCACTGGCCTCTTTACTTGCTGTAGAAATCTGCTCTGACAAATCAGAACCTGCATAGATGATTTCTGCTTTAGACACGTTAAAATCTTTAATAAATTCTACTCTCATTTTCTGATTCACATCAGGGTCATGATTAATCATATCTTTTAACTGATGTACCAGCTTTATGACACATTTGGCCTGTTTATAAGCCGGGGCAGCCTTGCCTGCAAATAAAAAAACAGTTGGCGCAAACTCCATCTTAGGATTGTCTTTCAGCTTAAGATACAGGTAAGCGATTTTAAGGCAATTCATCTGCTGTCTTTTATATTCATGAAAACGCTTCACATGGGTGTCAACCATCCATCCTGCATCCACGTTTCTTCTTACCTCTGCATCCATCAGTTCAAACAGACGCTCTTTATTGGTCTTTTTAACGTCCAGAAACTCTTTTTGAACAGACGGATCTGCTGCATAGTTCTCTATTTTTTTGATTTTTGACAAATCTTTTATCCACTCATTGTCTCCGGTATATTTCGTCAAAAAGGCGGAAAGTTCAGGATTTGCATGATAGAGCCATTTTCTCTGTGTGACACCATTTGTCACATTGACGAATTTATCCGGCATATATTCATAGAAATCACGCAGCTCTCTTTCACAGAGAATATTCGTATGAATCTGGGCCACACCGTTGACGGAATAAGCACCCCAGATAGCAAGACGTGCCATGTGCACCTCACCGTCGTATAGAATGGCCATGTTTTTAAGCTTGGTTTCAAATTCTTTCCCTTTGTAATCTTCAGCCAGCATTTTGCTAAAACCATGATGCATGTGGTCAATCACCTTGTATACATGCGGAATCACACTCTCCATCAGCCAGATCGGCCATCTTTTTAAGGCTTCTGCCAAAATAGTATGATTGGTATATACAAAGGTATGTTTTACAACTTTCCATGCATCTTTTTCGATGAAATGATAATCTTCCATCAGACGGCGCATAAGCTCAGGAATCATCAAAGCCGCATGGGTATCATTAATATGAATGCAATAATGCTTCGGAAGACTTTTTAAGTCCCATCCATTTTCTTTGCAACAGTCAATGACAGAACCTACTGTCGCGGAACTTAAGGCATATTCCTGCAATAAGCGGAGTTTTTCCCCATAGGCATTGCTGTCGTCCGGATAAAGCTTGCTGTCAATATCATAATACATTGCCTTTTTTCCTTCTCCGCACTCGGCTTCTACACCATCAACACCCCACATACGGATATAATTGCAATATCCTCCATAACCAATGACAGGTACATCATAAGGCACCATGGTCACAGTTGCCTTCATGCCATTGTCATGATAAGTTACCTTCTGCTTCAACCACTCCTGTTTCTTTTCCAACGGATATGTGCCGTCCGGTCCAAACCATCGGTCCGGCATTTCTTTTTGATAACCATCTTCCACCTCCTGACGGAAGAATCCGTCACGGAAACGAAGTACGCTTACTTTCATTGGAATTTTCTTTGTTGCCGCAGATTCTGCCATACATGCAGCCAGACGTCCAAGGCCGCCGTTTCCAAGGGCAGGGTCACGTTCCATATCTTCAAAGTGAGCAAAAGAAAAACCATATTTCTTACACTCTTTTTCAAACACTTCTGCACCTGGTATATTCATCAGGTTATTGGCTAAAGTTCTGCCTGGCAGGATTTCCATAGTTGTATAGATAATTTCTCGGCTCATATGTTACCTCCTAATATGCTTCATCTTTATGATGAATTTATCTGTTACCTTATCCTAGCACAGCCTATAGCCCCTTACTTCCTTTCAACCCTCTCTTCCATCTGTTTCATCAGTGTGTAATATAAATCTGCCCTTCCATCATACCCATAATGTTTAAACAGATTGCCAATGGTTCTATATTCTTCTATCAGTTCTTTCGGTGTCATAAAGAACTCCTCCAGCTCCAATGCTTTCTCTGCCTGAAGCAGACCGATAGCAACCAGCCCTTCTTTCAAATACCTGGTAGTCTCACTGACATAAAAATCTCTGTCTTTTATCATTTCTGCATGGCCGTAATTTTTCAAATCCGGACACAAGTCATAGGCCTCCTCTTTGCGCTCCGCCTTCAAACATACCAATGCAAGTTCCTTCTTTGTCTTATCTGTCGCTTCGTGTCCTTCTCCCAGTATTTTCCGGCGGACATCCAGCGCCACTAAAAAACAGCGGATGCTGAGATCATCGTCACGAATATCTCGCTGCACCTTTGCCAGATACTCCATACATCTTGCATAGAATACATAGTCTTTCTGTTTATATGCAAGATGTGAGGCATCTGCAAGATAGTTTTCCGCTTCTGCCCAGTTTCCTTTTACATAGTGTGCATATCCGGTCTGATAATAACAAAAAGCCAGAAGTCTGTCCTTTTTGTCTCCTGCAAGGTCCTTCACCTGTTCCAGTTGTTCCAATGCCTCTTCTATCCATTCATGGGCTTTCGTCAGATCTCCCGTTTCCATATAAACACTGCTCAAGTTCAGCATAGTACGAATCAGAATATCTTTATCCTCAAAGTTCTCATGACCTCCGATTGCTCCCATGGCTATTCGGATATAAAACTCTGTTTTTGGAAGATCTCTCATTTCATAATAAAGAGCCGCCAGATTATTACAGGTAACCACACCGTGTTTTCCATGCATACCTTCTAACTTGTGATATAGTTCAAAGAGTTTTTCATAATAATGGATACATTTCTTTCCACCGGAATAACTGCCATCGGTCACATAGATGGAATAAGCCAGTTGCTCCAGAAAAGCCGCATACTCCATGTTCTCCTCTTCTTCCAGCCGATATATCAGCCTTTCCTGATGTGCAGCATGGGCATTTCTGCTTTCATAAGACGGATACCCGTTTATATTCCTCATTATGTAAGAGTAATAAGTCCCAAGTTCTTCTCTAGCCAGCCTGCCCTCTTCACCGGTTATAACCTCGCCTACTACCATTGGCAGTGTATAGACACCTCTTTGTTTCTCCTTCGTTAGTTGGGAATCTAAAAGTGGATCCGTTCTTCCAGCCCAGAATTCGATCCATCCCTTCCTCCTCAGTTTTTCAAGCCAGACCGGATCCAAACCGGTCCATTTTTCAAATCGCGAACAGCTAATTCCATATTCGAAAGGAATCAGGGTCATATATTTCAAAGCTTCTCTTTCCTGTTCGGACAGATGGTTCCAGTGAAGTGCTCCTTCATAGATCCATTTTAGATGTCCGTAGGCATTCTTCTGTGCCATCGCATCATCTCTGGCATTTTGAAAATCCACCATATCTCTTTTATCAAGAGTCAGAAGCCGGCTGTCACCAAGCACATGTGACGGTTTTAATTCATCTCCTGGAAAATATGCCATCTGTTTTGCCGTCAGTTTTATTAAAAGAGGATGATATTCCAGAATGGAAAGAAGCCGGTCAAGTCCGTTTTTCTCTTTCTCCATACTGTGATACAGTTCCTCCAGCCACGCCTTGTCACCGCTCTCTCTGGCATTTTGACAATAATAGTGGAGAAATATGTCTTTAGCAGCTGTTTTTTGATGATCCGGAGCCAGATGCTCTGATTTAAGTAGCACACATGGAATGCCACTTCCACACCAGTCATTTCTGCTCGTCAAAATAATATGACAGCCAAGCTCACGGAACCATCCAAACTCCGGATCTTCTGATACATTATAATCATGTACTATAAGCAGCGTCTTCTGCTCCTTCATACATGCTTTTATCCGCTTCTTCTTTTCCATCAGGAAATCTGCATTGCCGTCTCTTTCCTCTGCCTTATGGGCAGCATACTCTCCTTCGTCTTTCCAGTTCAGAAGTTCGATTCTCCCGATTACATCCAAGGCACTGGAAGCGGCGACCTCAATAATCATGTCATAATGATCCTCATATCGAAAAGCATATTCACGGGCCAGCGTACTCTTCCCAATACCGCCGATTCCTGTCACACAGACGATTCTGCCGCCTCCTTTTTCCCGGCCGGATAGAAGTACGCAGCTTAGCTCTTCCAACTTCTGTTCCCGGCCAAAAACAGCTTCCTGATTGGGCACAAAATTATCAAACAACATAACCTTGCCAGGTTTCACCAGAGGTAGAATCTCCTCTATTTTCATTGCGAGCAATTCTGCACTTCCGATTCGTTCCCCGCTCAATGTGGTCAAAGTAACGCGCAGCAGATTACGGATCAGCCTGACTGCCTTTCGCGGACAAGCCTCGTATTTTTCCCGTATCACTTCTTCCAGATCTTTCTCATAGATCCGTTCTGTCAGATAACGATTCCTTTTGCTTCGGTCCATCACTCCTGTCTGTTCATCCATAAGTGTAAGCGGCTGACCATATAGATATGCATAAAGAACCGCCCCGATGGAATACAGATCTGCTGTCTCTCCTCGTTTCACAAATCGGAGCCGTTCGGAAAAATTGCTGCCATCATAATCCATTACCTCAGGAGCCGTATAGCCATCGGAAACAGAGAGATAGATATCCTTTCGTTCCTGCAGAAAATCCTCTTTTTTTATAACAGAATCCATGTCCATAAATTTCACATATCCATCTTCAAAAACGAGAACATTGTCCGGTTTGATATCATAATGTACATAGCCCATTTGATGCAGCTTTCCTGCTGCTTTTGCCAGCTTATGAACATAACCTAAGAAATCATATAAGCCGGGGTTTGTCTGGATATATTTATAAAGGCTTAAGGACTCGCTATAATCAACAACCAGATAGCACGTACCTTTCTCTTTTTCCTCATAAAACTCCTGGCCCTGAAGCACATAGTTGTTTGATATTCCTTCGTTATAGAAATGTTTGAACACTTCATAGGATTCCCGAAAACGTTTTTCTTTTACCTGGTAAATTTCCGATTCTTTTACTGTCTCCGGCACCGTCAGACTGCCGTCTGCATTTCGAATCAGCTCTCCTTCATAGAGGCCATTCAATAGAGGATAGAATTCTTTTAAAATTACCTTTCTTGGAATTCCCTGACGATCCATCTTCAGTGCATAATATACCAGACAGGTACCGCCCCTTCCTACCGGCTCCTCTGCATCCAGATAAAACGGCGTTTCGCCTAGAACGAGAGACAAAATATTACAATCAATCAGAGTCTTTCTATTGTCCACGTAATCTCTCCCCCTTCTCCCAGCTGGCCATGAAATAGGCAAAAGGATCTTTATGAAGAATGCAGTACACAAGAAACAGATCGTATAGATTTCTTACATAGAATCCCTGCATTCCCACATCTTTTAATGTATTTGTCGCAATCTCGGAAAAATCGATCCAGCTTGCCTGACGGTTTGTAAAAGTCACACTGTCATTGCCTGTTTCAAAACGCTGCTGCTCTTTCTCGTCATCCAAAATCCCCACCATATATACGATGAATTCGGCAGTCAGAAGTTCCATTCTTCCCACCGGTGTTGTGTTATAAAAACGATTGTTCATACTTTTCTTCGTAAATGACAGATTTTTAAAGACCTCGATAAGAATTTCCTCTGGCAGCAATGTTTCTTCGTTTTTCTTAAGACTGTTCTTCCTAAGCTGATTCAAGACCTTAATGCGTTTCTCGATATTCAGATCGGCAGCATAATTGTGGTCCTCATCAAGAATTTCTTTCTCCGTCATGCCTGTCTTATCAATTTCCGCTTCCTCTTCCAGAGCTTTCGGAAAGCCTCGGAACAGCTCTTTTAATGCCCTCTTGGCGCTTTTCTTACAAAGATATTCTTTGTCGGCGGATTTGAGAGTCAAAAGGTACTTTTTGAAAGCCGCCTCACCAGTCAGCGTCTGTTTTATTCGATTGGAAAGCAATAAGGTATCCTGCTTTCTGAGCATATCAATTTCTGATCTTACCCCTTCTCTATTCATCTCCAGTTCTTCATAATACTTCATCCATCGAAGCATGGCCGTATAGGGCAAATGTTCTTTCAGACACCAGTAATAAATTACTTCCTTATAGTTCTTCATGTCAAAATCATCTTCCAGGAGACATTTCTTAAGAATCAGGGTAACCGTGTCCACATCCATACCAAGACCAAAAGCAAACAAAAATACATCTCCCCGGACCGGCTGCTTCGTACCGTTCAAAAGCCCCTTCTTTGTGCCAAGGCTTTCCTTAGAGTCCGGATTCAAAGATGCACGGGCTTTCCCAAGGCGATTCCGAAAAGATGGCAGAATATATTCATCGTAATATACACCTGCGCTTACGTCCGTATAATTCTCCCATCGCTTCTTAAGATCCGTTGTCTCGAATATATACATATGAATATAATCCCCAAAGGAAGGGGTCTTCATAGAATGGGTCAGAAAAAAGTCTGTGAGTTTTTCTTTGTCTTCCAGACTCAGCACATTCTCAATCTCCTTGTCAGCAAAGTCCCTGAATAAGCTTTCCAGTTCGCTGTCAATTATCTGTGTCACAGACTGACCTTCCTTCCCGGAATTCTGCCTCCATAACAATGTTCTATCCATCTGTTTCCCTCTCCTTTTTTATCTCACTTTCAGTGAAGTCTCGCTCACGAGGTTTGACGCGGAAGTCATCCCACATCTGATATATTTGTTCATGACAGTCTGACGCAATGGCAAAAAAGGAAGCGTCATCCCCCAATGCTTTTCCGTGGATACTTCTCTTTAGATTGTTCCAGTCCTTGTTTCTTATCATTATAGCATACTCAGGCTTTACTGTATCTGCATCCTCCATAATTTCATTCATCATTCCATCTGTCATTCCAAAAATCCATCCGTCCGCCTGTTTTTTACTCACCCGGAGCAGATGATACAGTTTTTTACTGGCAGTTGTGTATGTATACTGCTTCAAAATCCCATAATGGGGATAAGAAAGAATGGATATATTTCCCTCTTCATCCAAATGAAATAATGCACCATCCCCAAGATGAAGAATCCATATCTCTTCTTCCTCTTCTGTCATAAAAACAATCAGAAGCGTGGAAGCAAATTCCTTCCTGTCGCATTGATTCTTACGGGCCAGCTCCCCTATGGTATTTTGTACCATACGGCTGACTGTTCCTTTCAATGACTCTTCTGTCCAGATGCCGGTATGAAACAGCAGACTGCCCAGACACTCCGCAATGGAATAGATGCCTTCTTTGCTAAACCTGCCGTCCGTTACCCCATCTGCCAGAAGAAACATACTTTTCCCTTTCGTATGCACCATATAAAAGACGTCATCGCATTCTCTTTTCTCTCTGCCTTTTTTCTCAAAATGGTGAATCTGCATATTCATTATCCCAGCCTCCTTCCACAGCCTTCTCTGCATTTAGGGTAACAAAAAAGGGGAGCTTCTGCTCCCCTTGGACTTTGTTTTTTTAATTTAAGCCTATTAACTTTCTAAGAATCTGAACAGCATCTCTGCTATCCACTCTGCCGTTACCGTTTATGTCAGCAGCAGCATCATCGAATTTTTCATTCGGAAGTTTAATAATATGGCGGAGAATCGCCACTGCATCTCTGGAATTTACTTTTCCATCACCATTGGCATCTCCCGGTAATACTGTAGGTTCTGTCTCTCCAGTTCCTCTCTGAACTAATGCATAATGACTGAAATGAGTTGTAGTAAAGGATACTGTCTTGCCATCTTCACTTACCACAGCTTCCATATCTGTCATCTCACCGGTTTCAGAATTCACATAATATACTGCTACATTTGCAGCATCCCATCCTTCCGGAACAGGAACAGTGACAACCATTGTTGCTTCCACTTTTGTTTCTTCTCCATTTTCGTTTGCGAAGAAAATATCTAAAAGCTTAATTTCCTCTGCCTGAGATCCAAGATTTTTAATAATGACTGCTTCCGCTTCTTCTTTCACTTCAGGAGCAAGCTCTTCCACAAATAAAGAAAGATTTTCTACCTTCGCTGCGTCTTCTCCGGACACCTGAACAGTAACATTTTCTGCACTTTCCGGATTACTTGGAAGAACGACTATATCTTCTTTGATTTCCTCTGTTGTAACACGAATTGTACTTGGAAGATATTCAGGAGTAACTGTCCAGGTATCTGTTTCAGCATTGTAAACTGCAAATACTACATAATTATCAAAGAGAAATGCTGCAACTTCTTTGATTTCGTAACCCTGGTTCGGTGTAATTCTAAGTTCTACTTCTGCCTCTTTCATATAAGCATAAGTACCATCTTCCATGTCTACAAGCCCCTTCAGAACTTCTACCTCTGCATGCTGGGCATCAATTGTAAATAACGGAATTGGATTTGGTTCAAGAACTACACTCCCTCCTCCATATATAATTCCATTTGTAGCTGCAATACCTGACTGGACTTCTCCATTTACCGTTCTCTCTACTTTCACCTGGCAAGTATAACCTTCACTGCACACAGCTTCCCATTTTACTTCCATATCTTCTGAATAGCAGTACATTCCATCGATAACCTTGTATGTACCTTCTTCTAATACAACCTTTACATCTGCTTCCGGCTGGCTGATACTGATCAGATAGTAAATATCGGAAAAGCTGTCGGTCTCTTCATTATATACATAAAGGACTTCGCCCATATTTTCGTAATCTTCTACTTTATAATAATCAATAGGTGCATAGGACTCAATCATCCACCCGTGTTCTGCATCATCCACTACTGTAAGTTCTACAGCGGAATCAATAAAAAGGCCTCCATAGTAATCCACATATTCTGTAAGTCCTTCTGTTTCTTCTACCGGACCCTGACAGAAAATGCCTTTTAACTTATAACCGTTTTCAACCACTTCTGTATCGCAGAGATTCCATGCCCATGCATCACCCAGACCACCTGCAAAGTATTTAACATCTCCGTCTTCTGTCATCATTCCACGGCTTTCAAGATAATCTTTCATCTCCGGTGCATTTACAAAATATGCATCTGCAATTGCCATGTAATGTTCGTATGTTGTACTGATGTTTCCATTCTCATCGCCACAGTCCCAGATTTCCTGTGTCATGTTGAGGAACCAGTAAATAGTACCTTCCGGCACGGTTTCATCCTTTGAAAAATAACGTTCATCAGCATAGTCATTGCCTACTACGGAAGAGAATCCCACATTGCTGAATAATACTTCCTGCCAATCGTCCTGAGAAGATACCGCATTTTTACCAACATAATCTTCGTCTACAGAAGACCAGGTCTGAATCACATTTTCTCCTGCCGCAACCACACCGTAATAAACTTCTTTATCTTCGTCATAGTTAACTCCGCCGCCATTTGCATTGTCAAAGCTTTCAAACATCTTCAGATATCCGGCTTGAACTTCAAACACGAATTCCAGTCGCTCTCCTACTTTATACCAGTAACCTTCTTTCCCTTCTAACGTTACAAGAACACTTTCCAAGGGTTTACCATCCGGCGTCAAAACGCTGGTGCCTTCCGCCGGCTTAAGAACAATCTGACCATACTCCGCTGCTTCTGTGTCTTCCGCAAATACATTCATAGATATATTGGCAAAGATCAGAATAAAGGCAAGCACCAGACTTAAGAAACGTTTTGCTTTTCTCATTTTCATTCCTCCTTATAAAATGATAAATAATATACTAAAATTATATTTTCTTTTATAACTATAGTCAAGTTTCAAACCATCATATAATCTAACTTCTATCGCCAATCACCGGAAGCGCCAGAAGGCGCATTCCGGGATTGTAAGCGGTCGCCAAGGTCTCGAGCAAGCTCGGACTTTGGCTCGTCGCTGACACAAAAAGCCGGCAGTTTCCTGCCGGCAAAAAAACGCATTATTCTAATTTAAAAGTTTCTATCTCTTAATATCATAATTCATATTCATCAGATTACGGATCGTGGAAACATCATCCGTAATATTGGCATCCCCACGGATCGTATGCTTAATTACACTGCTGGCTACTGCAAAGTTTACAATATCCATCGGCTTATAATTATGCATCATAGCATAGATCAAACCGCTGGCAAATGCATCACCACCGCCCACTCGGTCAAGGATATTAAATGTAAAAAGCTTACTTTCATAAGTATGTCCGCCGTACCACATAAATGCCTTTAAGCTGTTCTCACTTCCGCTATGGGCATATCTTACGTGACGGGCAATGCATTTAATATTCGGATATCTTTCAATAAACTGCTGGAAGATCTCATCCTGCTGCTCATAACTTGGCTGAAGCGGAACGCCGTCTTTCCAGTCCCCTTTACTGTGATCGTTCTCATCTTTCCAGAGATGATAAGGCTCGATTCCCATGAGCACATCTATATAAGGAAGACATTCCGTACAGAAATCACGGGCTTCTTCCCATGTCCAAAGCTTACTTCTGAAGTTTCCGTCAAAACTAACGGTAAGTCCTTTCTCTTTTGCAATCTTTAAGGCATCCATGATAAGTTTTCTGCAGTTTGGTGCAAGGGCAGGTGTGATACCGCTTAAGTGAAGCCATGTAAACTGTTCTAAAAGCCCTTCTAAATCATAATCTGAAAAATCATATTCTGTAATGGCACTATGTTTACGATCATAAGTAACCTTACTTGCACGGATTCCATATCCGGTTTCCAGATAATAACTGCCCAGTCTGTGGGTAGGTGTTTCTTCTTTTGTACTTAAAATAACCGGAGTACAATGGACATCATTGCTTCGAAGCATTCTTACTGCACTCTTTCCGATACTGTTATTCGGAACAACAGTAAAGAATGTACTGTCAACTTTTAAGTTGGCAAGAGCCAGAGCAATATTGGCTTCACTTCCTCCGTAGCTTGCTTCAAAAGTACTGGCCATACGAATCTTTTCATAGTTTGGCGGTGTAAGACGAAGCATAATCTCTCCGATAGTGATAAATTTGTTCTCCTGATCCACGTTTTTTAATAATGGGTTTCCGTGCTGCATGCATATGCCTCCTTTACAATAGTATTCATCCCGAACAATCAGCCAAATCTGTTGTATGCAATATTTTTATATTTCTGCATAATATTCTCACAAATTAGCTATATATAAAAAAATGTACCACAGATTTAGTCTGTGGTACAAGAAAGGATTCTATCCAGTTTTAACATCTGAAAATAATGCTACTATATTCTTAGAAACAACAACGGGACGCTTTAGGAAAGCGCCCCGCATATTTTTATCGTTGATATAATTTAGTAATATGAAGAATCGCTGCTGCCAATTCATCAGACATACCATCTTTTTTCATTCTCCATGTCCAGTTACCGCCAAGAGTAGATGGTGTATTGGTTCTGGCATCGCTGTTTAAGCAAAGATAATCCTGCATACTGATAATCGCTGTATTGCATACAGTAGCCATAACTTTGCGGATCAACTGCCATACAAGCTTCTTCTTGCCGCCGTCATCCCAGCCCTGCTCATCAAAGTCAAAATAAGTTCTCATGTACTGTACATCGTTCCAGTCCGCTGTATATAACCAGCCAAGCGCTGTGTCATTGTCATGCGTACCGATATAGGCCACACTGTTCTTCACGTAGTGATGTGGAAGATAGTTGCCGCCTTCTCTTGAATCAAATGCAAACTGAAGAAGCTTCATTCCAGGGAAACCGCTGGCTGCAAGCATCTCCTCAACTTCCGGTGTAAGGTATCCAAGGTCTTCTGCGATAACTTCCACTTCACCCATCTGCTCCCTGATCGCTTCAAAAAGTCCGATTCCAGGTCCTTTTCTCCACACACCGTTCTTTGCATGATCATCTTCTGCCGGAATGGAGTAGTAACTCTCAAATCCTCTGAAGTGGTCAATTCTTACAATATCATAAAGGACCTGAGAACTGGTCAGTCGTTTTACCCACCATGCATAGTTCTCTTCTTTCATGTAATCCCAATTATAGAGAGGATTACCCCAGAGCTGGCCGTCTGCAGAGAATCCATCCGGCGGACATCCCGCCACATTCACCTGTCTTCTCTCTTCATCTAATTCAAAATATTCCGGATGGCACCAGACATCCACACTGTCATACGCCACATAGATTGGAATATCGCCGATAATCTTAATGCCTTTCTCGTTGGCATAAGTTCTTAAATCATTCCACTGTTTGTAGAATTCATACTGAAGAAATGCCCAGAACATAATCTGATCTTCATACATCTCTCTGGCTTCTGTTAAAGATGCCTCTTCACGAAGGCGCAAACCATCGCTCCATTCATACCAGCCTTTGCCGTCATGAGCCATCTTAAGACTCATGAACAGACCGTAATCATAAATCCATTCGCCCTCTTTTTCTAAGAATGCCTTGAAATCCTCCGTCTCTCTATTAAAACGGCCAAAAGCAGTCTTTAACACTTCATATCTCTTCTTATAAAGAAGGGCATAATCAATACTGTCAACTTTCTCTCCCCAGAAACCATATCTGTATTCATAGCCTTCTAAAAGCCCGTCTTCTTTTAAAAGATCAAAATCAATAAAATATGGATTGCCGGCATATACAGAGAAAGACTGATATGGTGAATCGCCATAACTTGTCTGTCCTACGGGCAGAATCTGCCAATATGTCTGTCCAGCCTTTTCCAAAAAGTCAACAAAACGTTTCGCTTCACTTCCCATGGTGCCAATTCCATAATTAGATGGCAGTGAGAAAATCGGAAGCAGGATACCGCTGCCCCTTACCTGCATTTCTTTCATAATTTATACTCCTTCATCTTTTATTACAACACCAAAGTGGTCTGAAATCACCGGACCATTATCCCCATTAAAGATCACCTGTGAAGATTCCACTTCTGTGTCATGATTCTTAAAAATAAAATCAATGCGCAGTTTAGCAAAGGCCCCCTTATCACGCCATCCGTCAATCGCCTTTACGACAGTAACTCCCTCATCTTTTTGCCCTGTAAGATGGTATGTATCGTAAAAACCGCTGTTGAGAACTAAATCATAGCCCTCTTCTCTTACGTGCGCCGGATTGTTAAAATCGCCCATTAAATATATTTTATCATCTTCTGAGATATTGGCAAGAAACTCTTCCCATTGATCTGTAAATCTTTCCGTCTCTTCCTGCCACCATCCCATGTGCATAGAGAAGTACCAGCATCCCTCTATTTTTACCCCTATCACCTTACGGGAATGCCAGTCTCCATACTCCTCAGACTTAGATATATAAAAATGTTTTACTTCTTCCGGCTTTTTTCGGGACATGATTGCAATCCCCTCATCGTACCGGTCATACCCAAGCTTGATCGGTGTCCATGTGAAGTAATAGTGAATCCCCTTGTCAGCAAGCATTTTTACAACGTTATATACGTGATTATCTGAAGTAATCACCGGATTTTCATCTGTCACCAGATATTCCGGATTCTCTATCTCAACTTTAACTCCCCCATGAGTCTGGTTTACCTCCTGAAGAGCAATCACATCGAACTGCTCTTCGGCTACGCGTTCGACAAATGCCTGCAATTTTTCTTCATATTTGTCTTCCACTAAACTGTGGGTATTGCAAGTAAGTAACTTCATATTTCTATCCCTCTTTTTAACTGCTTTTGAAATTCAAGTACGCTCTGCATGGCAAAAGCAATTCCATCTTCTGCTAATATTATAAAATATCATTAATGTCTGATTTTAAAACATCCGCCTTTGGTCCATAGATTGCCTGAATACCGTCATCCTTTTTTACAAGACCTAAAGCGCCTTCTTTTTTCCAGTCTTCTAATTCTTTTACAAGACTCACATCTTTTACAGTCACACGGAGACGAGTCATGCATGCATCTACAAGTACAATATTTTCTCTGCCTCCAAGTAAAGCAATAATCTTTTCAGCCTGAGAATTACCAGTGCCTTTTTTTCCTGCCTGTTCTGCGCCTTCTTCCTCACTGTCCTCCATATAATTTCCCATACGTCCAGGAGTTGCAAAATTGAATTTTTTAATCATGAAATATG
>SVDY01000072.1 GCA_015057665.1 Lachnospiraceae bacterium | reverse complement strand
ATTCTTGCGATATCTCCCATAAGATAGTAGAAACCGTTACCAGCTACTTTACCTGCAGCTTCCATATCGATACCGTTAAATTTTTCCATAATCTCTGTGTGATATGGAATATCAAATTCAGGAACAACCGGTTCACCGAATTTTTCCAATTCTACGTTTTCACTGTCATCTTTTCCAATCGGAACAGAAGGATCGATGATGTTAGGAATTGTCATCATAATCTTTTTAATTTTTTCTTCTACTTCTTTTTCTTCCGCTGTTAAATCTTCTACTCTCTGTGCATTGGCAGTTACTAATTTTTTCGTTTCTTCTGCTTCTTCTTTTTTGCCCTGTTTCATTAACATACCAATCTGCTTGGAAATCTGGTTACGGCTTGCACGAAGTTCCTGAACTTCCTGTTTAATTGCTCTATTGCGAAGATCAAGTTCAATCACTTCATCAACTAAAGGAAGTTTTGCGTCCTGGAATTTATTTCTGATATTCTGTTTTACCACTTCCGGATTTTCTCTTAAAAATTTAATATCTAACATGATTGTTTCCTCCTGCATGTTTTATATAAAACATTTTATTTCTTTCAACTTCACAGATTATTGTAATTTACAAGTAATCTACCATTCCCTGGAGCCATACGACTCCTTTAAATCTTCTCCCTCTCACAGGCTCCCCTAATAAATCTTCTTTATTAATACAAATATCAAATTCAATATCGTTGCATGCAACAGCGAGATAATAGATTGTTTTTCCTGTTTCAGAATTTTTCAATTCTTTCACTTCATGTATTGTACCAAGAACAGAATATTTATCTGTCTCCACTCCATAAGGAATCAGATAACTGTCAACTATAGTAAATACATCTTCTTTTTTTGAACGTCTGGATAGCATAGTATAAGTATCCATATCGTCCAGTGTCAGCATTTCAATCGCTTCCATATTGCCTTCTCTGGCAGCCTCTATTAATTGATTTCTATTGTGATTGCTCCTTCTTTCTTTTTGAATTTGTATCTCATCTTTTTCTACATTTAAGATAATCATACCATCAATGGATAATCCGGACAAAATCACATTATTTATTTTTGGAAACATTTCTTTAAAATGCTTCATATTTAAATAGTGAGTAAAATTATGAATATAGAAAATAAGGGGAACTCCCACATTTACATTGTCACATACCCCTACATATGCATTCCGGTCTGAATATTTTTCAACATGAATTTCTTCATGAAAAAACATATTATTTCCTTTTACATATGGATAAATATATTCCAATGTGAATTCTCCGTCGTCTTCAATTTCACCTACTAAAGATATGCCAAAGGCTTCACCAAAGTCTTTATTATATTGAACAATACAGTTCTCACCTGGAGTTTCATAATACATTGTCTCATCCGGTGTTTCTATAATTTTAATCAGCAATTCATCCTTGCCGGCTCTTTTCATATAGCGATCAAAACCTATTGCCTGTAAATAATCATGCATTATTTTGACCTTCCTAAAATATATCCTATTAGATAAAGGATTTCAAGATGTTCTTTGTAAATAATTATATTATACGCTCATCTCTTTTATCTCTTTTAAAGCTTGAACTTCTTCTTTACAAAGTACAATTTCACTTTCGCCGTTTTTGATTTCCTTTAAATAAAGATAGTTTCCTTCTGTACTTCTTATACTATTTACAATAATACCAGTATTATGCATATCAAGAAGTACTAATACAAAACTTAATTTACCTACTACATCAGGAAATGCATCATATTTTAACACATGAATTTTTGAATATATTTTTGAAAAATGTGCACTCACTGTTGTAATATCATCATCATGGCCGGCAATGGCTTCATTTATTTTTTCAATCTGTTCTTTGTGCTCTAACACAAGCTTCTCCAGATTATAACCCTTTTCTCCTGTCATAAACTGTTTGTATTTCTTGTTTAAATCATGATTTTTATAAAGTAATACAATTGCAAGAACAAGTAAAATTACCATGCCACCGATGTTGATCACAATGAAATAATCAAGTGTTACGTGTAATGCTGTTAATATAGAACTTGTCAGCATGTAATTCCTCTTTTCTCTTATATTTTATATAGACTGAAGCATATCAATAATTCTCTCCAAATCTTCATGGGAATAATATTCGATTTCAATTTTTCCTTTATGATTCTTTTTTTCATTGATATGAACTTTAGTACCAAATCTTTGTTTCATATTCTCTTCTATTTCTTTGAAAAGATATTCATGTTCATTTGGTTTTACTTCTTCTTTTTTTGCTGGATTTGCCATTCTTTTTACTAAGCTTTCAGCTTCTCGAACACTTAATCCCATATCCATGATTTTGGTTGCAGCTTCGTACTGCATATCATTTTGACTTAAGGAAAGGAGACATCTGGCATGACCACTGCTGATCAGTTCTTCTTCTACCATTTTCTGCACTCTCTCATCCAGTTTTAAAAGGCGCATAGTATTCGTAATGGCAACTCTGCTCTTAGATACTTTCTTTGCAATTTCATCCTGCGTTAAATTAAATTCCTGATTTAGTCTCTCATAAGCTTTTGCTTCTTCCATAGGATTTAAATTCTGTCTCTGGATGTTTTCAATTAATGCAACTTCAAGTACTTTTTGTTCCTCATAATCTCTGATAATTACAGGTACTTTTTTCAGACCGGCCATTCTGGCTGCACGCCATCTTCTTTCACCTGCAATAATTTCATAATAGTCTTCTTTTTTTTGTACAACAAGAGGCTGGATTACTCCAAACTGCTTGATTGATTCTGCAAGTTCTTCTAATCCATCTTCGTCAAATTGTTTTCTTGGCTGATTTCTATTTGGTTCAATTTCGGAAAGTTTCAAAGTAATCTCTTTTTCCACTTCTTTGATTACTTCTACTTCTTTTACTACTTCTACCTCTTTGACAACCTCAACTTCTTTAATGACTTCTTTTATTTTCTCCTTTGGTTTTGCAACTACAGGATCTTTTTCTTCTTTTTTCTGTTCTGGAATCAGTACATTAAGCCCTCTTCCTAATCCCATCTTTTTTGCAGCCATTATTCTTCTCCTCCATTACTGATGACTTCTTCTGCCAGTAATCGATAACTTTCTGCGCCTGTTGATCTTGTGTCATAAAGATTAATTGGCAGTCCATGGCTTGGTGCTTCTGCAAGCCGGACATTTCTTGGAATAATTGTTTTATAGATATTGTGTGTCAAATTATCTTTTACGTTTTCTACTACCTGAAGAGAAAGATTGGTTCTCGCATCATACATAGTAAAAACAACACCTTCCATATATAAATCCGGATTCAGATTTTTCTGAATCAATTCAATAGTATACATAAGCTGGCTTAAACCATCTAATGCATAGAATTCACATTGAATTGGTACTAAAACGGAATCTGCTGCTGTCATTGCATTTACTGTAAGCATACCAAGGGCCGGCGGGCAATCCAGGATTATGTAGTCATATTCTTCTCTCACTTCGCCAAGTTTTTCTTTTACAATATACTGCATATTTTCTGTTGTAATCAATTCTATTTCTGCACCTGCGAGATTTCTGTTTGCAGGTAACAAAGACAAATTTTCAAACAAATCATCTAGAATTGCTTCTTTAATATCTAATTCTCCACCAATGACTTCATAAACAGTTTTTTCTAAATCATTTTTATCTACACCTAGACCACTGGTTGTATTTCCCTGCGGATCTAAATCTACCAGTAATACTTTTTTTCCGGCTTCAGCAAGACATGCGGATAAATTAACAGATGTTGTTGTTTTACCTACTCCGCCTTTCTGATTGGCTATTGCAATTATTCTGCTCATTCTTCTCAACTCCTTCCAATT
>SVDY01000071.1 GCA_015057665.1 Lachnospiraceae bacterium | reverse complement strand
AATTTTGCATATGGCAAACGGTAAGAACTATGGTTCTTATGTCACCCATAAATTTCTTACCGTTTATTGTACCTTTTAAAGAATTATTCGTCAAGTTCTATTCCAATGATATTGGAAAAATTCACAGCATCCCCAATAGTATGCTTCTCCTTCGGATTGTGTGCATCCAGTTCACTTCGAAGTTCTTTTACCGCAATCTCTACTTCTTCTTTTAAACTTCTAGCAGAAAGAGCACGGCATCCCTGTCCCATAATAATCATCTGCTCTAGACGGTCAGAGGTTGCAACTGTGATGTCGTATTTATTGCTGTTCTTGTGGGCAAATTTTTCGATGTAGGAATCAGCGGTCTCCGCTTCTTTTGTATACACCACGAATATATTGTGATATTCGGACACTTCTGTGTCATGGCCTTTTACACGGTAGGCATCAAAGACTACCATGAGCTGGCATTTTTTATAGCCCTGATAGTTACAGAGGATATCCATCAGCTTGTCTCTGGCACTGTCGATGTTTTTCTCTGCCAGTTCTTTTAAATCGTCCCAGGCAAAGATAATGTTGTAACCATCTACAAGGAGGAATTCATCTTTTTTCTCTCTTGATATAGTATAGGAAAGGTCTCTTCTTCGATCCTCTTTGGAAAAATATGTGACGGAAGTGCTGCCGGAATAGGAGTTTTCTCCATGGCGTCCGTTCCCCATGCTTCCGGAACGAAATAAGTACCCATGGTTCTCACCGGATTTATTACGGCTCTTTTTGTATCTTTTTCGGTTAAATGCCGCCTTGCTGCTCTGGTTAGAATAGAAAGTACGGCTGATGATGGCATCCACTTCATCCTGCCCGATCCACATTTCTTCTTTTTCGGATGGCATGTAATCCATATCGTCCCAGTCATTCTCTTTCACTGGAGCAAGAATACTTGGAAGATGCATATGGTCTTTGACTTCATCCCATGGAACATTTACGCCTGCTCCATGAGAACAAAATACAGAACCTGTTGGATGTTCTAAGTCTGATTCCGGAATGTAAGCTGCCACCTCGATGATCTGTTCTGCGTTGTGACAAGGTGCATAACCTTTTAATGCACAGAATAATCTGCCGCGGCCTCTGGTGTAGGAATAAAGTTCTACGGGATAGCCTCGCATAGTGGATACAGGACAGCTTCCTTTTAAGACAGTCATTCGTTCCTCAGCAGACAGACTGCTCTGGTTATATGCAGATGAACCGGTATTACCGCATGCTATACTGCTATTATAGTTTCCATCTTCATTCTCACTATAATCAATGGCAACCTTGCCATACATTTTCTCCACATCCATCATGGCACGTCCGATGTTGGCTTCCGGAATTTCCAGACGGAAGTCATACCATGGTTCCAAGAGAACAGACTGGGCTTGTCTAAGACCCTGTCTTACCGCACGGTAAGTTGCCTGACGGAAGTCTCCGCCCTCTGTATGTTTCAGATGTGCCTTACCGGCTTTCAATGTAATCTTCATATCTGTAATCGGCGCACCGATAAGTACGCCTCGATGTTCTCTTTCATAAAGATGGGTAAGAATCAGTCTCTGCCAGTTGCGGTCCAGTAAATCCTCACTGCAGTCTGCATCAATGATGATACCGCTTCCAGGTTCCCCTGGCTCCATAAGAAGATGAACTTCCGCATAATGACGAAGCGGTTCAAAGTGTCCTACCCCTTCTACTACATTGGATATGGTTTCTTTATAAACAATATTTCCTTCATCAAAGGAAATGTCCACATCAAAGCGCTCTTTTACCAGGTTGGTTAATACTTCGATCTGAACTTCTCCCATCAGTTTTGCATGAATCTCCTGAAGTTCCTCTTTCCAGTCAATGGAAAGCATAGGGTCTTCCTCTTCCAACATGCGGAGTTTCGGGAGCATGACGCTTGCATCTACTCCGTCCGGAAGCTGAATTCGATAAGTAAGAACCGGTTCCAGCATAGGTGCATTGTCTCCTCCGTCTGCCCCCAGACCCTCTCCCGGTTTTGTCTGGGTTAGTCCTGTTACGGCACAGACGGTTCCCGCTTCCGCAACCTGAACCGGATCAAACTTAGACCCGGAATATAATCGGATTTGATTTACTTTTTCCTCCCAATATGGAGTTTTAATCAGTTCTTTTACTTTTAAAGAACCACCGGTTACCTTAAGATGGGTCAGACGATTGCCCTGTTCATCTCGTGTAATCTTAAATACGCGGGCTGCAAATACATCATCGTAGAACATTTCTTCTGTATAATTGCGGATACCATCAAGAAATGATTCGATTCCTTCTAATTTTAATGCAGAGCCAAAGAAACAAGGGAATAATTTCCGCTCCACAATCAAATCTCTGATGTCATCATCACTGATCTCTCCTGTTTCCAGATACTGTTCTAAAAGATCTTCGTCCGTTGTTGCCACTTCTTCAAAAAACTCTTCTGTGTCTGTCTCTGTAAAGTCCACACAGCCGTCATTTAATCGGCGCTTGAGATCTGCAAGAACCTGTTCTTTGTCTGCTCCCTGTTGGTCCATCTTATTTACAAAAATAAAAGTAGGAATCTCGTATTCTTTTAAAAGTTTCCATAATGTCTCTGTATGTCCCTGAACTCCATCCAGTGCACTAATGACGAGAATGGCATAATCCAGTACCTGTAATGTACGTTCCATCTCTGTGGAGAAGTCTACATGGCCTGGGGTGTCAAGAAGGGTCACTTCCATATCATTCCACGCAAATCTTGCCTGTTTGGAGAAAATAGTGATACCTCTTGCACGTTCCTGGATGTCCGTATCAAGGAAGGCATCCTTATTATCTACTCGTCCCACTTTTCGAATAGTTCCTGATTTATATAAAATCCCTTCAGAGAGAGTTGTTTTGCCTGCGTCTACATGGGCGAGGATGCCCATAATGATTTTTTTCATGTATATTTAATACCTTTCAAAATTAGTCTTTCTTCATTTCATGTTTCTTTCTGTCCCTGATATTATATCTGTGTTATCTCTGCAAATCAATCTCTTTCATTTCAAAAAATGTAACATTATCTGCCAGGGCATATTCTTCCAAGGTGCCTTTTGGACTTTTCGTCTCTGTATCATAATTTACGGAAGCCGTCATAATACCCTGTGCTGTAAATTCAACCAACATGCGGTTCATCTCATAGCCGGATAAATAGGCTTCTCCCTGTTCCGTCCAGAAAGTGAATGATATCGAAACAATCTGCATCTCCTACCGGTTCCCCGCATTCACAGTGATAAGAAAAAGAAAAGTCATCGCCAAAGCTAATCACATCATGCTCCCCTGTTATTTCATTGAAAAAGAACCATTGGGCTTTTTCGAATGGGGCAGAATCTGATATTGAATCTACATTATTTCCTTTTTCCCATTAATTGTAAATCACTATTTTATCACTACGCTTTCATATATGCCAAAAGAGACACAATCCATACATTGCGTCTCTTTTCTTTGCAAATATCTAATATCAAATGTATTTGAACCTATCTATTTAGAACATCGAAACAGCAGATCCTCCCATCTTCTATCCACTTCCTTCTGGAATTCTTCTAAAAGATGTTCATTGCCTTTCTTGAATAAATGTTTGAATCTTCCCTGTTTGCTTAAGAAATCTTCGATAGGAAGTTTTTTCTTCGGCTCATAGTTTAAGATCCATTTGCCTTCCACTACTTCAAATAATGGCCAGTAGCATGTTTCCACACCAAGTTTACAAATTTCCATAATGTCAGGAGTATTGTATCTCCATCCACGTGGACATGGTGCCATAATATTTAAGAAAGCTGCCCCCGGTGTATAGATGGCTTTCTCCGCTTTGATATGTAAATCACGGAAATTCTGTACAAATGTTGTCTGTGCAACGTATGGTACATCATGGGCTGCAATAATAGCTGCAAGGTCTTTGCGGTTCTGTAACTTACCGTTTGATTCTGTGCCAACCGGTGTTGTTGTTGTGTCTGCAAACATCGGTGTTGCAGAAGAACGCTGGATACCTGTATTCATGTAAGCGCCGTTGTCATAACATACATATACCATGTCATGGTTACGCTCCAT
>SVDY01000070.1 GCA_015057665.1 Lachnospiraceae bacterium | reverse complement strand
GTATCACCATCTACCGTTTCGCGAGTAATGAATAATACAGCAAGGGTAGATGAAGAAAAAAGAAAAAGGGTACTGGATGCGATTGAGGCGACAGGATTTCAACCAAATGAATTAGCGAGAGCATTATTTAAACAATCATCTAAGATTATAGGTGTAATTGTTTCTTCCATTGTGAATCCATTCTTCAGTGAAATGGTAAGAGCCATTGAAGAGGAAGCATTCGAACATGGATATCGTATTTTAATCTGTGATTCCAGTGGAAATGTGGAAAAAGAAAAGATGAACATTCATATGCTCAATCAGATGAAAGCAGATGGTCTTATTATGATGGCGCAGAGTGAGATGACTTCTCAGGTAATAAAAGACTGTCAGATGCCTGTTGTAGTTCTTGATCGAAGGGTAAATGGTGAAAATGTAATTGCCAGTGTTTCTTCTGATCATTACAGCGGCGGAAGAATCGCTTTACAGCATTTACTGGATTGCGGATGTAAGAATATTGTCTGTGTAAGAGGTCCGCAGAATTCATCAAGTGGAAAAGACAGATATACCGGATACCGGGATCTTTGTAAAGAAATCGGCTTGGAAGAGCAGGTGATAGACGGTGACTATTCCTATGATAATAATTTGGATACGGTGGACCTCATATTAGAGCGGTATAAAAAGGTAGATGGCATTGTTGCATGTAATGATATGGCTGCATTTGCAATCTGTAAAGCATTGCAGGAGCATGGGTATCACGTGCCGGAGGATATTCAGGTAATCGGATATGACAATGTTATGTTCAGCAGGCTTTTTTCACCGGGGATTACAACGGTGCAGCAACCCATCAAAGAAATGGGACGGTTAGCTGTACAGATTATTGTAAAGCATATCAATGGAGAAAATTACGAAAAGAATAACAATTTCGATGTGGAATTAATTGAACGTCAGTCCACACAAAAGAAATAAAGAGCAAAAAAAGACTATTTCAACAGAGAATAGTCTTTTTTTGTGCAAAAATTACAAAGAAGATAGGACAAAATTATTCTGTTCGACAAAAATAAAAAATCAAGTTGACAATAATAAAATTCTGATGTAATCTATAATCACAGATATGAAACCGGTTTCAAGACACAAAAGTTAAGGTCCCTGCTTCAAAAATTTTTTTACCCCTTTTTGAAACCGGTTTCAAGCTGAAAACAATTATTTTTATTTCTCTGGAAAAAAACAAGAAATTCCAGTAGGAGAAAGGAAAGGAGAAAAAATGAAACTTGCAGTAGTAGGCAGCATTAACATGGATATGACTGTAACTGCGGAAAGAATTCCTTTAAAAGGGGAAACATTACGCGGCGACAGCTTAAGTTATATCCCTGGCGGCAAAGGTGCAAATCAGGCAGTTGCCATGGCAAAATTGGGCGCTGATGTTGAGATGTTTGGTTGTGTCGGAGATGACGAAAACGGACGCAAACTGATTGCCAACATGAATTTAGTTGGTGTAAAAACAGATCACATTCAGGTTTTAAAAGATGTGCCAACGGGTATTGCCATGATTACCGTAGGTGACAATGATAACACTATCGTTGTTGTACCTGGAGCAAATGGTAAAGTTGACGGTAATTATGTTGACAGTATCAAAGAAGAATTAAAATCCTTTGATATGGTAGTGCTTCAGCATGAAATTCCGTTAGAGACAGTGCATTATCTTGTTAATTTCTGCGCAGAGAACAAGATTCCTGTTGTTTTAAACCCTGCTCCAGCAGCAGAGGTTCCAATGGACATTATCGAAAAGGTAACATATGTTACACCTAACGAACACGAAGCAGTGCTTATCTTCGGAAATGATCTTTCAACAGAAGAACTCTTAAAAAAATACCCTGAAAAACTTGTGATTACACAGGGATCCAGGGGCGTTTCCACATGTTTAAAATCCGGTGAGATTTTAACTGTACCTGCAAGACCTGCAAAAGTAGTAGATACTACAGGCGCTGGTGACACCTTAAATGGTGCATTTTCTGTAAAAATCGCAGGCGGAGCTGACATGAAAACAGCATTAACATATGCCAATACAGCAGCCAGCTTATCAACAGAAAAATTCGGTGCACAGACAGGTATGCCAACATCATGTGAAGTTGAAAAAGAACTTTAAGAGGTAAGTAGTCATGAAAAGAAAAGGAATTTTAAATAGTGACATTTCAAGAGTTCTGTCCTATATGGGTCATACAGACAGAATCTGTGTAGGCGATTGCGGTCTTCCGATTCCGGAAGAAACAGAACGTATTGATTTGGCCGTAAAATTCGGACAGCCTACCTTCATGGATGTATTAAAAGAAGTTTGTACGGACATGAAAGTAGAGAAAATTATTCTGGCAGAAGAAATCTGTGTGAAAAATCCTTCTATTCTTAATGAAATCAAGGAATATTTTGAAGGATCACTGGCAGCACCGGAAGTGGAATACGTTCCTCATGTTGAACTGAAAGCATTAACAAAAGAATGTAAAGCCGTAATCCGTACCGGTGAAACAACTCCTTATGCCAACATTATTTTACAATCAGGATGTATTTTCTAAAGAGGAGGGAATCACATGCAAATTGAAATGCGTGGAATTGACAAATCATTTGGTGGAAATGCAGTTTTAAAAAATGCAGGATTTCTCCTCGATCACGGAGAAATTCATGCATTGATGGGAGAAAACGGTGCAGGAAAATCCACACTGATGAAAATTCTTACAGGTGTATATACCAGAGATGCCGGTACAGTTATTGTAGACGGCCAGGAAGTACACTATAAAAATCTGCAGGAAGCAGAAAAAGCAGGGATCGTTTTTATTCATCAGGAACTGAACGTTATGTTCGACCTTACTGTAGAAGAAAATATGTTCATGGGTAAGGAGATTACAAAACCATTTGGTATCTGTGATAAAAAAGCTATGCGTGCAAGGGTAAAGGAAGTGCTTGATATGTTAGGTGTTTCCATTGATCCGGGCAAACGCATGAATGAGCTTTCTATCGGACAGCAGCAGATGATCGAAATTGCAAAGGCTCTTATGCTTGATGCACAGGTAATCATCATGGATGAACCGACAACTGCTTTAACACAGACAGAAACAGATGTGTTATTTGAAGTTGTAAACAGACTGAGAAGTAATGGTGTATCTATTGTTTATATCTCCCACCGTATGGAAGAAATCTTCCAGCTTTGTGACCGTATTACTGTTCTTCGTGATGGTTCTTACATTGGTACCGAACGCATTGCAGACATCGAAATGAGTGATGTTGTAAAAATGATGATCGGCCGTGAAATCGGAGAACGTTACCCAACAAGAGATAACAAGATCGGTCCGGTTGCCTTCGAAGTACAGAATCTGAACTGTCCGGGTGTATTTGAAGATGTAAACTTCCAGGTTCATGCAGGAGAAGTTCTTGGTGTATCCGGACTCATGGGTGCAGGAAGAACGGAAATTATGCAGGCTATTTTTGGTAATATGCCAAATGTAACAGGTAAGATTTTCATTGACGGCGTAGAAGTACATAATAAAAATCCTGAGATGGCAAAGAAAAATGGAATCGGTTTCATTACAGAAGACCGTAAGGTACAGGGCTTACTTTTGGAAGACAGTATCGCAAAAAATATTTCCATTGCCAACTTAAAGAAAATCTCTCAAAGCGGTGTTCTTAATAAGTCAAAAGAAGATAAGCTGATTCGAAGAGGAATTGAAGAATTACTTATTAAATGTTTTGGACCGGAACATGCCTGTGTCAACTTAAGCGGCGGTAATCAGCAGAAAGTTGTTTTCGCTAAATGGATCTACACAGATCCTAAGGTTCTTATCTTAGATGAACCGACAAAAGGTGTAGATATCGGTGCGAAAAAAGAGATTTACAGCATTGTAAATCAGCTTGCCGCAAAAGGCGTTGCTATTATTATGGTTTCTTCCGAGTTACCGGAAGTTCTCGGTATGTCAGATAGAATCATGGTAGTAAGAGAAGGATCCGTAAGAGGAATTTTAAGCAAGGAAGTAGCCGACCAGGAAAAAATTATGACTCTGGCAACAGGAGGAAGTCTAAATGAATAAGAAAAAATTAGGTACAGTTGTACAGGAAT
>SVDY01000069.1 GCA_015057665.1 Lachnospiraceae bacterium | reverse complement strand
AATAGCGGTAACTGGAATAGCGGTAACAGGAATAGCGGTGACTGTAATAGCGGTAACAGGAATAGCGGTGACTGTAATAGCGGTAACTGGAATAGCGGTAACAGTAATAGCGGTGACTGGAATAGCGGTAACTGGAATAGCGGCGTATTCTGTACTTCCAAGAATCCAACAATCAAACTCTTCGACAAAGAATCAGATTGGACTATGGATGATTGGATTAAATCGTACGCAAGAGACATCATGTTATGTTGCCCTTATACCCATTCAAGCTTCGTCTATGCCCTCTATATGACGGACGAAGAAAAAGAAAAGCACCCCGAACACAAGACCATCGGTGGTTATATCAAGACTTTCGTAGTAACCACAGAAGATAAGCAGAAATGGTGGGATGAACTGTTAGAAGAAGAAAAAAAGGCTATTATAATGCTACCAAACTTTGACGCTGACAAATTCAGAGAGTGTACAGGGATTGAGGTAAAGAATGATTAGATATTGGGAAGAAAACGCAGAAAGCGAGGGACAAAATGATAGAAGGGAGCAAAGAAAAAATGATGAACTTGGAACTAGAAGAAATCAGAATAGAGAGAGAATCGGCTCAAAAGATGCTTGATAATCTTAATGAAAGAGAGCAAGAGATATACAGCAATATGAGGTCTTGGGACATAATTGTAGCTGACGAAGTGCTTATGAAAGACGATATAACAGAATCAGAGGTCAACTATATCCTAGGTCAGTCTCAAGGGTATATTGACGGATATAAGTCAGCAATGAATAGTATTATCAGTTCGTTAGCCTGCGAATACAGAGATATTCCAATGACAGAATCCGAATTATATGCAATAGCCGAACTTGGCAAGATGGAAGAGAGGGCGTTGCTTAAAGACTACAAGCAGAAGAAACTTATCAAAAAATCAGGGTGGAAGTTTGATTTTGGCAATAGATGTCCTGTTTGGAAAAAAGAGAGCAAAGATGAATAAAAAAATGGAAAATTATTATTGGGTTCGCATTTATGATTTCAAGCTTTCAGACAATGAGAAAGATAAGGGATACAGCTACCTAGATGGAACAAAGGGAGTATTACTCGACGAATACTATGTTAGCGGTGAAGAACTCACTAGAGATAAAGCAAAGGAAATTGTAAAAAAACGGAGTAATGTAAATAGATTTGCTAAGCCTAGAAAGAGTGATGGACTTTATGCAATTCTGATGGATTCAAGTAAGAGTTATGCAGACTATCATTGCACAAAGGTTCATACAAAATGCCTTTGTTGTGGAAAAGATATACAAGGAAGATATTACGGATTTCCAAAAGAAACATTGGATGGCAAAGAATACTTTTTTTGCGATTGGAAGTGTAAGGAAAAATTTCAAGCAGATGTTGGGATGATTGAAGGCGAGTGGCAATCACGAGAAGGTTTCAATAGTACAAAAAATATCGGTTACATCTACCACATTTACAACCGCAAAATGGATAAACACTATGTTGGTCAATCGTTGTATATGCCGTTCTTCAGATGGCAGGAACACGTTAAGAGTAAGCTGAAAGGCGATATATGCGACTTGATGTTTGAAGTCATTACGGAAGTTCCTTATGACCACAGGAAGAGTGACGTGGATAACAAGAAGATTTTGAATGACCTTGAGGCATGGTGGATTCAAAAATTTATCAATGAATTTGGTGAAGATAATGTAATGAACATCACTAAGCCTACATTGAAAATATCCGATTTTATCCAGAAGTGGGAACGATTGGTAGATGGTGAGGTCGATATGTTCACATACGAGGATTTGGTTAGAACAGAAAGCGAGGGATAAAAATGTATAAACCATTAAATATGTTTTCAAAGCAAACAGATGAACTTAAACAGTTGATAAGTGATCATCCTGACTATCCTATTGTTGTACTGTGCAGTTACGAAGTGTGCTGTGATGATTGTAGTTATCATTGGCGGTATGCTCCAGACTTGCGTTTTAGTATAGGAGAAATCCTTGATTGTGAGCAGGATGTCGATGATGAAATAGTTTATACTGACCGTGACGAGTTTGAAGAGGACTTAGCAAATATATTAGCCGATAGCGGTGATTACGACGAATCCACGGATGAAGAGTTTGATACTATTGTTAAGGCTGAATTAGCGAAGTATGAGCCTTATTGGAAAAAGGTTATTCAGATAATGGCAGATGTTTAAGGCAGAAAACGAGGTAAAGTAATGGAAAGATTATTAAATAATGTTATTAAGGGATTAGAAGAAAAGAGTGATTTTAAAGGCAGATGGTGTGAACATTACACAGATAAATGTAAAGAATATTTAAAATCCTATGGCGATAACCAAAGTGATTGTGGTCACAATTGCGAATATTGTAAGAAATATAAATGGGCAGTTGATAGAGCAAGACATTATGAAGAAAAATTAGGTATCTCATGGAAAGAAATATTGAAATCATGGGAAGATGACAGAACATATTGGTTTATGAATTATTATCAGGATGCCAACCAACCATTGATTGACAGTGATAATGTATTTGTGTTTGAGACTGTTGATGAACTGAGAGAGAAGTGCGGAAAAGAGTTTATTTGTCCACACTGCAAAGGAATCTCTACAGACCCATATGAGTGCAATAGCGGAAAAAAGATAATGGGAAAAGTCTGTGATTGGAAAGCATACGGATTTTTTCAATTTGATTTGGCTTTCTGTTATGTGAAAGCCGAAAGGAAAGGTACAAAAATATTTATGCCTGTTTCACTCAAAAATGCCAAGGGGGTAAAAGAATGACACACGAAATTAAAATAGACAGAAGCTACGCTGATGCTATTGCTGATGGAAGAAAAAAGTTTGAGGTGAGACTTAACGACAGAGGTTACAACGCCGGAGATAAAGTGAAATTTATAGTATATGATGGAGCCCTTAGGTATCGTGACCATCCACTAAATCAACGCGTCTATAACATTACTTATGTTCATAGTGGACTAGGATTGAAAGAAGGATACGTCGTCTTTACAATCGAACCCGAGGCAGAAAGTGAGGAAGTATGACTAGACCTATTAAAGAAAGTGAGCAATGGAAACTTGACGGAGACTGCCAGAAGTGCAGCAGGCTGAATTATTGTAACAAGCCTTGCACAATATCTAAACGTAGAATAAATGCAGAAATTAAGCAAACTATAGTTAGGGAGATGTTAAGGATTTTAGATAGAAAGTGAGGAACAAAGTATGCGTAAAGTCATTATGTACTGTGATAGATGTAAAAAGGAATTTGAAAAATGGAATCATAAAAAGACTGAAGTGTATGGTATTGCAGAATTTGTATATGATGATAGTGACCCATATCTTGATAAACCACAAGATTTGTGTGAATCGTGCTATATCGAGTTTGAAAAGTGGTGGAATTTCACACCACAGGCAGAAAGTGAGGGAAAGTAAATGAAGTATTCAGTAGAGATTAAAAATGGAATAGCAAAAGAAATATTAGTATTTAAAGGGAAAGAGTATGTGAGAACAACAAAGAAAACAGATTTTGGTTCAAGTTCTGATGATTTGGATTTTTGTGAGCAGTTGGAAAATGAGGGGCTAACTGATGATGTGCTAGATGAAATGTATGATAAATTAGATGGATTTCTTGTAGATAGTTTGCTAACTATAGCAGAAAGTGAGGGAAAATAGTGAAAAATAAGATATTAGTAGCAATCATAATAGGATTAATAGTAATTTGTACAGGATGTGCTAAAGCTGAAGAAACGCCATATCAGAGTGAAACAAGTATGTTTATCAAAGTGGAAGATTCAGGTGTGTTTGGTGTAGTGTACAATAAAGAAACTAAGGTAATGTATGCTATATCGCAAGGCGTATATAATTGTGGCAGCCTCACGCTTTTGGTAAATGCTGATGGAAGTCCAATGATATACAGAGGCGAATAAAATATGCAGGTAGTGATTGATGAGGCAGAAGAATGAAATTAAGCGATTATTGCACTTATAGCAGTGAACACAGGAAGGGAGAAAAAGGATGAAAAAGATTGAAGCACAAAACTACTTAGCATGCAGCGAGTCAGCTCTAAGGACAATGATTAAGAATGGTATCTTAAAGCAAGA
>SVDY01000068.1 GCA_015057665.1 Lachnospiraceae bacterium | reverse complement strand
TGCAAATGCCTTGGCATATTGGCGGACTCTGTCCTGACATGCTATAAAACCATGACAGCAGATAGCTGCCGGCAAATATTCTCCTTCGGGGCGATATTCTGTTCCGCGAATTGTCAAGTTCCCTCTTTTACATTCAAATAAGCTTTCTGTGTATTTTTTCATTTTAGATCCTCTTAGTGTGGTCTGTTTTATTATTTACTCTTATATTGTAACTTCTTTTATTATATCTGACCAGTGTTTTTCAGGTATTCCATAAAGCCCTCCAGCCCTTCTACAACATCTTCATAGGTCTCATCGAAATTACCGGTATACCATGGATCCGCAATATCGCCTGGGCGGTCTGTATAATCAAGAAGCAGATGAACTTTGCCACCCGTATCACTTCCGATAATGCGGTCAATATTTCTTAAGTTATAACTTTCCATGGCAAGGATATAGTCATAATATTCGTAATCCTTTTTTGTCATCTGGCGTGCTGCACGACGCCAGGTTGGAATACCCATTTCTTTCATTTTACGTTTTGTTCCGTAATGGGTGTCGTTGCCGATTTCTTCGCGGGAGGTGGCAGCTGATTCGATGTGGAAACAGTCGGCGAGACCGGCGTGGTTTACCATGTGGGTGAAAACGAATTCTGCCATGGTGGAACGGCAAATGTTGCCGTGGCAGATGAAGAGTACTTTTATCATGTTTTTTCTCCTTTAGTTTTACACAAGATTATCTCATTTTATCTCGGTTTTTGCTTATTTTACGGGGGTTCCGAGACTATTTATGGCATCTGCCGTTCTCGGATTATCTTAGTCTATTTTAGCATACTTTTTCAATGATTTGGTGTAAAAGTGGTGTAAACAAAAGAACATTTGTACGTTTTACACAAGTCTGACGCCATTATGACATCTGACGGTCTGCCGTGGTGGGTTTTGGCATCTGCCATTTTGCCGTGGCGGATTTTTCAAAATTTGGTGTGTAAAAATTTTTTTATTTTTCTCTTGATGGCATCTGCCTTTTTTCTATGGCAGATTTTTTTAATTTAGCGTAGAGAAAATTTTTTTCATTTTTATTTCCTGAAAATATCTGCCGATTTTTCATAGCAGAATTCTAAATGTGTAAAACTTTAAATTTTTTTCAATTTACACAATCAATTGCCATAGCATTTTTACCATTTTCCCATGGCAGAATTCACACGAAAAAAATATGTGTAAAACCAACTCTTCCTTTTTACTTCTTTTTCGCACTTCTGATTATACTTTTCCCTGGTCTGACTTCCTGCTCGGCTGCCGTCACCATTTTCTCCAACTCAGCTTTTGCATCTTCGAAGCGCAAATGAATATAGGTATTCAAGGTCACACTAATATCGCTGTGTCCCATCAGATATTGAAGTACCTTAGGATTCATTCCGGATTTGGCCATATTAGAGCAATAGGTATGTCGGCAGATATGCGGTGTGATTTTAGGCATCTTAGTACAATAGATTTTATTATACTTCTCAACTGCATGCTGAAAATATTTCTCCCAATGTAAAGCAAGCATTGGCTTGCCGTCTTTGTCCAGATAAAGGAAGCCCCGATAGCCATCAATCATTGGTTCCACTTTGACTTTCTTTCTGCGTTCCAGAATAATCTTAAAACACTCATACACGTCATCCGTCATTGGAATTATTCTTTTTCCAGCATCAGTTTTTGGAGTCTCAATATAAATCTTCGTTCCAACTCTTTGAAGCTGATGATCAATATTAATTGTCTTATTCTCCATATCAATATCTTTCACCGTAAGACCCACAAACTCGGAAATTCTCATACCTGTTTTAAATAGAATGTACATTCCTTCATAATACTTAGAAAAGTGGTCATCATTCAGAACAAACTTTAGAAAGTCTCTTTCTTCTTTTCTGGTGATTGCTTCACGTGTAACAGAGTCATTCACCACTACACTTGCAAGCATAAACTCAAAAGGATTCTTCCGAATCACATCGTCATCCATGGCCATCTGAAATGCAGGTCTTAATACTCCGCGAATATTATGAATGGAAGAATAACTCTTTTTCTCTACCTGCTGTAAATAAATCAGCCACTCTTTCGCGTCTGAAGTTCGAACTTCACCAATTTTTTTGCTTCCAAATGGATCTTTTTCCAGCCAATTAATCACAGTACGATAACCGGATTTCGTTGATTCCTTTACACCCGTTTTTAAACCTATATAACGCTTCACCAACTGCAACACCGTAATCCCGCCGCCATTTGGCTGAATATAATCGTACAGATCCTTTTGAATCTCTTTAATTCTGTCTCGTAAAGCGCCATTATCTTTTTTGCCGGCCGGTACTTTGTCCGTTGCAACCAGTCTCCAGCTATAAATACTTTGTGTTTTTCCGTTCCCATCTGTATAGCGGTAAACATATCTACCGTCAGATCTTTGACTCTCTCCGTCTTTTAAAATACGATTCTTGCTATCTCTTCTTTTTGCACTCATCGTTTCCTTTCTCCTTTCAAAAAAGAAGAGAGCCTCGTCATATCGCTGATTCGTACGCAGAAATGTAGACATCTGCACAAATTCATCATATCATACTCGAGACTCTTTTTCCATTATTATTTACATTTTTTTCCATTAAATAACATTCAGTTTCCGGTCGATATAATCCTCAAACTGTTTTCGTTTGATGAGTGCACGATTGCCGTTCCATAAGATAAATGACTCATCCGGATTATCATGTACCAATGCATATAACTTCTTGTAGCCAATTCCAAAATACTCTGATGCCTCATTTAAAGTCAGCGTATATTTCTGCCACCATGGAAATCTCTTCTTTTCTGTTGTTCTAGTTGTATTTTCTGTCTGTTCCGTCATCTTGCAATCCCCCTTCTTTTTCTTACAAGATGAGAATACAACAAAACGGTTTCACCTAATGACACCGTTTAAGAAAAAGTTTTGGAAAAATGAAAAATGGCTGCCTCGGAGCAAAACGATTGTTTTTTCCAATAAGATAATCGCTCGTTTTTTATTTTGTAAATTTTTGTAATTTGTTCGTTTTTCCCATTGTTTTCACTTTTTACAAATGATATAATTCAGTTATGTAGAATTCCTCTGACGCAAGGAGGAAACCACAACGGGTAATACATTACAAGAACAGACAATCAAGAACAATTTCATGTTTGGAGCAACTATGCTGGATGAAGCTAATTGTCGAGGGCTTCTGGAACGCATTCTTGAGATTCCAATTGGTACCATAGAAGTTGACAAAGAAAAAAGCATCGTATATCGCCCCGAATTCAAAGGAGTCCGTCTCGATGTTTATGCCAAAGATGATACCAATCGACGTTTTAATGTGGAGATGCAGGTCCTGCGTGAACGCAGTCCCGGGAAACGCTCCCGTTACTACCATAGCCAGATTGATATGGATTTATTGTATGCAGGAATGGATTACGAACAGCTTCCAGATACTTATGTCATCTTTATTTGCGACTATGATCCTTTTTGTTCCGGAAAATATCGCTACATATTCCGCAACATGTGTATCGAAGATGAAACCCTTCATTTGCAAGATGGAAGCTGGACTATTTTTCTTAATACCAAGGGAACAAATGATTCGGAGATTTCAAAGGAATTGCTAAATATATTAAAGTTTATTGGTGCCGAACAAGAAGACAGCCTCAAAGACTACGACGATCCATATATAAAACAGCTTCAAAATACCATCGATGCAGTCAAACGTGACAGAGAAATGGGGAAGAGATATATGTTATTAGAAGAATTATTAATGAGAGAACGTCAGATAAGCAAGGAAATGGGCATAGCTGAAGGCATGGCTAAGTCCGTCATCTCTATTCTTTCTCAAAAAGCATCTGTATCTGAAGAATTATCTAATCACATTATGAATGAAACGAATCTCCAGACATTAGAACACTGGCTCGAACTTGCAATTTCTGCATCTTCTATCGAGCAATTCATGGAAAATATCCATTTTACAGTCTAATATACACTTTACGCTCATTCGGGCAAGATTCAATTAATCAAACCACAACGACTAAAATTTCACAGAGGAATTCTGCACAAAAAGCGGTATTGCCTATCTTTAATCATTTCAGGCCATACCGCTTCTTTTATGTTTTT
>SVDY01000067.1 GCA_015057665.1 Lachnospiraceae bacterium | reverse complement strand
AGTCTGGTTGTAAGACTTCTTGGAAGCGGCGAACAGGAAGAAGCGGGAAAAGTTGCTTCTGTCAGTGTGATTATGGCCGGCGGTTGTGCCCTTTGTTTTTCGCTGCTCTGTCTTCTTTTTAGAGATCCTCTTCTCTATCTTCTCGGTGCCAGTGAGAATACCATTTTGTATGCCAGACAATATTTATTCTTTGTAGTGATCATTGGCTGTGCACCAACTGTGTTATCCAGTACTATGAGTGCCATGCTTCGAAATATCGGTTATGCCAAAGAGGCAGCATTTGGACTTGGAATGGGCGGGATTTTAAATGTCATCCTTGATCCAATCTTTATGTTTGTGTTATTACCGGATGGATATCAGGTAGTGGGGGCTGCAACTGCTACTATGCTCTCTAATATGACAGCGTTTGGGTATTATCTGCTTATCTATCACAAAGTGAAGAAAAATACGATCCTTACAATCCCGAGACAGTTTGACCAACTGCAAAAATCTTCCTGGAAAGCTATCTTTGCAGTCGGTGTGCCTGCATCTTTAAGTGTATTTCTCTATGACCTGACAAACATTGTGATCAACAAATTATCGTCCTCTCATGGAGATTTGGAATTAGCAGCCATTGGTATTGTTTTAAAAGTGGAACGGCTTCCGACAAACATTGGAATTGGAATCTGTATGGGTATGATGCCTTTGATCGCATATAATTATGCTGCAAAAAATGAAAAGCGTATGAAGGCATTTTTCAATGCGGCACGTATTGCAGGCATATCGGTGGCAGCGGTCTGTGTAGCAGCTTATTATATGTGTGCGCCATATATTATGAAAGCATTTATATCAGATCCGGCTACAGTGGAACTGGGAACAGTGTTTTTAAAGGCTCGATGTTTTGCGCCGCCTTTCATGTTCTTAAGTTTTAACATGGTCAATTTTATGCAGGCCATTGGAAAAGGGAAGACATCCTTTCTCCTTTGCGTTATCAGGCAGATCTGCTTAAATATACCGATTTTGTTTGTCCTAAATTTTATTTTTGGAATGACTGGTATTATCTGGACACAGGCAATTGCGGATTGTATCAATGTGGTGATTTCTTATGTGATTTATTATAGGGTGATGAATAATCTGGAATCGTGATGGTAAAAGAGAAAGAATCTATTATACAAATATTTCTGGAGGAGTATTATGAAATTTACATTAAAAGAAGACGGGAAACGAATTGTTGTCATCTGTATTGCAGCCTGTATTATGGCACTGAATATTAAAAGTTTTGTCAGAACCGGCGGTTTATATCCGGGCGGAGCCAATGGCCTAACCATTTTGCTTCAGGAAATATTTTTTAAATTCTTTCATATTTCTCTTCCTTATACAGTGATTAACCTGCTGCTAAATGCATTTCCTGTATACATAGGTTTTCGTTTTATCGGAAAGAAATTTACCATGTATTCAGTATTGATGATTTTCCTTACAGGTACTCTTACAGATATTATTCCGGGATACAAGATTACCTATGATCCTCTTTTAATCAGTATTTTTGGCGGTATTGTGAATGGTCTTGCCATTCGAATGTGTTTAAGTGTTAATGCCACTACGGGAGGAACGGATTTTATCTCTATTTATCTTTCTGAGAAAAAAGGTGTGGATTCCTGGAATATTATTTTCTTTATCAATCTTGGTATTATCTCTACAGCGGGATTGCTTTTTGGATGGGATAAAGCTTTATACTCTATTATCTTCCAGTTCATGTCCACCCAGGTACTTCATGTGATGTATCAGAAGTATCAAAAGAAAACGCTGTTTATTGTAACCAACAAGGCAGCAGAGGTGTGCCAGGCAATTTCTGATGTGAGCAATCATGGGGCCACGATTTTAGAAGGAGAAGGATCCTATGAACACTGTGAGAGAAATGTAGTCTATTCGGTCGTATCCAGTGAAGAAAGTAAGAAAGTCATAACTGAGATCCGCAAAGTGGATCCGAAGGCTTTTATCAATTCTGTGAGAACAGAAGAACTGAGCGGATGGTTCTATCAGAAACCAAATGAATAAAAAGGAAAGGCTGTTGCAATACGATAATTTCAGTTATCGGTACAACAGCCTTCTTCTATGACGATATTAAAATTCCAGTTTACTCATAATCTTCTGGGAAATGCACCAGGAGATAATGGTAAACAGTGCAGCCAGAAGTACAACCATGACAGCGATTGCCCCAAGGCTTAATTGATTTAATCGATTCATAAATACATCCGGATTCAGGTGAAGCTTTTCTGAAAGAAAGCTTACCAGCATGCCGCCTAAGAATACCGCTGCAAATAGAATGAGCATGACAATTCTGCTCTTTTCCGGACCATATTTTAACTGGATCGGCAGGATGATGAATGCAAAGGAAAGAGCCAGAGCATAGAGCATAAGAGTTCCTATATAAGTTTCCTGGACGGAAGGAATACCGTGGCCACGGGACAGCTCAAGAACAGAACCAATGGTACTAAGGAGTAAGGCTGCAAGGGAGGCATTCAGGATAGTGAATGCATATTTGGCAGTTACATAATTTTTCCTTCCTCCCGGAAGAGTCATCAGATGAGTCATTCCATTATCAAAGGTATCATAGGACAGAAGAGAGGTACAAATAAAGACCAGTACATATAAAGAGTAGCTGATTCCCATGACCGGAGTGTCATTTGTAAACATGAAAATAATTCCGATTGGAAATATGACCAGCAGATTCCTTTGGGCCAGAAGAAGACGGTAGTCTTTGATTAAAAATCCTTTCATTTAAAGCACCTCCTTATGGCTGCATTTTTGTGGAACAGTAACCTGTTTTCCCAGGATCGTAAGGGTAAGCAGGTCGTCGATGTGGCTTCGCTCTATAATGATGTCGGGATAATGATCGGCATAGAACTGTCTTTGGTTGGTCAGGCATTCGCATCCGAAAGTTTCTTCTTTGATAGATAAAAGATAGGTTTTATCCAGTGATTCGAACTGGCTTTTAGTCACTTTTAGAAGTCCATATTGATCAAGAAGAACATCCGTATCTTCGTGAAGATAAATCCTGCCCTTGTGAATCAAATAAAGATCGTCACAGAGGGTTTCCAGATCGCTTGCAATATGAGAACTGATCAGGATAGAACGGCCTTCCGTCTCCATGTAGCTGCGTAAAAGATCAAGAAGTTCCTTTCGTGCAACTACATCAAGTCCTAAAGTAGGCTCGTCAAGGATTAAGAGTCGGGCATCATAAGACATGGCAAGAAGCAGCTTTAACTTGGCTTTCATGCCGGTGGAAAAATCTTTGATCTTTTTAGTGAGAGGGATGTCAAAATGCTCCAGTCTGGAAAGAAATTCTTCCTTATTGAAATTCTCATAGGATGCTTTCATGATGGCAGTAACGTCTTTGACGGTTAAATATCCGCTGAAGCCGGAATCGGAAAATACAACACCGATCTGTTCTCTTTCCCTGTGTGATAATGCGGCAGGATCTTTACCGAATATCTCGATGCTGCCGGAATCTGTATTGGTAAGATTCAGAATGGATTTAAATAAGGTACTTTTCCCTGCGCCGTTTTGTCCTACAATGCCGGTAATCCGGCCTTCGGGAAGGGAAAGGGTACAGTTCAGGGTAAAATCTTTATACTTTTTTGTAATATTGTCTACGTTTAGAATCATAGCTCTTCCTCCAAAGTGGAAATCCCCGAAACTGAAAAGACAGGATTCCAGCCGGGTGTTTCTTATTCTTCTAAAATAAGTTCAAATAAATTCTTAAGTTCTTCTTTTGTCATGCCGCAGTTTTGTCCCTGCCGGATGGCCTGTTCCATGATCTGTTCTACTTCTTTTCGCTGTTCTTCTATGACAAGACCTGGATTTACGCCTGCAACAAAACTGCCCTTCCCATGAATGGTAACGATGAAACCTTCCTGTTCCAGGGCGTCATATGCCTTCTTTACTGTAAGGGCACTGATGTGCAGATCTTTGGATAAAGAGCGAACAGATGGGAGAATCTGTTCTTCCTTGAGTGTTCCCTGTAAGATAGCCGTTTTAATCTGGGACAGAATCTGTTCATAGATTGGCTGCATGGAAGCATTGTTGATAATAATGTTCATATGGGGCCTCACTGGTTGATATCATTGGTTTTTAATG
>SVDY01000035.1 GCA_015057665.1 Lachnospiraceae bacterium | reverse complement strand
CGCCTTGAGACGCTGGCCTAGTAACAAGGGCTTATAGCCCTAGTGCAAACCACCCGTTTGACGGGTGGTCATCGTTTCTATCTATAGGAAACTTCGTTTCCATAGAATAAAAATGCTCCGCAAGGATCGCACTACTATGTATACCAGGTTACTAAACTCATGCAAGCATTCGTTAAGTCAACCTGTGCATGCGGCGGAGCAGAAATATGTCGCCTTGCGACCCGCCGCAGGCGAGTGTCTCGCAAGCGAGACACTTTTTTATCTATAGAATTTTGCAAGTTTATCAAATGCATCTAAAGACTTTTCAATGCGGGAAGTTGGCACACAGTAGGAGATACGTGTGTGGCCTGAGCATCCAAAACCTGTTCCGGGTACGATAAGCAGGTTAAAGTCTTTGGCTTTTTCGCAGAATGCAATATCGTCATTGATCAAAGTTCTTGGGAACATGTAGAATGTACCCTGTGGTTCCACTACGTGGTAGCCCATCTCACGGAGGCTCTTGGTAAGAAGTGTTTTGTTTGTTTCGTATACGGAGATGTCTGCTGTCTCATTGGCACATTCTGCACAGACTCTCTGGAAAAGACCGGGAGCACATACATACCCTAAGGAACGGCCGGCACCAGCCACAGCTGCATATACAAGTTTAGAGTCTTCTGCTTCATCAGGGACAATAACGTAACCCAGACGTTCACCCGGAAGAGATAAGGATTTGGACCAGGAGTAGCATACTAATGTGTTCTTGTAATATTTAGGAATAAAAGGTACATTGTAACCGGAGAACACGATTTCGCGGTATGGCTCATCTGTAATGAGATAAATTGGCTGGTGGTATTTGGAAGATGCCTCATCTAAAACAGCAGCCAGCTTTTTCACTGTTTCTTCGGAGTATACAGCGCCGGATGGGTTATTTGGTGAGTTTACGATAACGGCTTTTGTCTTCTCGTTAATAGCTGCTTCAAATGCCTCAAAGTCGATCTGGAAAGCTTCGATGTCAGCAGGAATGAGTTTCATAGTTGCACCGGTCCCTTCAATAAATACTTTGTATTCAGGAAAGTAAGGGGCGAATACGATAACTTCATCCCCAGGATTGCAGATACCGTTTAAGCAGCAGCAAAGACCGGCAGCGGCACCCACGGTAACGTAAAAGTTGTCTGCATGGAAGTTTGTCTGGAAACGTTTATTAGCAGAGTCCGCCATCATCATACGAACACCTAAATCACCCTGTGCACTTGTATAACCATGAAGCACAACCGGATCCATCTCCTGAATGAGTCTGATGGCAGTTTCATTTACACAGTCCGGGGATGGGACACTCGGATTACCGATGGAAAAATCAAACACGTTCTCAGCACCGATTTCGGCAGCACGTTTTTTACCAAATTCAAAAAGCTCGCGGATTACGGAACGCTGGGTTCCTAAAGCTACCATTCTTTCGTTTAACATAATGTAATGTCTCCTTTTTATCTTCAAGTTTTGTTTGCGTGAGTCAATGAGGAATCTGCGTCAGCATAGGTGATATTTTTCAGTGGGAAATCCTATGGCATCAGCGATTAAGCATATTTATGAGTTCTTTACTGCTTTAAAGTCATGGTCTAATAATAAACCAAATCAAATCATATGTCAACAGATGGAAAACAATAGGAGGGGAAAGGTAGCCGTGCAATAAAAAAGAACATAGATGCGAAACAAAAGAAAAACAAAAAGAATATGGACAATTCGTCAATGTTTGGTTGACTTTCCGAAAGGAATGTGTTATCTTATATAAAGCAACACTTTAATGCATAAAAGCGTAAAATAAAATAGAACAACAAGTCAGAAATGACTGATTTTTGGTGTCTCATGGTGAGACACTATATTCATGTATAAGATAAAAAATGAGACAGAAGGAAAGGACATATCGACATGCCAGTAACAGATTTGCTTGAACGAAACCATAAGTTATACGGAGAAGAGGTTGCCTTAATTGAACTGAACCCTACCATGACAGATACAAGAAGAAAAACATGGAAGGAGTATGATCTGGTTCAGCAGACAGTAAACTCTCCATATAGAAGAGAGATTACATGGGGAATCTTTGATGAGAAGGCCAATCGTGTTGCCAACATGCTTCTTTCCCGCGGCATTCAAAAAGGTGACCGTGTTGCCATTCTTATGTTTAACTGTCTGGAATGGCTGCCAATCTATTTTGGCATTTTAAAAACAGGTGCTATCGCTGTACCATTTAATTTCCGTTTCTCAGCAGAAGAGATTAAGTACTGTGCAAATCTTGCAGAAGTCCAGGCTATTTTGTTCGGACCGGAATTTATCGGCCGTATCGAATCTATGGAAGATGAGCTTTCCAAAGGACGTCTTTTGATTTATGTTGGTGATGGCTGTCCAACATTTGCGGAAAGTTACAGAGAATTAGTGGCAGACTGCTCCAGTCAGGCTCCACTTATCCGTCTGGAAGAGGACGACAATGCAGCCATTTATTTTTCTTCAGGAACAACCGGTTTTCCAAAAGCAATTTTACATAATCATGAAAGTTTGATGCAGGCAGCGCAGATGGAACAGAAACACCATGCCACAGGAAGAGATGACGTATTCTTATGCATTCCGCCTCTTTACCATACCGGTGCCAAGTTCCACTGGATGGGCAGTTTATGCGCAGGAAGCAAAGCTGTTCTTTTAAAAGGAACGACACCGGAGAACATTATCCACGCCGTATCCGATGAGAAATGTACCATTGTATGGCTCCTTGTTCCATGGGCGCAGGAAATCTTAGATGCCTTTGACCGTGGAGATTTAAATCCTGCAGATTACGATCTTGCTCAGTGGAGACTGATGCATATCGGTGCTCAGCCGGTACCGCCATCACTGATCAAACACTGGAAAGATTACTTCCCGGATCATCAGTACGATACCAACTACGGACTTTCTGAATCTACAGGTCCTGGCTGTGTACACCTTGGTATGGAGAATATCCATAAAGTAGGTGCAATCGGTGTACCGGGTTACCGCTGGCAGTGTAAGATTGTGGATGAAGAAGGCGTAGAAGTAGAACAGGGCTCCGTTGGAGAACTTCTGGTAAAAGGTCCTGGTGTGATGACATGTTACTACAATGATCCGGAAGCAACTGCGGCTACTTTAAAAGATGGCTGGCTCTACACCGGAGATATGGCTATGCAGGATCCGGACGGTTTCTATTTCCTTGTAGACCGTAAGAAAGACGTTATCATCAGTGGTGGTGAAAATATCTATCCAGTTGAGATCGAAAACTTCCTTCAGGCCTATGACAAAGTCAAAGACGTTGCAGTAATCGGTCTTCCTGACAAACGTCTCGGCGAAATTACAGGCGCCATCATCTCCATCAAAGAAGGTATGGAATGTACAGAAGAAGAGATTAATGAATTCTGTATGAAGATGCCTCGTTACAAACGTCCAAAGACCATCATCTTTGCAGAAGTGCCTAGAAATGCCACAGGAAAAATTGAAAAACCTGCTCTTCGTAAGAAATATGGTGCAGAACAGTTAGTTGCTCTGCAGAATGAGATTTAATTCTTTCGAATCTTTTGGTACAGACAGGAAAAAGAAACAAAGGGTTCCATGAGATTGGTACAGGCAAAAAAATTATATAATAGTGCCCGAATAATAAGACAAAAAGTTGACATAATTAGCTTGAAAATCTACTACAAAATAAATTAAGGTCTGGTACCCGCAAATCTAACTCATTTGCGGGTATCGGACCTTGAATTTTTTGCAGGTACCCAAACGCCAAGAATAAACTGTACCCTATAGAATGGACACTGATCTTTCAGATTATACCCAAACTGTCTGCAGGTCCTATGTTATGAAAGGCTGGCTCGCGAGACTTGAATTAAAATCCATATATAATTTTATGCTAAAAACCTTACAAAATAAACTTCGTAATCACTTCAGCCAGTCCGCCTTCATTATTATCCGCTTCTGTTATGTAATCCGCTATCTCTTGTATTTCTTTAACAGCATTTTTCATTGCGGCGCCCACATGAGCTGTCCGGATCAATTCGATATCGTTATATCCATCTCCGGCTCCCACGGAATTCTCAAGAGGAATATCAAGGATATGGCAGAGACGTTTGATAGCATTTCCTTTGTTTGTTCCTTTTAAGACAACTTCCAGAAGTCCTTTGCTGGACATGAAAGAATCTACGGTGGCTCCTTCTGCTTTCAGAATCAGGTCGCGCATTTTATTTAATTTGTCCGGATTGTCGTAGGAGAGAAGCAACAGTTTGGACGGTTCCTCTTTCAAAGAATGAGGAAGGGAAGGATCAATCTTTGATTCACAGACAATTTCCCGGCAGTAACGTCTAAGGTATGCATTGTCTTCTTTGGCAAGTACATATTTGTCATCGTAAGTCTGCACGTGTACATTCTGCTCCTCGCAGATGGCAAAAATGCGGGAAACAACGTCAAGAGGAATGGAGCATTTGTACAATGTCTCTTTACGATATGAGTCGTATATTTCCGCACCGTTGAAAGCAATAATATAGCAGCCGTCGAAAGTCAGTCCCAGTTTTTCAGCCTGGCCGATGGTGCCTGAGAGGGCGCGGCCGGTGGTGAGAACGATCTTGTGTCCCTCCTTGATCAGCTGTTCAATAGCCTGACGATTTTTAAAGGGGATTTGTTTTTTATCATCTAATAAAGTGCCGTCTATATCGGTGAATAAGATTTTTGTCATTGGTCCGCTCCTTTTATGTAAGAATTGTGGTGTTATTTTTTTAAAAATAGTATATAATTATTCTAATATTATGTCAAAAGAAATGGAGGAATCATACATGACACCAAAACAGATTGCATATGAAAATCTTGCCAATACAATGATTAAAAACATGGAAAAGCGCCGTATGGAAGGATACTACTGCCACACAAGAGAGGAAGCCGTAAAGAAAGTTCTTGAATTGATTCCGGAAGGTTCCAGCATCGGCTGGGGCGGTTCTGTCACACTTACTGAGACTGGCGTGATGGATGCATTAAATCAGGGGAATTACCGCATGATTGACCGTATGGCGGGAAAGACACCGGAAGAAGTAAAGAAGATCAATGCGGAGATTTTTGGCAGTGATTACTTCCTTATGAGTACCAATGCCATTACGATGGATGGGGAACTGATTAACATTGACGGACGTGCCAACCGTGTATCTTATCTTTGTTTCGGACCGGAGAACGTCATCATCGTTGCGGGAATGAATAAGGTGGTACATAGCGTGGAAGCTGGAATTGCACGTACCCATAATGTTGCGGCTCCTCCAAATACAGTACGCTTAAATAGAAATACTCCATGTGCAAAAACCGGAAAATGTGGCGACTGTTATAGCCCGGACTGCATTTGCGGACAGGTTGTGATTACAAGACTTTCCATGGTTCCAAACCGTATCAAAGTAGTTTTAGTTGGGGAAGAACTGGGATTTTAGAGAAAACAGGAATGAGTTAAAAAAAGGAGATGTCTATATGCCAGACAATATGGTTTCTTATACAAAACAATATTTCGGACTTGATTATGACAGGATGCCGTTTGGTGAGATCGACAGTCTCATTCTAAGCCAGGTCGTATATTACAATTATGCAGGTACGGATTTTGACGGATCTGAATTTAAAAGCAGTCTTGCAGATTTCTTAAAGGAACACCCGACTGGAAATAAAGAATGGGAGATGCCTTTAAATGAAGACGATGAGCTGATCCGCCTCCTTAAGATGGGAGGAAGACATGGGAATCTTCGGGGCTGTCATTTCCTAGTAGTAAAGGATGATGACGCAGAAAGACAGTTTGGGGCTCTTACTTTTGAAATCAAGCCGGGACTTTATTATATTGCATTCCGTGGAACAGACAACAGTGTGACCGGATGGAAGGAAGACTTAAACTTAAGTTACTGGGATGTGATTCCGGCCCAGGCAGATGCCCTTGCCTATGCGAAGAAAGTAATGGATCAGCTGGAAGGGGAATTTTATTTTGGCGGACATTCCAAGGGCGGCAACATTGCTGTCTATTCTGCCATGAATCTTCCAGAAGAATATCAGAATCGAATCCACATTATCTTTAATCACGACGGTCCGGGATTTGCCAAACATGTATATGAAAGTGAAAAATACAAAAAAATCCGCTCGAAGATTCAAAAAACAATACCGGAATCCTCTGTAATCGGACTTTTGTGGGAAGAAGATGACAATTATAAAGTAGTAAAGACAAAGACCATCGGTCTGTCCCAGCATATTACTTATACCTGGCTTTTGGAAAATGACAAATTGATTGAGGTTTCTGAAGCAGATCAGTTTGCAAAACATATGAAGAAAATCCTGGAACGATGGATGGATGAACTGAATCCGGATGACCGGAAAAAGTTTATCGACTCCGTGTTTGATGCCATTGAAAAGACGGAAGTAGAACGGTTTCAGGAGCTTGGAACGCAGACTTTTAAAAAAATGAAAAAACTCATCGAAGGTGTGAAAGAAATGCCGGCTGAGGAGAAGAAGCATGTGTTCCAGGCGTTTAAGCAGTTATTAAAAATATCAGCAGAAGAGATTATAGATTAAGAAAAACGGATTGTTGCGATATACCGCGATGAAAATCCTGACAATACAAAAACTCCCTAAAGAGAAAAACATGAAAAAGCACATACTATATGTGTCACTATCGTTTTTCACAGAAGGGAGTTTTTCTTATGGAAAAATCAATTCATCTTGCCATTGCTTCCGTTCCGTTTCAGCAGTGGGAGGAACCTTACAAAGAGACAGAAGCATTTCATCGGGGGACTATCTTTCCAAATCTTGATAAGCCCTTTTTTGTGACAGAGGATCCCCTTGAAAAGAAAAAGGAATGTTCCTGTAGTAGTTTGGAGGAGAATTCTGCTGACGCAATGCTTAGGCAAATTCAAAAAGCCGGGTTTTTCTGCGATGACTTAAGATTATATCTGGATACTCATCCGGAAGATCAGCAGGCTTTAAGTATGTTTAAAGAAGTATTAAAGCAGAAAAAAACTCTAATGAAGGACTTTGCTCTTTCCCATTATCCTCTGACTGTGGCATGTATTGCGGATATTTATGATGAAAATCCTAATTCCAACTGTTATTGCTGGAAAGAGGGACCCATTCCCTGGGATAGGGTATGTGATTAAAGCGGAAGGAGTGTGCAAATAATGTGGGTATATGAAAAAAGATTACAGTATCCTGTGAATATTACAAAGACCTGTCCAAAGACAGCTCAGCTCATTATCAGCCAGTATGGAGGGCCGGATGGGGAGCTTGCAGCTTCCCTTCGGTATCTCTCCCAGAGATATACCATGCCGGATAAAAAGGTAGGATGTTTATTAACAGACATTGGAACGGAGGAGCTGGCCCATATGGAGATTATCTGTGCCATGGTCTATCAGCTCACCAAAAATCTTACACCGGAAGAAGCAAAGACGGCCGGTTTCGATGCCTATTATATAGACCACACCCTGGGAATCTGGCCTCAGGCTGCGGCAGGGATTCCATTTACGGCAAAAGAGTTTCAGTCTAAGGGGGATGCCATTACAGACTTGACAGAAAACCTTGCGGCAGAACAGAAGGCAAGAACGGTTTATGATAATCTGCTGCGTGTGATTAAAGAACCGGAGATTCGAGATCCCCTTAAATTCCTTCGGGCAAGGGAAGTGGTTCATTTCCAAAGATTTGGAGAGGCTCTTGAAATGACGAAAGAGAAACTGAATTCCAAGAACTTTTATTACTTTAATCCGGAGATAGATAAAAAAGCTGTCAAATAAATTGAGCTGCTGCTAATCATGTTTTTTGCAAGAGAAGACTCCGAACATATTCGAAAACCTTAGGTCACATAAAGGTGACGATGCGGTTTTCTAAATATGTTCGGAGTCTTCTCATTTGGAAAAATGTATAGCAGCAGCCTTAAGTTTATTGTTTTAAACTAATGAGTTTCAGCTAAATACTCCAGTATCTCAGCTGCATTGGTGTCCGGTTTTACTTTTGGCATGACTTTTTCAATGATGCCCTCTTCGTTAATAATATAAGTAGTACGTACCACGCCCATGTTCACTTTGCCGTAAAGTTTCTTTTCTTTCCATACATCGTAAGCCTGAATGGCCTGTAACTCCGGATCGGAAAGAAGGATAAAAGGAAGGTTGTGCTTTTCGGCAAATTTTAAATGAGAGGCCGCAGAATCTTTGCTGATACCAATAACCACAATGTCCTGTCTTTTGAATTCTTCGTAGGCAGCAGCAAAAGCGCATGCCTGACGGGTGCAGCCCGGTGTGTTGTCCCGTGGGTAAAAATAAAGAACGATTTTTTTGCCAAGGTAATCAGCAAGATTGATTTCCTGTCCGTCTTTGTCAGGTAAAGTAAATAAAGGTGCTTTTGTTCCAACTTCTAACATAGTGTTAAATCCTTTCTTAGATAGATGATTTTTGTGATGTAACTGTTTGCTCAAATGGAAGAATATGAATCAGATAGTCAAAGAGCTCTTTGGCAAAAGAACGGTGTCCTTCTTTGGAAAAATGAATTCCGTCAAACACAAGGTCAATATTCCAATCGCCGGCATTTGTATAAAATAAGCCTGACTGCTGGGCGAGCAGTTCATATCCGGAAGCAAGTTTGTAAGATTCGCGGATGAGTTCTTCTGTTGGAACCCAGAATCCCTGCTTCATAGGCGGCGGTGCAATGAGCAGAATTTTTTCTTTTTCAATAGGAAGATTATTTATAAAATTGTCCATCCGGTTCACGACCTTAGAAGCATTATTTCCCTGAAGAAGGTCGTTTGTGCCAAGCATGATGATTAGGAGATCTGTATCAGTAGGAAAGCAGACAGACCTTCTGGGGATTTCCCGCCCGTTTACCCCTTCGTTTATGATAGTCCATCCGGTCTTTTCTGAAAGCAGATCAACCCAGCGTGCGTCCGCGTCGTAGCGTCCGCCCATAAAGTTGAGATTCTCGTAACCGTAGGTGTTGGAATCTCCAAAGCATATGATTTTCATAGTTGTAATCCTTTTTTATACATTTCAGAGTGCATATATCAGATGTGAAATGAATCCCATGCCAAGTCTCACGAGCGAGACTTGAAAAAATGTGGGTGGTTTTTCTTTAGTATAACAGAGGATAGTTCCAGCTGCAAAAAGAAAAGATATGATATTTGGACAATCAGGAACAAGGAAAATATAACAGATGTGGGAAAACTCTCGTTTCAAGTGTACCAAGTTTCGAGAATGAGATTTAAAAATGGAAAGAAAGTGGAATAATGGAAAATGAATGGTTGAAAAATGGAAATAAATATGCTATCCTAAAAATGAACAGATGAAAAATGATTTTTATAATAGACAGGAGATGATACCATGACAATTCAGGAGATGAATGAGAAAAAGAGAGAACTTGGTTATTCTTATGAACAGATTGCATTGATGTCCGGAATTCCAATCAGTACAGTCCAGAAGGTATTGGGAGGTGTAACGAAAGCTCCCCGTTATGAGACATTGAAGGCTTTGGAAGATGTTTTTAAAGAGAAAGAATGGAATTATGATTTTATGGATGAAGTGAATCCTTCTATGGTGAAAGAAGCTTCTTCTTATGGCGTTCAGAAGAAACCGGGAGAATATACCATCGAAGATTATTATGCCCTTCCTGATGACCAGAGGGTAGAATTAATTGACGGAGTCTTTTATGAGATGAATACGCCTACAGGAGTTCATCAGGTAATTATTGGGGAGTTGTTTACTTTCCTACGGGAATTTATTCGAAAGAATAAAGGAGAATGTCTTCCGATTGTATCTCCAATCGATGTACAGTTGGATTGTGACGACAAAACCATGTTGCAGCCAGATGTACTGATTCTTTGTGACAGAGACAAGCTTGTGAAGAGAGGCGGAATCTATGGAGCACCGGATTTCATCGTAGAAGTTTTATCTCCGTCTACCAAAAGGAAGGATATGGTCAAAAAGAACCAGAAGTATATGGATGCAGGTGTGAAAGAATACTGGATGGTAGATCCGGATGAGAAGAGAGTCATGGTATATCTATATGACGATCCGGATATCGTTCATATGTATGGCTTCCAGGACGAGGTTCCTGTGGGAATCTTTGAAGGAAGGTGTAAGATTAACTTCGCAGAGATTGAAGAATATATTGATTTTATGTTTTAAGTGAGATTTGAGCAAACCACAATTATAGATAAAATTGCAGCAGTTTATACAAAGATGGAGGCTTCGGATCGTGTATGAGGGAACCGGCTTTTGTAGAACTTTGTAGAAACTGCTGCGTTTTTTTCTATAATATTACTGAGTAACAGATTTATGAATAAATTCTATTATTTTATTTCTCCAGAGATTTGATATAATCCATCAGATCATCAAAATCCCCATGTGGATACTGATTAATATCTTTATTATCCGTATTGATTAAATCCTTTGTTAAAAGGAAGACTCTCATTCCAAGGGTCTTTGCAATCATATCTTCACTCACATCATTTCCAACCATGAGGCATTCTTCCGGCTTGATGTTTAATGTATCCAGGATTTCTTTGTAGTAAGCAGGATTAGGCTTACAGAAGCTGGAATTATCGTAAGTGGTGATCCATGCAAAATCTTCCTTGTCAAGACCTGCCCAGCGTACACGGCTCTCTGTTGCAACAGGAGGGAAGAGAGGATTGGTTGCAAGAACTAATTGGTATCCCATTTCTTTTAAAGTTCTTACAGCTTCCCTGGATTCTGGGTTGAATCCGCATACATTCTGAACCTGCTGGAATTCCACACGGTAGAACTCTTCGAAGATTGGCAGATGTTCCATGGCAGCCTCGCCATAGATGCCCGTAAAGTTCTTCCAGAATGCTTCCTCATTTTTCTTTGTACCATCGTTTCCAACCATGGCAGCTACACCGGAATAGATGGCTTTGATAAAGCTGTTTTGTTCATAGCCATAAGGCGCCATCTTTTTTGCCAGAAGTCCAAAGTAGGATTTGACAAAAGTATCCTGATCCATTGGAAGGAGCGTTCCGTCCAAGTCAAAAAGAATGGTTTTTAAGGAAGAAGAATTGGTTGTATTATCTTGACAAGAGGAAACAGGAAGGCCCTGTTCACTTAAAATCTGAAGGTTATTGGTAATTATCTCAAGGGAACGATAGAAGTTCTCTCTCTGCTCATCACTTAACCCCATGCCGCCAAGTTCTACGGCTTTTCCTGCCTTTTGAATCATATCCTCTGCCAGTTTCCGGCCTTCTTCTGTCAGCATAATAGGGGCGCGGTACTGGCTTTTCTTTGTTTTAGCTTTGCGGATCAGCCCTTTCTTTTCAAGGACAGATACGGCACGGGACACGTCTGCTTTGTCACGGCAGCAGAGCTCACCTAAGTTTACGGCGCTTAATCCTTCCGGATAGCGGTAAAGAGTTGTAAAGTATACAACGTAAGGTCCTTTGAGACCGTAAGGTTCCATGGCGTCTGCTGTGATTTTGTGCCAGTAGCGGGAAAGCTCGGAGAGAGCAAATGAAAAACGTTCAAATCTATCTAACATGAATTCGTTCCTTTCTATAATATTCAAGTATGCATTCGTGTACTTTTTCTGGAATGTTGAAAAGTCAATCTTACACATTGTAATGGAAAATGAACGAACTGTCAATCACTCATCCATGGATAAAAAGAATCACTCATTTGATTTGCTTTTTTACATTAAAGTGGTATAATATTTCACATATCAGACAGAAGGGAATAATAGACAACATGAACAGAATCAAAGACCCAAGAATTTCACTTGTTTTTTCCATGACCATCTTTGGAACCATCGGATTGTTTGTAAGAAATATCAATGTATCTTCAGGAGAACTGGCTCTTTACAGAGCGGTGCTTGCCGCTTTATTGATCAGTGTTTATCTCTTTGTATCGAAGAAAAACATTCCGTGGAGAGCCATTAAAAAGGAGATTCCTATTTTATTATTCTCTGGAGCAGCCATGGGCTTTAACTGGATTCTTTTATTTGAGGCATATAAGTATACCACCGTTTCCGTTGCAACCTTAAGTTACTACTTTGCACCGGTCATTGTAATTTTAGTATGTCCGATTCTTTTTAAAGAAAAGATGACTTTAAAACAGTGGATCTGTTTTATTATGTCTACCTTAGGTATCGTCCTGATTACAGGGATCGGAGATTTGTCCGGCAACAATAAACATTTTATCGGTATTTTATTTGGACTCGGGGCAGCAGTTTTTTATGCCACGGTTATTTTAAGTAATAAATTTATTAAAAATGTAGAAGGATTGCATAGAACCTTTCTTCAGTTTCTGGCAGCCATTGCCGTGCTTATTCCATATGTACTTGTGACCAGCGGCATTCACCTTGGCGGGCTTGATGCAAAAGGTTGGATATTTCTTTTGATCGTTGGTTTTGTACATACAGGAATTACCTACTGTCTTTATTTTTCTTCTCTCAAAGAACTTCCTGGACAGAAGGCAGCTATTCTCAGCTATATTGATCCCCTTGTTGCCGTTGTCATCTCTGTGGTGATTTTAAAAGAATTTATGACAATCTGGCAGCTGCTTGGAGGAATTCTGATTCTCGGATTTACTCTTTGGAATGAAATTGGACCAAAAGAAGAAAAATAAAGAAGAAAAATAATAAACCAGATGGGAGAACTTTCCCATCTGTTGTTATGACATGGAGGTGGAAGCGCAGTGAACAGAACCTATATCGCAATAGACTTAAAATCTTTCTACGCTTCCGTAGAATGTGTGGAGCGTGGACTGGATCCGTTACAGACCAATCTTGTAGTGGCAGACGAAAGCCGGACCACCAAGACCATTTGTCTTGCTGTATCCCCATCTTTAAAAAAACACGGCATTTCCGGCCGTGCCAGACTTTTTGAGGTAGTGCAAAAAGTAAAAGAAGTAAATGTCAGACGACAAAGAATGGCTCCGAATCATGAATTTACCGGCTTTTCCTATGACGATAAGGAACTGGAAGCCCATCCGGAACTGGAACTTGAGTATATCATTGCACCGCCCCGGATGGCGCATTATATTAAGCACAGTGCAAAAATCTATGATATTTATCTCAAATATATTGCGCCGGAAGATATGCATGTGTACTCCATCGATGAGGTATTTATGGATGTGACGGATTACCTTGATATGTATGGGATGACGGCCAGGGAACTGGCCATGAAGATCATTCTTGATGTGCTGAATACAACAGGGATTACTGCTACGGCGGGAATCGGCACCAATATGTATCTTTGTAAGATTGCTATGGACATTATGGCTAAGCGTATTCCGGCTGATGAGAACGGAGTCCGTATTGCAGAGCTTGATGAGATGTCTTACCGAAGAGAGATGTGGGCTCACCGGCCCCTTACGGATTTCTGGCGTGTGGGGCGAGGCTATACAAGAAGGCTTGAGGAACAGGGACTCTATACCATGGGGGATGTGGCCAGATGTTCCATTGGAAAGCCCACAGATTATTATAATGAAGATCTTCTTTATAAAATATTCGGCATTAATGCAGAACTGTTAATTGACCATGCATGGGGGTACGAACCATGTACCATTGCAGAGATTAAAAAATACAGACCAGAAAATAACAGTATCTGCTCCGGACATGTGCTTCAGGAACCCTATACCTATGAACGGGCCAGACTTGCCGTAAGAGAGATGGCAGACCTTATGGGACTTGATCTGGTGGAGAAACGGCTTGTGACCAATCAGATTGTACTTACGGTCAGTTATGATATTGAGAACCTGAAAGACCCGAACCGAAGAGAGTTTACAGGGGAGATTAAGAAAGATTCCTATGGCCGGTCAGTTCCAAAGCATGCCCATGGGACGATGAATCTTGATGGTTATACTTCTTCTTCCAATGAACTGATGCGGGCGGTAACAGAACTCTATGACAGAATTATGAATCCGAAACTTCTTGTGCGTAAGCTTTATGTAACAGCCAATCGTGTTATCCGGGAAGAAGACATTCCTGCTGCGAGTGATTATGAGCAGCTTGATTTCTTTACAGACTATGAAGAACGTGACAGACTTCGGGCAGAGAAAGAAGAAGAGTTGAAAAAAGAGCGGAAGATGCAGGAGGCCATGCTCTCTATTAAGAAAAAATTTGGCAAAAATGCCATTCTAAAAGGCATGAATCTGGAGGAAGGGGCAACTGCCATGGAGAGAAACAGCCAGATTGGAGGACATAAAGCATGAGGAGAAGAAAAAATGAATGGAAAATACGATGATATTATCAATCTTCCCCATCCGGAATCAAAGAAGCATCCCCGCATGTCTCTTCAGGACCGGGCGGCCCAGTTTTCCCCTTTTGCAGCACTTACGGGACACAGTGCGGCCATTGATGAGACAGCAAGGCTGACGGATCGGAAGCTGGAACTGAATGAGGAGAAAAAAGCGGAACTTGACCGGATGTGGCAGTACCTCCTTGAGAAAGGGAAAGAAAAACCGCGACTTAGGATTACTTACTTTGTAAAGGATGAAAAAAAGGCTGGAGGACTCTATACGACGGTGAGTGACAGACTTAAGAAGATAGAACCATACAAGAAAACCATATTGATGGGGGATGGTACCGGAATCTATTACCAGGATATCTATGAGATAGAAATAGAGAAGGAAGAATAGAGCAGGGAAAGATAGAAAATAGAAATTACAGATAAAACAGCAAGAGCGCCGAACAAGGAAAAACCTTTCGGCGCTCTTACTGTATAAACTTTTTATATTTTTAAAAAGGTAACCCTTGTGGGGCAGCAGATTCTAGTATGCTTTTGCGAAAAGGTTGATAATATCCTGTTTATTACCTTTTCTTGGGTTGCTTCCTGCATTACCATCGTTTAATGCATTTGTAGCCATAAGATCGAAGTCTTCTTCTTTTACGCCCATTTCTTTTAAGCTTGTTGGGATACCGATGTCAGTCGCAAGACGGCGCATAGCATCGATTGCTTTCTGAGCAGCGTCCATAACAGAGAGCCCTTCAATGTTTTCACCCATGAATTCAGCGATGTCAGCGAAACGCTGTGGGTTGGAAATGATGTTGTATTCTTCAACAACCGGAAGAAGCATAGCATTTGCAACACCGTGTGGAAGGTCGTACTGACCACCAAGCTGATGAGCCATAGCATGAACGTAACCTAAGTTACCGTTATTGAATGCCATACCTGCAAGTAAGGAAGCGTAAGCCATGTTTTCGCGGGCTTTCACATCAGCACCATTTGCAACTGCCTGACGAAGGTTGTTTGCACAGAGTTTGATTGCCTGCATAGCTACAGCATCTGTTACAGGGTTAGCATCTACAGATACATATGTCTCTACTGCGTGAGTTAAAGCATCCATACCTGTTGCAGCTGTAAGTGCTGCAGGAATTCCTAACATCATCATTGGATCGTTGAAAGATACTAATGGAACGTTTCTCCAGCTTACGATAACGAATTTAAGTTTTGTGTCAAGGTTTGTAAGTACACAGTGTCTTGTTACTTCACTTGCTGTACCTGCTGTTGTGTTTACAGCGATTACCGGTGGTAATGGATTTTCGAGTTTTTCGATACCTGCATATTCTGTAAGGTCTTTGTCGTGAGTAGCAGCGATACCTACACCTTTGCCACAGTCATGAGCGGAGCCGCCGCCTACTGTGATGATAGAGTCGCAGCCGTTTTCTCTGTAAAGTTTCAGACCGTCGTAGCAGTTCTGAACTTTAGGGTTTGCTTCTGCACCTGTAAAGATTACATATTCGATACCTGCAGCTTCTAAAGAAGCAACGGACTGTGCCACTGGTCCGTTTTCCAGATTTGCAAGGAATTCATCAGTTACGATGAGTGGTTTTTTCATGTTAAGAATTTGACAACGTTCTCCTAAGATGGATACACATCCAGGTCCCATGAAGTTTACAGATGGGCAAAGAAAATCATAATAGCGCATTTTTGGTACCTCCTAAAATTAGTAAATGATTGATATATATTTGGTTGCTATATTGCTCTGCTGTCGTTCCCTTGATGTGTCTAAACTTTAACATACTTTGGTTGCAAATGGGAAACAACAAAATGATGTTTCTTTACAACTAAAGATTGTGATATTATTATCAAATACAATGGAGTAATAGGGCTTCAGGTTGAAAATAGTAAAATCCTTCAACCTGGATTGATGCAACCGGCCAAAAGAAAGAATGGCAAAAGGAATGAGAGGATCAGAATGGAATTAAAGCAGATAGAGTTCTTCTTAAAGCTTTATGAAGAATTGAATTTTACAAAAGCAAGCAATGCATTATTTATTAGCCAGCAGGGACTGAGCAAATCAATCAATAACCTGGAAAAAGAATTAGGAATTCCTCTGTTTACCCGTAATACAAAAGAGATGAAGCCTACAGTTCACGGGCATCGTCTGTATCATCGCTTTAAAGATGTGGCTTCCAGTGTAAAAAATGTATATACAGAAGTGGAAAGCATCAAGAATTCACATAATGGAGAAGTTCATTTTATTATTACAAAAGGAACCATGTATTATGTTCCAATGGAGTTTTTAATTGACTTTCAGAAAACTTACCCGGATATAAAGGTTATCTATGAGGAGGCAGAAGAGAAAGAAGCAGATGCACTTTTAAAAACAAAAGAATGGGATATCGGAATTCTGACAGAACCGGTCAGCGATAGAGATTTTCATCAGTGCACGCTGTTTTCTGAGAAATTAAAAGTCTTTATGCATAAGGATCATCCCCTTGCAAAAGAAGAAATAGTCCGGTTTGACGATTTAGATAAGGAACGTTTACTTTTCTTTCCGGCAGATTATAAGATTCGTGCTTCTTTTGATATTGGATGTGCAAAAAGGCATATTCATCCTGACATTGTGTTCGAGTCTCCAAATCCGGTTTATCTTTATCCTTTAGTTGACAGAAACGCAGGGATTACTTTAAGCATCCCTTCTGCATTTTCCGGAAGACGTTCTGATAATATTGTGAGCCGTCCAATCGATTGGGATGACAGCGTATCTTTTTGTCTGGCATGGAAGAAAGAAGGATACCTGTCTTCTTCTTCCCGATTGTTTATTGAATTTGTTCTCGATTATTATAAGGAGAAAATGAATAAGCTTTTACTTACGGATGAAGAGCGAATTCTGATGTTATAAATGTTAGAATAAGAAGAAATGTTAAATCCTTTACTTGCCCCTATATAAGACTACTGTTATAATATCAGCTGGAGATTATAATCTTTGGCTGATATTATGTTTTTAAAGGATTACAAAAATGAAAAAGAACAATTATTTCGAAATGATAGGTGTTTTATCCTTATCACTTATATTGACTTCTGCCTATTCCGTCTCATCCTGTCTTCCGGAGATGCTGGAATATTTTGACGGATATGGAAGGGCATCCGTAGAGCTTTTGTTATCTGTCCCTTCTTTTGCCATGGTAGTGATGATTGCTTTATCCTCCGTGATATCCAGATTCATTCCGGAACGAGTGATGATTGGAACAGGTCTGGCCCTGTTTGGTACAGCCGGTATTGTCCCTGTTTTTGTTCAGTCCTATCCGGTTATGTTTGCGGCCAGACTTTGTCTTGGAATAGGAACCGGACTGATTAATGCAAAGGCAATTACAATAATCGGAGAACGATATTCCGGAGCGCTTCAGCAGAAACTTCAGGGAATCCGATGTTCTATGGAGACTTTGGGACAGGCAACGCTTACGCTGATAGCAGGTCAGCTTTTGGTATTTGGTTGGAATTACTCCTTTTTTATCTATGCAATTGCATTCTTGATTTTATTTATGTACCTTGCATTTGTTCCTGCAAGAAAACCAGCTGAGCATAATCCGGGAAAAGATGACGGAATCTGGAAAGAGAACAGAAATGATTCTGTGACAGAAAATGTATCTGTAAAAACCTGGCTTTCCATTGTAAAATACGCAGCTTTGGGATTTTTAATGATTTCCACGAATGTTGCGAATTCACTTCGAGTTCCGACCTATGTGGTGGAAAAAGGAATCGGTACGGCAGCACAGGGATCCTTAATCTTAAGTTGTTCCGTCTTTTCCGGCTTTATCAGTGGATTGTTCTACGGATTCTTAGCGGAAAAGTTGAAAAAAGCGGTGCTTCCTGTTGCACTTGCCTGTGCCTCTGTTGGATTATTTACAATGTACATGGCTGACAGCCTTATTGTCATGGGAATCGGTGCATGTATCTGTGGAGCATTTGTTACAATCTGCATTTCCTATATGTTCAGCCGTCTGCCGGAGGCGTTGCCGATTGGAGTATTGAATACGGGGAATTCTATTGTACTGGTAGGATGTAATCTGGGGTCTTCCACGGCACCTTTTGTACTTGGTGCAATTGGAACAATGAACAGTGCATTAAATGCAGGTTTTCTTACATATGCTTTGGTATATGTAGGATTGGCTGTGTTTGTCGTGATAAAAAATATGTTAAAGAATAAGAAATGAAGTCGCTCATTGGATGAGGTGCCCCCAAAAAGTTTAAGTTTTTGGGGGCACCTCACATTAGTAGCGGCTTTTTTCTTATATATCTTAACAATTTAGGTCTTGAAAAATATAATTAAAGTAAAAAATTGTAAATAATATTGTCAAATTTTTTATGCTATGTTAAGATATAAATGCGATATATCAATTATAATTTCGAAATTATAAAATTGACTTTAAAGTACCTGGAGAGGGAAAAGGAGAGTCAATGAAGGAAAAAATAGAATTAGAAAAAGAGTTACGTATTAAAAGGGACAAACAGCGAATCAATGCACTTACTCTGATGGATGATGACTTTATGACGAAATGTTTTGATGGAGATATTGAAAGTGTAGAACTTATCCTTCGGATTATTTTAAAACGAAATGATTTGAGAGTTGTAGATGTTCATGTTCAACAAGTAATTAAGAATCTTCAAGGTAAATCTAAAATACTTGATATCTATGCTCATGACATCGAAGGGAAAATATATAATATCGAAATTCAGAATAAGAAGGAAGGTGCAAATCCTAAACGTGCGAGGTATCATAGTAGTTTATTAGATGCGAATTTGCTAGAAGCAGGAATGGAAGAAAATAATCTTACGGAAACCTATATTATTTTTATTACACGAACAGATATGTGGGGGCATAATCTTCCTGTCTATTATATAGAAAGAGTAAATTTGCAGACAGGAGATATGTTTCATGATCAGGCTCATATAGTATATGTGAATGGAAGTTATCAAGAAGATGATCCTATTGGGAGATTGATGCATGATTTTTCCTGCCCAAACCCTGATAATATGTATTATAAATTGTTAGCAGACAAAACAAAGAAATATAAGGATTTAGATGAAAGAGGTGAAAATATGGGATATATTCAGGAAATTAGAGAAGAAGAAAGAGAGATAATAGCGGTTCGGTTATTAAAAAAAGGCATGTTGACAATAGAAGAAATTGCCGAGTGCGCAGAAATAAGCTGCGAAAGGATACGAGAACTTTTGGAGCAAAATAAAGAATTAACAATATAATTAAAAAAGTCACTCATAGGTTGTGAAGTGAAGGTTGTATGATTTTATTTTATCCACCACACCTTATTATTGCGTTTATTGTTTGACAATTATATGCAATTCTTGTATAATGGATAAGTTGTTGAATGATATGGCAATGAAGAGGGGTAAAAAATGTCAAGTATCAGGGAAGTTGCAAAACTTGCAGGCGTATCACCATCTACCGTTTCGCGAGTAATGAATAATACAGCAAGGGTAGATGAAGAAAAAAGAAAAAGGGTACTGGA
>SVDY01000034.1 GCA_015057665.1 Lachnospiraceae bacterium | reverse complement strand
GCAGCAGCAAGACTTACATCTGCATTTGCAAATGCAACAGTACCAAAAGTAACTCTTATTACAGGAGATGCTTTCGGAACACCTTACATCACAATGAACTCTAAATCCATCGGTGCAGACCTTGTTTACGCTTGGCCTGAAGCACGTGTTGGTATGATGGATCCGGAACAGGCAGTTCGTATCATGTATGCAGAAGAAATCAATGCATCAGATGAAAAGCTTGCCCTCATTCAGGAACAGACAGCCAAATACAACGATCTTCAGAGCAGTGCATTAAGTGCAGCAAGAAGAGGTTATGTTGATGATATTATTGAACCGGATGCTACAAGAAAACGTCTGATTGCAGCATTTGAAATGCTCTTTACAAAGAGAGAGGATCGCCCAGGAAGAAAGCGCCCAGCGAAATAATAGGAGGTAGACGGAAGTGAAAAGATTATTTCTTTTAATGAGTATGATCGCCTGCCTGTGTTTTAGTGCGGTTTGTCCGGGAATGACAGTATCTGCATCTTCTGCGGCTCCTGTAGCTTTTACTGAGCAGGAATATCAGGTTGCAGCCGAGGCATATATGCAGCAGCTTATGGCATTTGACGATGCATCCATCGACTCTTATCTTGCCAGCGGACAGCTTGACGAAGTGACAACTGCTACTTTAGAATCCTGGAAAGAGATGAAAGAAGAAGTTGGAGCCTTTGTTGAAATTACAGAATCAGATGTAACAATCTCTGATGAGACAGTTACAGTTGTAGTAGAGGCAGTTTTTGAAGACAGAGAAGGAACATTTACCTTAGTATCCTCTTTAGATATGTCTGTACTTGAATCTGCAACATTTGCAAAGACACTGACTCTCGGTGAGATTTTTGAAAAAGCAGCACTGAATACACTGATGGGTATGGGAACTGTATTTACCGTTCTTATCTTAATTGCATTTATCATCAGTCTCTTCAAATACATTCCTAAGTTCCAGGAAATGTTTGCGAAGAAGAAAAATACTGCACCAGCAGCAGCTCCTGCAGCACCAGTTGCAAAAGCAGCTCCTGTTGTAGAAGAAGAACTTGTGGATGATTCTGAATTAGTGGCTGTTATTATGGCGGCTATCTATGCATCCATGGCAAGTGAAGGCAAGGCTGTATCCAAAGACGGACTTGTTGTAAGATCGATCAGAAGATCCAGAAGATAATTAGATTTCAGGAGGATATTATACATGAAAACATATAGAATTACTGTAAATGGTACTGCTTATGATGTAGTAGTAGAAGAAGTAGCAAACGGCGCAGCTCCAGCTCCTGTGGCAGCTCCGGTTGCAAAACCAGTAGCAGCAGCTCCAGCACCAGCGAAAAAAGCAGCTGCAGCAGCAGGCGGAACAAAAATCGTTGCTCCAATGCCAGGTAAAATCCTTGATGTAAAAGTAGCAGCAGGTGCTACTGTAACAAAAGGTCAGGTAGTAGCAGTACTTGAAGCTATGAAGATGGAAAACGAAATCGTTGCACCAGCAGACGGTGTAATCGCTGACGTAGCAGTATCCGCAGGCGCAGCCGTTGAAGCAGGGGACGTTTTAGCAAGCATGAACTAATCAATTGCCCTGACAACAATGGAGGTCTGAAATATGGAGTACGTTATTAATACTATGACTAACCTCGCTATGCAGACCGGATTTGCATTCTTAAAACCAGGCAATGCCATCATGATCGTAGTAGCATTGGTATTTTTATACCTTGCCATTGCAAAAGGTTATGAGCCATTACTTTTAGTACCAATTTCTTTTGGTATGCTTCTGGTTAATATGTATCCGGACATCATGGCTGAGGGCGGTCTCTTACATTTCTTTTTCTTATTAGATGAATGGAGTATTCTGCCATCCCTGATTTTCATGGGCGTAGGTGCCATGACCGACTTCGGTCCGCTGATTGCCAACCCTGCCAGCTTCCTGCTTGGCGCGGCTGCACAGTTCGGTATCTATTCTGCTTACATTTTAGCCATGCTCATGGGATTCAATGACAAAGCGGCAGCAGCTATCTCCATCATTGGTGGTGCTGACGGCCCAACATCCATCTTCCTTGCAGGTAAGCTTGGACAGACAGGACTTATGGGACCAATCGCGGTAGCGGCATATTCTTATATGTCCTTAGTACCAATCATTCAGCCGCCAATTATGAAACTTTTAACAACAGAAGAAGAGAGAAAAATCAAGATGGCACAGCTTCGTCCTGTTTCCAAACTTGAAAAAATTCTCTTCCCTATTATCGTAACAATCGTTGTATGTCTCATTCTTCCAACAACAGCTCCGCTGGTTGGTATGTTAATGCTTGGTAACTTATTCCGTGAATCCGGAGTAGTTGGCCAGTTAACAGAGACAGCAAGTAACGCGATGATGTACATCGTAGTTATCCTTCTTGGTACATCTGTTGGTGCTACTACAAGTGCAGAAGCATTCCTTACATGGGATACAATCAAGATCGTTATCCTTGGTCTTGTTGCTTTCGCGATCGGTACAGCAGCAGGTACTCTTTTTGGTAAACTTATGTGTAAACTGACAGGCGGCAAGGTTAACCCTCTTATCGGTTCTGCAGGTGTATCTGCCGTTCCTATGGCAGCCCGTGTATCTCAGAAGGTTGGTGCGGAAGCAGATCCAACAAACTTCCTTCTCATGCATGCTATGGGACCTAACGTTGCCGGTGTAATCGGTACAGCCGTAGCGGCCGGTACATTTATGGCTATCTTCGGAGTAGTATAAGATTGATTTCATTTTTTGTCTGTTGAATTCGGTAAGATATTCTAAGATTTGAAAAGAAAAACATTAGATGGATATTTCCTTTTGGACGTTTCCGTAAAATGCGCAAACTCGCTTTGAGAAATTAACTGTTTCAGCAAATGAGCTCAAACAGTGCGATTTTACTATATTGTTTTTCTTTTCTTCATCAAGAATATCTAAACCTCTTTCAAATGACGAAAAAAATGAAAGCAATATTATATATAATTCAGCTAGTTGTATTTATTTCATTTATGATAAAGATGCAAATAAATATGATGTTTATAACATTGACACATTTTAACATATAATTGACTTTATTACTGGAGGTCATAAGAATGACAAAAAAACCTATCAAAATTACAGAAACCATTCTTCGTGATGCTCATCAGTCCCTTATTGCAACTAGAATGTCTACAGAACAGATGCTTCCAATCATCGAAAAGATGGACAAAGTTGGTTACCATTCTGTAGAATGCTGGGGCGGTGCAACATTCGATGCTTCCCTTCGTTTCTTAAAAGAAGATCCATGGGAAAGACTTCGTAAAATCAAAGACGGTTTCAAAAATACAAAACTTCAGATGTTATTCCGTGGACAGAACATTTTAGGATACCGTCATTACGCTGATGACGTAGTAGAATATTTCGTTCAGAAATCCGTTGCAAACGGTATCGACATCATTCGTATTTTCGACTGTCTTAACGATATCCGTAACCTTGAAACAGCAGTACGTGCAGCAAACAAAGAAGGCGCTCATGCTCAGATTGCTCTTTCTTACACACTTGGTGATGCTTACACATTAGATTACTGGAAAGACATTGCAAAAAGAATTGAAGATATGGGTGCAAACTCTATCTGTATCAAAGATATGGCTGGTCTTTTAGTTCCATATGAGGCTACAAAACTTGTAACAGCTTTAAAAGAATCTACAGACCTTCCTATTCAGCTTCACACACACTACACAAGTGGTGTTGCTTCCATGACATACTTAAAAGCAGTAGAAGCAGGTGTAGACGTAATCGATACAGCTATGTCTCCATTAGCTCTTGGTACATCCCAGCCAGCTACTGAAGTTATGGTTGAAACATTCAAAGGTACAGAATTTGATACAGGATTCGATCAGAACCTTCTTGCAGAAATCGCTGATTACTTCCGTCCACTTCAGGAAGAAGCATTAAAGACAGGGCTCTTAAATCCTAAGGTAATGGGTGTTAACATTAAGACACTTCTTTACCAGGTACCAGGCGGAATGCTTTCCAACCTTGTATCCCAGTTAAAAGAGCAGGGTGCTGAAGACAAATACTACGAAGTATTACAGGAAATTCCTCGTGTAAGAAAAGACTATGGTGAACCACCATTAGTAACACCATCCAGCCAGATCGTTGGTACACAGGCTGTACTTAACGTACTTGCAGGAGAACGTTATAAGATGGTAACAAAAGAATCCAAAGCTCTTCTTTCCGGTGAATACGGTGAAACTGTAAAACCTTTCAACCCAGAAGTTCAGAAAAAAGCAATCGGCGATAAAGAACCAATCACATGCCGTCCTGCTGATTTAATTCCGGACGAACTTGATAAACTGGAAAAAGAAATGGCACAGTGGAAAGAACAGGATGAAGACGTATTATCCTACGCTTTATTCCCACAGGTTGCTACTGAATTCTTCAAATATCGTGCAGCGCAGAAAACTAAAGTGGATGCAACTGTAGCAGATGAGAAGAACGGAGCTTATCCGGTTTAATCTTTTAAAAATAATATAATTAAGAAAGCTGCCGAATTCAGTGTTAGAATTATTCTAATTCGGCAGCTTCTTTTTATATTGACACTTTTACAATTATCACTCGCATTTTACCCAAAAAGCAGAGTGATTATTTTTTATTCTACTAAATCCCCAATATTAAATACAAATTCAGCAGTATATATTTCTCCCTTCTTATCCTGAAAATCAGTAGTTATCAAATAAGAAGCATTGTACGCAGCAAGTGGAATGGTATCCGGCGTTGTCAGATCTTCCTGTGACAGTTCCGTTTTCTTAAGTCCGTCATGGGATTCAATGGTAACACGGAAAGAGCTGACCGGAGTTTGGGAAAAAGACAGATCTGCATTTCTCATCTTACTCACTGAGGAACCATAGATACCGTTTGCATCCTGAATGGAAACATCTGCATGATATAAAATATCAGAATCAGTTCTGTATATTCTATACAAAAGAGGTTCAATGTGGCTTCCGTATGGAACTTCATTTTTATCCTGATACAGATGAACTTCTAAGGATGGATATTCCATCAGTATGGTATCAAGATAATCCCAGTCTGTAGGCTCAGACAGATAATAACTCTCCTGTTTGTAATCATTTTCATAAGATACAATATTGATATGCTGGTCTGAAAGAGTGACCCAGATAAAACGATGATCCATTGTGTTGAAATCGATGATTAATTCTTTTTCATTTTCAGAAAAAGAATAATTGCCTGTAAGTTTCATGCAGCTTAAACCTTTCAGATATTCATAAAAGGCAGTTTCATCTATAACTCCATATTGAATATCATAAGAATCGGATTTGCTTCGAATTCCTTCGATGTGATAATCTTTATAATCCTTGTCATGATAGATTAATTTTTCCCCTGTGTAAGACCCGTATGCAAGGGCAACATAACCGCAGCTTATGAAGAGGAAAAAGGTAATGATACCAACGATAATGGATCCGGAATAGGTCTTTTTTCGAGCCAGGATATTTTTTAAACGATATCGCAAGGTCCTGGCAGAGGCAGACAGGCAGGTAGTAAAACCCCGTTCATCGCCGGCAGCTCCCAGAATGAGGGAAGCGTATTTCTTGCGGGTTTCATCATCCGTGTCCTCCAATACAAATTCATCGCAGGTCAGTTCGATATCTTCTGCACTTTTTTTCATGGCGTACCACATAAGCGGGTTAAACCAGCACATGGCCGTGCAAAAAAGCAGGAAAAATTTGGTCCAGCAATCTTCACGACAGATATGAATCAGCTCATGGCGGAAGATAAGGGAGAATTCTTCCTCTGTATAATTTTTGTGAGGAAGAACTACATGAATGGTTCTGTGGAATAATCCAATGGACAAAGGTGTTTTGACTGCAGATGAGGTTACAAGTCTATATTTTCTGTATTTTGTTCTTGCGTAATCAAGTTCCCGTTCCCAGTATGTTAATATATCAGGATTTCTTATTTCTCTGGCATCTTTTAGAATTTGCCGGCGGAATAGAAGATGACTTGTCATATTCCAGATAAGAACAAAGGCGAAACCGACAATCCATATAGAAAAGAGAGTCAAGACTGTATTTCCATGAAGTTTTATAACAATTCCCGGCTTTTGTATGGTCATAAACCCCTGCCAGGTAATATACAAATAGTTTGGAATAAGCCACAACATGTAGCAGGCCCGGGCACTGATATATTTTCGCAAAACCGGCAGTATGGCAATCAGTAATAAATAATACAAACTGATATGAAGAAATACGGTAAAGCAGAGGGAGAAAAGAAATTGAAAAGCGAGACGGCTTCCCTCTGTAATGGAACCTAAAATAAAAACAAGAATTAGGAAAAAAGGAAGAATCGTATTGGAAAGATCCGGAAGGAAACGGGGACGATTTTCCTTGTCATTTTTATCTGGTTTTAAAAATAATGTTAGGGAAAACATGATGGCCAGAATACAGCTAAATAAAAAAGAGAGTGATAGTTCAGAGTTCATAATTCACCTCTTTCTAAAAGTCCGCGAAGTTCTGCCAGTTCTTCCTTAGTCAGTCCGCTGTCGCAGAGTGCATTGGCAAAGGTGGAGATATTACCTCCACATAATTTATGAAAAAAGCGGTTACTTTGTTCGGCCAGATATTCCTGTTTTTCTATAAGGGGATAATAATGGGAAATGCGGCCGATTTTTTCAATTCGGAGAAATCTTTTTTCGTTAAGTCTTGTCAAAAGGGTAAGAAGTGTTGTCTGTGCCATGGGATGGCTGTGTTTTAAGTGTTCTTCCAGTGTTTTTCGTGAAACAGGAGGAGGAAAAGACCAGACAGCCTGCATTACTTCCAATTCTGCATCCGGAAGACGGAGGATATGGTTTCTCATAGGCATTCTCCTTTCAAAATGAAATGTTTTCACAAACTTATTTTGTAAATGTGGAGTATCTTGATAAACATATTCTACAAATGTAGAGAAACTTTATAGTTTTATTCTACATTTGTAGAGGAAATATGTCAACACCATACATTTTATTTTCAGAATTTAATATGAAGTGAAAGTTATTGTGCCGAAACAATAAAATAATATGGTATTTGCAAGAATTTCACTGCTTGAAATCGAAAAAGAAATGTGGTATGCTATTTTAGTATGAGTGTATATATTTGTCCGAATTTTTCTCACAAGATGTGAATGATTCAAGCCGTGCTCATGAGACTTGGCGCGGAAGTTATCCCACATCTGATATACATTCAAGGAAAGGACTGAAAGAGAACCATGCTTACCGATATGAATCTGCTTCAGAGAATCGAAGCGAAAAAGAAAAGTTTCAGTAAAAGTCAGAAACGTCTGGCGGCATATATTATGGAAGATTACGGACGGGCTTCCCTTCTTACAGCACAGAAGCTTGGAGAATCGGCTGGTGTCAGCGAATCTACAGTAGTCCGTTTTGCTTACCAGTTAGAATATGACGGATATCCGGAGCTTCAAAAGGCGGTTCGTGTTCTTGTTAAGACAAAGGCCACCTCTGTAGACAGACTTCATATGATGGCTAATTTGAGCGAAAAGGAAGATCTTTTGAATCATGTGCTCCATAAGGATGCAGAACGTATCCGTACATCATTAGAACTTCTGGATAAATCCGAATTCCAGAAAGCTGTTGATCTTCTTGACAGTGCAGATTCTATTTATATTCTTGGAACCAAGAGTTCCAGCTTCCTTGCAGGTCTTTTTGGATATTATCTTAATATCTTTATGGATCATGTGAAAGTCATTGAATCCAACAATGTTTTAGATACCATGGAGCAGCTTGATAAGATGAAAGAAGGGGATGTGTTTGTTGGAATCAGTTTTCCAAGGTATTCCAAGAGAACCCTTCAGGCTTTAGAATTTGCAAGAAAGAATAATGTAAAAACAATTGCTGTTTCCGATCATCCAAAAGCTCCGCTTATGGCTCTGGCTGATTGCAGGCTTTCGGTAAAAAGTGATGTTCTTGGTATTGTAGACTCCTTAGTTGCTGCTCAGAGCCTGATCAACAGTCTCATCATAGCTCTTTCCATCAAACGCAAGGACGATGTGGAACAACGTCTTAATAAACTTGAGAAGCTGTGGAATGAATACAATGTCTATGAAGACAATGACGAGATGTAGATCGCCACATGTGATTTGCTTTCGTTAGATAATAAAGATTTGAGATCCCTATGCAATGATGCTTAGAGGCAAAACATGACAAAAGGAGCATATTATTTTATGCATAAAGTAATCGTTGTCGGAGGCGGCGCAGCAGGCATGATGGCTGCCATCCAGTCAGCAAAAAAAGGAAATCAGGTTCTGCTCTTTGAGAAGAACGAACGGCTTGGAAAGAAGCTTTTTATTACAGGCAAAGGCCGATGTAATGTGACCAATGGCTGTGATGTAGAAGAATTGTTTGGTAAAGTCGTATCCAATCACCGTTTTTTATATAGTTCTTTTTACAGCTTCACCAATCAGGATGCCATCGATTTTTTTGAGGAACTTGGCGTTCCTTTAAAACGGGAAAGAGGAGACCGGATTTTTCCTGTGTCGGATCATTCTTCCGATATTATTCGTGCTCTGGAAAAAGAGATGGATCGTCTGGGAGTGGATGTACGTCTGAATACAGAGGTGAAAAGTCTTAAGATAGAGCAGAAGGATTTTATAGAAACGGATCAGGATGGTAAGAAGGCAAAGAAAGATACCTGCACAATTACCGGGGTTGTTTTAAGCAACGGAAGGACGGAAAAGGCAGATGCTGTTATTGTGACAACAGGCGGCCTTTCCTATCCATCTACCGGCTCAACCGGTGATGGTTTTAAATGGGCGAAGGATGCAGGCCATAAGGTGACCGAACTTTCTCCGTCTTTAGTGCCGGTTCATATCAAAGAAGACTGGTGTCAGCAGATGATGGGCCTTTCTCTTAGAAATACCGGCTTTAAGGCTATCGTTGGAAAGAAAAAGATATACGAGGAGCAGGGAGAACTTTTATTTACCCACTTCGGTATCAGCGGTCCGGTGGTGTTAAGCTTCAGTGCTTATGCCAAGAAGTATCTGGACAAAGGAATTACGGTAATTCTTGATTTAAAGCCGGCTATGTCAAAAGAACAGTTAGATGCCCGCATTTTAAGAGATTTTGCTGATAAAATCAATAAACAGTTTAAGAATTCTCTGGACGATTTGTTGCCAAAGAAAATGATTCCTATTATAATAGAAAGAAGTGCAATCTCTCCGGAGAAGAAGGTCAATGAGATTACAAAGGAAGAGAGAACCAGGCTGGTAACTCTTTTAAAAGAATTTGACTTAACTGTAACCGGACTTGGTAATTTTAAAGAAGCTATTATTACCAAGGGAGGAATTGCAGTCAAAGAAGTGGATCCGGGAACCATGGAATCCAAACTGGTTTCAGGACTTTACTTCGCAGGAGAAATACTTGATTTGGATGCATTAACAGGCGGATATAATCTGCAGATAGCCTGGTCAACGGCTTATCTTGCAGGACAGAATGCCTGATCAATGCTTCAGATATAGAAACATGTAAACGGAGGAACAATATGTTTAGTATTGCGATTGACGGCCCGGCAGGGGCAGGAAAAAGTACGATCGCCAAAACCATCGCTAAAAAACTTGGTTTCGTGTATGTAGACACAGGAGCCATGTACCGTGCTATGGGTCTTTATTTTCTTCGTAAAGGCGTAGACGGACAGGATGGGGAGACGATAGCAGCTATGTGTCCGGAGATTTCAGTTACCATTGAATATGTGGACGGCGAGCAACAGGTACTTTTAAATGGAGAGAACGTCAGTGGCCTTATCCGGACAGAAGAAGTAGGACAGATGGCATCTGTGTCATCCGCACAGCCTGCAGTTCGTGCAGCACTGTTACAGCTTCAAAGAGATATGGCTAAGAGCGCAAACATTTTAATGGATGGAAGGGATATCGGAACAAAAGTGCTTCCAGATGCACAGCTTAAGATTTTCCTTACGGCATCTGCTGATGTTCGTGCAAAACGCCGTTATGACGAATTGACGGCAAAAGGAGTTTCCTGTGATTACGAAGTAATCAAACAGGACATCATTAAGAGGGATCATCAGGATATGACAAGAGCTACAGCACCCCTTAGACAGGCGGAAGATGCGGTTTTAGTTGATTCATCCTATATGACCATAAATCAGGTGGTAGAAGCGATTATTGCGGAATACCATAAAGTTTTAGAAAGCTCTGCTTTCTAAAGTAAAAGGAGAGGCTTAAGAGATGGAAATCACATTGGCAAAGACAGCGGGATTTTGTTTTGGAGTAAAAAGAGCTGTAGAATTAGTCTATTCTCATACAGGTAAAGAGAATGTATATACTTATGGTCCTATTATTCATAACGAAGAAGTAGTGGAAGATCTTAAGAAAAAGGGAGTTGGTGTCATTCATACAGAAGAGGATATCAAAGCTCTTTCCGAAGGAACCATTATCATCCGCTCCCATGGTGTGAGAAAAGAAATCTACGATCTCATTGAGAACAAAGGGCTTACTCTTGTGGATGCAACCTGTCCATTTGTAAAGAAAATCCACCGTATTGTGGAGAAAGAAACGAAGGAAGGCAGACAGGTTGTCATCATTGGAAGTTCTACCCATCCGGAGGTAGAAGCAATCAAAGGCTGGTGTTCATCACAGCCTGTAGTGATTGAAAGTTTTGAGGAAGCGGAAGCTTTATCTTTTCCAGCAGAATCAAGGCTTAGCATCGTATCCCAGACGACATTTAATTACAAGAAATTTAAAGATTTAGTTGAAATTATTGAGAAAAAGGGGTATGATATATATGTTTTTAATACGATCTGTAATGCAACCGAAGAAAGACAACTAGAAGCACAGGCAATTGCTAAAAACGTGGATGCCATGATAGTTATTGGAGGTAAGCATAGTTCGAACACACAAAAGCTATATGAAATTAGTAAGGCCGAATGTGGCAGCACATTTTTTATTCAGACACTTGCAGATCTGGATAAGGCGCAGCTTGAAGGAGCGGAGCGTATCGGCATTACTGCAGGGGCTTCAACCCCAAATAATATTATCAAGGAGGTTCATATTAGCATGTCAGAAAAAAGTTTTGAACAGTTATTAGAAGAAAGTTTGGTGACCATCAGAAACGGAGAAGTGGTTTCTGGAACAATCATCGATGTAAAGGAAGATGAAATCTACTTAAATATAGGTTACAAAGCTGACGGTATCATCACAAGAAGTGAGTACTCCAACACACCAAACCTTGACTTAACAAAAGAAGTTAAAGTTGGTGACACAATGGAAGCAAAAGTTCTTAAAGTTAACGATGGCGAAGGCCAGGTATTATTAACATACAAGAGACTTGCTGCAGAAAAAGGCAACAAGAGATTAGAAGAAGCTTTCAACAACAAAGAAGTTCTTACAGCAAAAGTAGAACAGGTATTAGACGGTGGTTTAAGTGTATCTGTAGAAGGTACAAGAGTATTCATCCCTGCAAGCCTTGTTTCCGACACATATGAAAAGAACTTAAGCAAATATGCTGATCAGGAAATCACATTCGTAATCTCCGAATTCAACCCTCGTAAGAGAAGAATTATCGGCGATCGTAAACAGTTATTAGTTGCTGAAAAGGCTGAAAAACAGGCTGAATTATTTGCTAAGATCGAAGCTGGCATGGAAGTTGTTGGTACAGTTAAGAATGTAACAGACTTCGGTGCATTCATCGACTTAGGCGGCGCTGACGGACTCCTTCACATCTCTGAGATGTCCTGGGGACGTGTTGAAAGCCCTAAGAAAGTTTTCACAGTTGGACAGGAACTCAAAGTTCTCATCAAAGATATCCAGGGTGAAAAGATTGCTCTTAGCTTAAAATTCCCAGAAAGCAACCCATGGTTAAACGCTGAAGAAAAATACGCTGTAGGCAACGTAGTAACAGGTAAAGTTGCTAGAATGACAGATTTCGGTGCATTTGTTGAATTAGAAACAGGCGTTGATGCTCTTCTTCACGTATCCCAGATTGCAAAAGAACACATCGAAAAACCAGCTGACGTATTAAAAGTTGGCCAGGCTATCGAAGCAAAAGTTGTTGACTTCAGAAAAGAAGACAAGAAGATCAGCTTAAGCATGAAAGCTTTAGCAGTAGAAGAAGCTCCTGCAGAAGCTCCAGCAGATGCTGAATAATCTTATCTGATCAGACAATTTTATAATTGCATAAGGCAGATAATTTGAGCCCGGACTATTTGGTCCGGGCTTTATTTAAATCGGAAAAACAAAAGTAGAAAGGAAAAAGAAACAGATGAAAAAAATATCAGCACTTGTTCTATGTTTTATAATGTCTTTTGGTCTTTTGGGAAGTTTTGTTATGGCAGGTGAGCCGGAGACATCCGTGGATATTATGTTTGTACATGATACCCATTCCCATTTGAACCCATTTGCCACAGTGGAAGATGGCAAAACACAAGTTTTAGGCGGTTTCGCCAAACTTAAAACACTTATTAAAGAACAAAAAGCATTGAATCCTGACACATTATTGTTAGATGCAGGGGATTTCTCCATGGGAACCCTGATTCAGGCCGTATACGAGGAAGAAGCATCTGAAATCCGTATGCTTGGCGAACTGGGAATAGATGTATCCACTCTTGGAAATCATGAATTTGACTATAAAGCAAGCGGAATCGCCAATATGATGAACAATGCAGTTGCCAGCGGAGATCCGATTCCTGCTATGGTTATGTGTAATGTTGACTGGGAAAGCATGGAGGAAAAAGGGCTTACAAAAGATCAGGAAATGTTAAAAGCCGCATTTGAAAAAATCGGCATGAAAGACTATGTTATGGTTGAGAAAAACGGAGTTAAAATTGCGGTGACTGGAATGATCGGCATTGACTCTATTGCCTGTATTCCAAATCCTCCTCTGGAATTCAAAGATCCTGTAGAAGCGGTGAAAGCAACGGTAGCTCATATTAAAGAGAAGGAAGAGGCAGATATGATCGTCTGCATTTCTCATGGCGGCACATGGGAAGATCCGGAGAAATCCGAGGATGAAATTCTCGCCAAAGCAGTACCGGAACTTGATGTAATTATCAGCGGCCACACTCATACAAAACTTGACGAGGCCATTGTACACGGTTCTACTTATATTGTATCTGTTGGGGAATACGGTAAATATCTTGGAAGTTTAAGTCTTGTAAAAAACAGGGAAGGACGCTGGGATTTAATGAACTATGAACCGATTACCGTTGGAGAAGAAGTTTTAGCAGATCCTGAGACTCAGGCAAAAGTAAATGCCTTAATGGACATGGTTGACAGCAAATATTTAGAACAGTTTGGCCTTACAAAAGATGAAGTGTTGTGTGAAAACGATGTGGAGTTCTGTCCACAGAGCGATCTTTCTGAAAAACATACAGAATTAAACCTGGGGAGTATTATTGCGGACTCGTATACTTATGCTGCAGAGCAACTCTTAGGGGAAGGTACGGTAGCCGTATCCGTAGCACCTGCAGGAACCATCCGCGATTCCTATCCTCTTGGTAATATTACAACAGAGACTGTATTTAATTCTTTCTCCCTTGGTATCGGAGAAGACGGAATTCCGGGATATCCTCTCATTGGTGTATACCTTACCGGTGCAGAACTTAAGACAGTTGCAGAGATTGATTCTACCGTATCTGATCTTATGACAACTGCAAGATTATATACAGATGGTCTGTACTGGCATTATAATCCAAACCGTATGTTACTTAACAAGGCAACAGATGTATTTTTAGTAAATGGTGATGAAGTAAGGGAAGAACTTGTAGATGATCAGTTGTACCTTGTAGTAACGGATTTCTATTCTTCTCAGATGTTAGGAAACGTAACAAATATGTCTTACGGTTTACTTTCCATTGTTCCTAAATTCGCAGATGGAACTGTGATTGAAAATTATGAAGATGCTGTGTTAAAGGATGCAGAAGGCAATGAATTAAAGGCTTGGACAGCCATTGCCAATTACATGAAATCTATGGAAGATACAGACGGCAACGGCATTCCAAATATGGACAAAAAGTATGCTAAAGAAGAAGGACGTAAGGTGATTGAGGACAGCAAAAACATTGGGGATTTAATTAAAAATCCAAATAAATTTTTCTTCATCATCATTGGTCTTGTAATTCTTATCATCGCAATTTTTGTTGGCATTATCTTGCTTGTAAGAAAAGTGATCCGCAAAATCAGAAAGAGAAAATAGCAGATATCATAGAAAAACAGAGGTTTCATCACAATGTTATTAGAAAAATTGCAGTCTTTTGTTCCTTATAACGAACAGGAAAAAAGAGATAAAGAGTTTATGCTGTCCTGTTTAAAAACAATGGACATGGTTTATACCCGTGAAAATCCAATTGCCCATATGACAGCTTCTGCCTGGATTGTAAATGAGGATAGAACAAAGGTGTTGATGGCATACCATAAAATCTACGATTCCTGGGCCTGGCTTGGAGGACATGCGGATGGGGAGACAGATCTTTTAAAGGTTTCGATAAAAGAAGGAATGGAAGAGAGCGGCATCCAGAACTTAAGGCCCGTAAAAGAAGAAATCTTTTCCATAGAAGTCCTTCCGGTAAATGGGCATATGAAAAAGGGAGAATATATTTCTTCTCATATTCATCTGAATGTCACGTATCTTCTGGAGGCAAGTGAAAGGGAAGTGCTGACTATAAAAGAAGATGAAAACAGCGGTGTTGCATGGTTTACTCCGGAAGAGGCGCAAAAAGCATCTACGGAGCCATGGTTTGTTGAAAACATTTACAGCAAACTGATTCAAAAAATGCAAAGAGAATAGAAAGGAATGCTATATGAACTTTACAGAAATCGCAAAGAATCGTCAGTCCTGCCGAAACTATGACTTGGCAAGACCTGTAGAAGAAGAAAAAATTCAGGCTATTTTAGAAGCAGCCAAGCTTTCTCCCTCCGCCTGTAACGGACAGCCATACTTTATTACAGTATGCCAGGGCGAGAAGGCGAAGTCAGTGGCAAAAGCGACCCAGGAAGCAGGAATGAATAAATTTGCCACAGATGCGCCTGTTATGCTTGTCATCTCCGAAATGCCATATGTTAAAACAGCAGCTTTTGGTGCAAAAGTAAAAGGAAATGATTACAGATCCATTGATATTGGAATTGCAGCCGCTTTTATGACTTGCGAAGCTACAGCCCAGGGGCTTGGCACCTGCATTCTTGGATGGCTCAATGATAAAAAAATCAGAGAAATTTGTGGGATTGATGGAGCAGTACGTCTTGTGATTTCTCTTGGATATGCGGCAGAGGATGACAAACTTCGCAATAAAAAACGTAAAACATTGGAAGAACTGACAAAGACAATTTCATAATTCTTATAAAAGGCGTTGCATCCTATGATTGAAAGAAAATGCAGCAGTTACTACAAACCCGGCTTTCTTATAAAAGATTTGAAGACCTAGTCTTTGTATAAACTGCTGCATTTGTTTTGTTTGTATTTGTTCTCGCAATATTTTGTTAGAGTAAAACCGAGTAAAAAGAAAAATGATTTGTGTTGACATATAATATTATATGTCATATAATATGGAAAACAGACAATATTATATACTATATAATATTATTTCTGATAAAATACATATAGATATGTGTTAGTCCGATAGGAGGGATGACATGGTTTTTAACACTGGTGCAGCCTTATTGGATGCGATTGTGCTGGCAGTTGTAGCCAAAGAAGAAGAGGGAACTTATGGATATAAGATTACACAGGATGTAAGAGTAGTTTTGGAGATTTCAGAGTCTACTTTATATCCGGTTTTAAGACGTCTTATGAAAGATGAATGTCTTAGTGTATATGATATGGAGTTTGGAGGACGCAATCGAAGATATTATAAGATTACAGAGAAAGGATATGCTCAATTGCAACTTTATCGTATAGAATGGAAGAACTATTCGCAGAAAATATCAGGATTATTTGAGGGAGGACGATAAGATGAACCGAAGAGAATTTATGGACCAGTTAGGACGGCTTCTTTACGATATTCCTGCAAAAGACAGGGAGGATGCATTAGCTTATTATGAAGGATACTTTGATGACGCAGGTGTGGAAAATGAAGCTGCTGTTATACGTGAACTGGGAAGTCCCGGGAGAATCGCTGCTGAAGTAAAAGCAGGCTTTGATTTCAATCCGGAAGGAGGAGAATATACAGACACCGGTTATCATAATACGGAAGACGGAAGCGAATCATTCCATAAGAATCAGAAGCCGGTAAGATATGGTCAGAACAGACAGCAGCATAAAACAAAGAAGATGGACAGTGGAGTAAAAACCTTACTGCTCATCGGTCTGGCAGTGATAACATTTCCAATCTGGGGCTCTTTATTAGGTGTGATTGGTACTCTTATATTGGGAATTTTGGGTACGATATTGGGTCTTGTGGCAGGAACTTTATTTGGCGGAATCGGGCTTATTATAGGAAGTATTGCACTTGCGGTTTTTGCCATCTCCAGTATGACAGCAAGCCTTTCTTTAGGAATTGCAGGTCTTGGACTTGCCATGATTCTTCTGGCAATCGGGCTGTTGTTACTGGTAGGTTTCGGCTGGCTTGTGACAAAAGCAATTCCTGCTCTTGTAAGATTTCTTGTTGATTTATTCCATCGAGTGTTTCATAGAAACAGAGAGGAGGCGGCATAATGAAGAAGTTTGTTAAAGGAATTTTGATATTATCCCTGCTTTTATTTATAACGGGAACCGGATGTGTCATTGCCGGATGTGTTATGGGAATTACATCCGGTGATATTGCAAATGCATTAAAGAAGCTTCCATTTATTGATTTTGGAAATCAGATAATAATTCCGGGAGATAGTATCATTCAGATTCCCGTGGATGAAGAAGAGGAAGTTGTTGATGAAAAAGTATGGGATTTCAAAAAAGAAGAAGTGAAAAATATAGAACTTGATTTGGCCGGTGTGAACTGCCAGATTCAGGAATCAGAGACGGACCGGATTCAAGTCGTATTGGATGGTAATCTGCCTTTCCATATTTCTTTGGAAAATAATACATTAGTCGTTGAAAAAGACAGTCATCTGATGGATAATGAGAATGGAATGATTCATATCTACCTTCCGATAAATTGGAATCTTGAACGGTTTGAATTAAATGCAGGAGCCGGAAATATCAATGTGGATTGTCCGATTCAAACTCATATATTTAAGATGGAAGCCGGTGCATCTTTCGTTCAAGTGAACAGTCCGATCATTGCCAACGAATTTGAAGCAGAATTAGGGGCCGGCAAAGCACATTTTGATTTGGTTGATGCAGGGCATATTGAGATTACAAATGGTGCCGGACAGACTGAGATTGGACTTTCCGGGCAGAAAGAGAATTATCAGGTTATAATTGAATCTGCGGCAGGTAATGTGAATTACGGAGAAGAAACATTTGCAGGTATTGCAAATACCTACCGTGACCATCCAAAGGATGCAGACAGAACTATTGAGATTGAATCTGCGTTAGGAGAGGTGACTGTAACTTTCGAGGAGGTTGTTTAAGATGAGTAATAAAAAATTATATCGTTCCAATGTGAATTCCATGATCTGCGGCGTATGCGGAGGGATTGGAGAATACTTTGATATTGATCCTACATTAGTGAGACTTGCATGGATTTTGATTAGTATGATGAGTGCAGGATCCGGAGTACTTGCTTACATCATTGCAGCCATTGTAATTCCAAAATAAGAAAACAAAGAGGGTGTTTTGCAACCAATGTCTTAACTTAATGACATTGGTTTTGCAAAACACCCTCTGTTTTCTTATTGTTTTTAGATTTCTTTTCTTATAGTACTGACTGTAATAAGCGGTTGATATAGATCTTTCGGTTACAAATATCTTCCATGGTTTTTAAAACGTAGGCAGTGATGTCTCCATATGCTTCATAAAAAAGTTGGAGAGAACAGCATTCCTGTAACGCTTTTTTACGAAGACGTGCTGATTCCGGAAGGGGAAGCGGAAGAAAATGATCTGTTTTTTTCGTATAACAGGTCTCCTTTGTTGCTTTTATCCGGTACTCCTTTTCCACATAGCCGGCTACGGATTTGTGCATGGCACAGTCTTCCAAAGGAAGGTAATAATAATCTTTGTAATTATCATAGAAAAATCTGGCTTCCATATGACAGATTGGGATCTGAATTTGTACAGTACCCTTTTCAAAAATAAAATGGATCTTCGTAGAAGAAACAGAGATAGGTTTATAAAGGTGAAAATCTCCGTTTAGTTTAAGGAAGACAGAATCTCCGGATTCATTTACTTTCCATTCCAGAACCTCATAATGACCTGCAAAGAAAGAATCCAGTCTTACCAGGTTTTGAAGAAATACCATTCCTTCCATATCTTCTTTGTTGTGAAGGAGGTAAGCTTCTAATAGCTGTGGGTCTTGATGTTTGATACTGTTAAGGTAGGACTCAACCAGCTCTTGACCGGACAGTTTATCTTCCCGGAAAAGTCCAAAACATTCTTCCAGATTCTTCTGTTTGATGCCATCCAATGACAGAAAATGCCGGTATTTCTTTGCCAGATGGTATAAATCAAGAGAAGTACATTCTAAAAGAGAAGAAGGAAGATGGTACTGTTCGTATTTTGATTTTAGGTAGGGAAGATCAAAGGTAGTGCCGTTATAATGGATCAGTTTTGGCAAAATCCCATGTTCCCGGTTCCATTTTGTCAGAAAATGTTCCAGCTCAAGTAAGAGTAGAGGTTCTTCCTGCTGTCCTGTTTCATTTAACCATTGTTCTATTATAATAATATCTTTATCCTGCCATGCAAGACCGATTATGGTCAGAAATGTGGATGTTCTCTGGAAACCGGTTGTTTCAATGTCGAGAAAAAGGGAATGATCCGGAAGAGGATAAGGTGTTATTTCGTTTAAGTGATATTCATATCTGTATTTTTTCAATTTGTTCTCCTGTCAGGTTTCATTTGAATGAATCGTTGAAAAAGAAATTATTCTCATATTCAAGTCCCGCTGGCGAGACTTGGCGCGGGATTCGCAGAAGCGCATCTGATAAAAATGATTTATCATGAAATTTATATGTTATAATATTATACCACAACATTTTTGAAAAGAGTTAACATTTATTCGGATATATGGTATACTATGATTAATTATTGTCTGTTTCAGACAAGGTATTTATTCGGAGGACACAATGCTGGCATACATAAAAGGCATTTTAGCTGCCGTCACAGAAGACGGCATTATTATAGAAAACAATGGCATCGGTTATGATATTAAGACACCGGATCTTACCGGTGATCTGCCTGCGGTGGGAAGTAACTATACTATATACACATATCTTTATGTGAGGGAAGATATGGTATGTCTCTATGGTTTTTCTTCCAGAACACAGCTTAACACATTTAAAATGCTGATTACCGTAAGCGGAATCGGACCGAAGGTGGCCATGGGAATTCTCTCTACTTTGACCGTAGATGAACTTAATTATGCAATATTAAGTGACGATTCCAGGACCATTGCCAAAGCACCGGGAATCGGTCCCAAGGGAGCAAAGAAGCTCATTCTTGAGTTGAAAGACAAGCTTGATATTGAAGAGGCATTTGCAGGTTTTGGACAGGCAGAACCGCTTGATGTGAGCATTCAGCCGGCAGAGGATGTGATGAGTCTGACTGCTCAGGCATTGGTGAGCCTTGGATATAGTAACAGTGAAGCACTTCGTGCAATCCGTGCAGTAGAAGGTGCCGAGTCTATGGATGCGGAGACTTTACTTAGTGAATCCTTAAGAAAAATGCTGACATTATAGAAAGCAGGACAACAAGATGACAGATCGAATTATTACAACTGAATTTACAGAAGAAGATATTTCTATAGAAGCCGGACTCCGGCCCCAGATGCTTTCTGATTATATCGG
>SVDY01000033.1:3640-20600 GCA_015057665.1 Lachnospiraceae bacterium | reverse complement strand
GGTTCTGACAGCCATACACGTTACGGTGCTTTAGGAACCATGGCTATGGGCGAGGGAGGACCGGAACTTGTAAAACAACTTCTTAGTCAGACATACGACATTAACATGCCTGGCGTTGTAGGTGTTTACTTAACAGGAAAACCAATTCTTGGAGTTGGTCCTCAGGACGTGGCTCTTGCCATTATCGGTGAAGTATTCGCTAATGGTTATGTGAATAATAAAGTAATGGAATTCGTAGGACCTGGTGTGTCAAACTTAACAGCAGATTTCCGTATCGGCATTGATGTTATGACAACAGAGACAACCTGTCTTTCTTCTATCTGGAGAACCGACGATGCCATCAAAGAATGGTATGATATCCATGGAAGAAGTGAAGATTATGTGGAATTAAATCCGGCTGATATTGCTTATTATGACGGTATGATTGAGATTGATTTGAGTACCATTCGTCCAATGATTGCCATGCCATTTCATCCAAGTAATACATATACCATTGATGAATTAAATGCTAATCTTTATGACATTTTAGATGATTGTGAAAAGAAGGCATTAGTAAGCTTAGATGGTCAGGTTGAATTTACATTAAAAGATAAAGTAAGAAACGGAAGACTTTACGTAGAACAGGGCATTATAGCAGGCTGTGCTGGCGGCGGTTTTGAAAATATCTGCCAGGCTGCGGATATCTTAAGAGGCAAGAATATCGGTTCCGATGAATTTACACTTTCTGTATACCCTGCAAGTATGCCGGTATTTATGGAACTTGTGAAAAATGGTTCTGCAGCCGATCTCATGGCAGCCGGTGCGGTTATGAAGACAGCTTTCTGCGGTCCATGTTTTGGTGCCGGTGATACACCATGCAACAATGGTTTAAGCATCCGCCACTCTACACGTAACTTCCCAAACCGTGAAGGTTCCAAGTTACAGAACGGTCAGATTGCATCTGTAGCACTTATGGATGCCCGTTCTATTGCGGCAACCGCAGCAAATAAAGGTTACCTTACAGCAGCTACTGACATGGATATTGAATATTCCGGAAAGAAATATTTCTTTGATAAAACAATTTATGCTAACCGTGTCTTTGACAGTAAAGGTGTTGCAGACCCATCTGTTGATATTAAGTTTGGACCAAATATCAAAGACTGGCCTGCTATGTCAGCCCTTCCGGAAAACATGGTATTAAAAGTTGTTTCCGAGATTCATGACCCTGTTACAACAACAGATGAACTGATTCCGTCCGGTGAAACTTCTTCTTACCGTTCTAACCCATTAGGACTTGCGGAATTTACTCTTTCCAGAAAAGATCCTTCTTATGTAGGTAAGGCAAAGGAAGTACAGAAAGCACAGAAAGCTATTGAAGCAGGAGAATGTCCGCTTTGCGCTTTAGAAGAATTAAAAACTGTTATGAAACAGGTACATACTCTCTATCCTGAAGCAGGCGAAGGTAACTTAGGTGTAGGAAGTACTATTTTTGCTGTAAAACCTGGTGATGGTTCTGCCAGAGAACAGGCAGCTTCTTGTCAAAAAGTACTTGGCGGCTGGGCTAATATTGCCAACGAATACGCGACGAAGAGATATCGTTCTAATCTGATTAACTGGGGCATGCTTCCATTTATTATTGAGAAGGGTGAGTTACCATTTGCCAATGGAGATTATTTATTCATCCCAGGGGTTCGAGAAGCTGTTATTAATAAAGCATCTGAATTTAAGGCATATGTAGTGAAGGAAGATGGCATGAAAGAGTTTACTCTTAAGATGGGTGAACTGACAGACGATGAGAGAGAGATTATCTTAAAAGGCTGTCTGATTAATTACAATAGAATAGAAAAATAAATCAGAAATAGAAAAATCAGACTGTTACTGCAGTCTGATTTTTCTATTTCTGTCTGATAAGATATATCCATTGACGTAAAATCCCTTTGGGTATAAAATAAAAAAGAGTATGCCATGATTAACATGGCGGATTGTGAGGTTTTTTATATGACTTTAAAAACATTACTTGCAGGCCTCGAATACACATGTCTTCAGGGGTCAATTGATATTGAGATTAATAACGTAATAAATGATTCCAGAAAAGCAGGAGAAGGAGATTTATTCTTATGTATCCCTGGTGCGGTAGTTGACGGACACAAGTTCGCAGCTGATGTTGCTGCCAAGGGAGCTGCTGCCTTAGTAGTTGAGAAAGAAGTGGAAGTTCCTGAAAACGTAACTGTGATTCAGGTAGAAAATGCCAGATATGCCATGGCTCTTATCTCTGCAGCATACTATGATCATCCGGCGAAAAAATTAAAAGTAGTTGGTGTTACGGGAACAAAGGGTAAGACAACAACAACATATATGATCCGCTCTATGTTAGAAAAAGCCGGACATAAAGTGGGTGTGATGGGAACCATCGAAGTCATTATTGGCGATGAACATATTGCGGTAAATAATACAACACCGGAATCTATGGATATCCACTGTTTCTTTGACCGTATGGTAAAAGCCGGATGTGACGTAGTTGTAATGGAAGTTTCCTCTCAGGGATTAAAACTTCACAGAACAGCGGGTATTGAATTTGATTATGGTATGTTTACCAATCTTTCTCCGGACCATATCGGACCAAACGAACATGAAAGTTTTGAAGAATATTTATACTGTAAATCTCTTTTATTCAAACAGTGTAAACAGGGAATTGCCAACATGGATGACAGCCACTATGCTGAAATCGTGGCAAATGCAGCCTGCCCGATTGAGACTTACGGCGTAAATGAGGGAGCATCTTTAAAAGCATCCAATGTGGAACTGACAAGAGACATCGATTATCTTGGCGTTGATTTTGATTTAGAAGGTCTTATGAATTTCAGAGTGCATGTGGGAATTCCAGGTTCCTTCAGTGTATACAATGCACTTGGAGCAATTGCCGTTGTCCGTCATTTCGGTGTTCCCGAAGAGGTAATCAACGATGTTCTTAAGAACATGAAGGTAAAAGGACGTGTGCAGATTGTTCCAACAGGAGACGACTATACATTAATTATTGACTATGCCCATAATGCAGTCTCTTTAGAGAGTATTTTAAAGACTATGCGTGCATACAATCCGCCAAGACTTGTATGTATGTTTGGATGCGGCGGTAACAGAGCCAAATCCAGAAGATATGAGATGGGTGAGGTGTCTGGCAATATGGCGGATCTTACCATCATTACATCCGATAATCCGCGCTTTGAAGAACCGCAGGATATTATCAATGATATCATTACAGGCATTGAGAAAACAGATGGAAAATATATCGAAATCATCGACAGAAGAGAAGCCATTTCTTATTGTATGAAGAATGCCCAGCCTGGTGACATTGTTGTTCTTGCAGGCAAGGGTCATGAGACATATCAGGAAATCAAAGGTGTGAAATATCACATGAGTGAGGAAGAGACTGTGATGGAACTCTTACAGGAGATGAAAGAAAACTGATTTTCATCATAGAAAACGCTAAGATTTTGATAAGAATAACACATAAACACATAAAAACATAAAGGAAAGAAAAGATTGTTTGCAGATATTATTATTGATATCGTCCATGAGGCGGTAGACCGTATATTTGAATATAAAATTCCGGCACATCTGGAATCACGGGCCGCCCTTGGGAAAACAGTCCAGATTCCTTTTGGTGCCGGAAACCGGACCCGGACCGGTTATATTGTGGGAATCAAAGAGATTCCCGAGTATGATCCGGCTTTGATTAAAGAGATTATTGACATTCGGGACAATGAGATTGAGAGCCAGAGAAGGCTCATAAAGCTGGCTGTTTTTATGAAGCAGGAATATGGATGTACTATGATTCAGGCTTTAAAGACAGTTCTTCCCGTGCAGGAAAAGATGAACAGGGAAGAGTCAAAGTCGGTAATTCTTACTGTGGGAAGACAGGAAGGAGAAGACTTCCTTATTCGTTACGAGACAAGGCATCAGGTTGCAAAGGCAAGAGTGTTGAAGAGACTTCTTTGTGAAGCGGATGACCAGGAGCAGGGAAAAGTTTGTGATTGTAGGAACGAGTCTAAATCAATGTTCCGGGAGATGGAAGTAAAAGAAATCAGCCTTTCCTATACAACACTTATCAAAGAGGAAAAAGTCAGTCTTTCTACTTTAAAATCCATGGAAAAAGACGGCGTCATCTCTATCTGCAGTGACTGTCATTTCCGCAATCCGATCAAATCACCGGTTGCAACCCATGAGATTCATCCATTAAATTCTGCTCAGCAGCTGATTTATGAAGAATTTGTAAGGGATTACGATGACGGAATCAGAAGAACCTATCTGCTTCACGGCGTCACAGGAAGCGGCAAGACGGAAGTATATATGTCCCTGATCCGTAAAGTGATAGAAGAAGGAAAGCAGGTCATTGTACTGATTCCTGAGATTTCTCTTACCTTTCAGACAGTGAACCGCTTTTACACTTATTTTGGAGACAGGGTTTCTTTTGTAAATTCCAGACTTTCCAAAGGAGAAAAATACGACCAGTTCGTAAGAGCACAAAATGGTGACATTGATATTATGATCGGTCCCCGCTCTGCCTTATTTACCCCATTTCAAAACTTAGGACTTATTATTATAGACGAGGAACACGAAGGGGCATATAAGAGTGAGATTACACCAAAATACCATGCCAGAGAAGTGGCAGAGCATCTTGCAAAGACCAGCAATGCAAGCCTGGTTCTTGGATCTGCAACTCCTTCATTGGAAGCCTATACAAAGGCTTTAAAAGGAGAATATCGTCTCTGGATTTTGAAAGAGAGGGCCAACAAGATGGAACTTCCTAAAATTTCTGTCGTTGATTTAAGACAGGAATTAAAAGAAGGAAACCGTTCCATGTTCAGCAGAGAATTAAGGTATGAGATGGAACAGCGGCTTCGAAGAAAAGAACAGGTCATGCTCTTTTTAAACCGCCGTGGATATGCCGGCTTTATCAGCTGCCGTGTCTGCGGCAAGGTAATGAAGTGCCCTCACTGTGATATTTCCCTTACTTATCACAGGGGAGGACAGATGTCCTGTCATTATTGCGGTTATGAAAGACCGGCGCCTATGACTTGTCCGGACTGCGGCAGTAAGCATATTACGGCATTTGGTACAGGTACTCAGAAGGTGGAAGCAGCTCTTTATAAAGAATTTCCTGAGGCCCGCATTATGCGGATGGATTTTGATACGACACGGAAGAAGGAGAGTTACAATCAGATGTTAGAAGCTTTTTCCAAAGGGGAAGCGGATATTTTAGTCGGAACCCAGATGATTGTAAAAGGACATGACTTTTCCAAAGTGACTTTAATGGGAATTCTGGCAGCAGATCTGTCCCTTCATTCCGGAGATTACCGGGCAGCGGAGAAGACCTTTCAGCTTGTGACCCAGGCATCAGGAAGAGCGGGAAGAGGAAAGCTTCCGGGACAGGTGATTATCCAGACTTATCAGCCGGATCATTATGCAATTCTTGCCTCTAAAAGGCAGAATTATGAAGAATTCTATGCTCAGGAGATGACGTATCGAAGGATATTAAAATATCCGCCATGCTGCGAGATGCTGGTCATTTTTGCAACTTCAGATAAGGAGGAAATCTGTAAAACTGCACTTGATGAGCTGGCGGCATATCTTAAGAGAGCATTTCCGGATATTCATATGATCGGTCCTTCTGAGGGAGCATTTAAGAAAATCAATGACATTTACCGAAGAGTTATTTATATAAAAGAAACAGACATTGACCGCATGAAGCAGATCAGAAGCTGTGCGGAAGATTATAGTAGGACAAAAGAGATATTCAAACAGGTACACCTGTATTATGATAAAAACCCAATGGGAATCTATTAAAAATTAAGGAGAATAATAAAATGGCAATTAGAAAAATCCGTACAATGGGAGAAGATTGTTTAAGAAAAAAATGTAAAGAAATCCGTGAAGTGACACCAAAGATTCAGGAATTGATCGATGATATGTATGATACAATGTATGATGCCATGGGTGTCGGTCTCGCAGCACCACAGGTTGGAATTTTAAAAAGACTTGTAGTAATCGATGTACAGGATGGCAACCCTCTTACATTAATTAACCCTGAGATCATCTACAGAGGTGGAAGCCAGACAGACGATGAAGGCTGTTTAAGCATTCCTGGCAAACGCGGTACAGTGACACGCCCAATGTATGTTCACTGCCGTGCCTTTGATGAAGATATGAACGAATTTGTAGTGGAAGCAGAAGGTCTTCTTGCAAGATGCATCTGTCATGAACTTGACCATCTTGACGGTGTTCTTTACGCAGACAAAGCAGAAGGCGGATTAAAGAACGTAGAAGAGGACGAGGAGTAATAGAATAAATGAGAGTATTATTTATGGGAACTCCTGAATTTGCGGTTCCAACATTGGAAGCATTGATTCAGGAACATGAAGTCATCGGTGTTTATACACAGCCGGATAAGCCAAAAGGCCGCGGTAAGGCAATGGCATTTCCTCCTGTGAAAGAAAAAGCTTTAGAGCATAATATTCCTGTATTCCAGCCAGCGAAGGTAAGAGTACCGGAAGTGGTGGCTGAGATTGAAGCAATGAATCCGGATGCCATCGTAGTTGTTGCCTTTGGACAGATCTTACCGGAGAGTATTTTAAATATTCCAAAGTATGGATGTATCAATGTGCATGCATCCTTACTTCCAAAATACAGAGGGGCTGCTCCAATGCAGTGGGCTATTATCGATGGGGAGAAGGAAACAGGCATTACTACCATGTATATGGCCAAAGGCCTTGATACAGGGGATATGATTTTAAAAGCTGTAACACCAATCGGACCAAAGGAGACAGGAGAAACTCTTCACGACAGAATGTCAGTGATGGGCGGTCCTCTTATTATAGAGACATTAAAGCAGATCGAAGCAGGAACGGCTCCAAGAACTCCGCAGGACGATTCTTTAAGCTGCTATGCCGCCATGCTTGATAAGGAACTTGGATGTATTGACTGGAAGAAGGATGCGGCTTCTATTGAAAGACTGATCCGCGGCTTAAATTCCTGGCCAAGTGCCTATACATTCTGGAATGAAAAAACATTAAAAATCTGGGACAGTGAAGTTGTGGAATATTCTGGAGAAGAAGAATGTGGAACAGTGGTTGTCAAAGATAAGTTTTCTTTCACTGTAAAATGCGGCGAACATGCATTGAAGATTCTGGAGGTACAGCTTCAGGGCAAAAAGAGAATGACAGCACAGGCCTTCTTAGTCGGTAATCAGGTGGAAACAGGAATGAGGTTAGGATAATGGCAGAACAGCAGGTGAACCTGAGAGAAGAAGTTCTTTTATTATTAATCGATATTGACAGAAAAAAAGTAATGAGCAGCCAGGGGCTTTCCAATCTGCTTCTACGCTACCAGTTTGCAAAAAAACAGGACAGAGCATTCATGACCCGTCTGCTTGAAGGAACTTTGGAACAACAGATTTATCTTGATTACGTATTAAATCAGTTCTCTTCTAAGAAGATGGAGAAGCAGAAACCATTTATTCGCTGCTTACTTCGTATGACAGCTTATCAGATTCTTTTTATGGAACAGGTTCCGGATTCTGCTGCCTGCAATGAGGCGGTGAAGCTTGCAAGAAAGAAAGGATTTTCCAATCTTTCCGGTTTTGTGAACGGATTAATTCGTAACGTGGCCAGAAAGAAAGACGAGATTAAACTTCCGGATGAGAAGAAATCTCCTATGGAATATCTTTCTGTCCGCTATTCCATTCCACAGTGGATTTTAGAACAGTGGAGTACCATGTATGACTATGATACAGTGGCTAAGATGGCGGAAGGTTCCATCCGTAATCCGGAGACAACCGTAAGAGTAAATCTTTCCAATGCAGAATTGGAGCAGGTAAAAGCTGCATTAGAGGAAGAAGGAATTGTGGTGAAAGAATCTTCCTATCTTCCAAACGTATTAAAAATCAGCGGCTACGATTCTCTTAGCAGAATCAAAGCCTTCAAAAAAGGCCTGATTCAGGTGCAGGATGAAAGTTCGGCAACCGTCGGACATATTGCGGATCCACATGGAGATGCATTTGTCCTTGATATGTGCAGTGCCCCGGGAGGAAAAGCACTCCACGCGGCTGATATTATGAGACATAAGGGCGGAACAGGCAGAGTCTTAGCAAGAGATGTATCTGATCATAAGATTTCTCTTATTGAGGATAATGTGGAACGCTGCGGATTTACAAACATTGAGACAGAAGTTTTTGATGGAACAATGATGGACGAATCCTTAGCCGGCAAGACAGACCTGGTAATTTGCGACGTGCCTTGTTCCGGTCTTGGCATTTTAGCAAGAAAAAATGATATTAAATATAACGTAACAAAGGAAAGAATCGAGGAACTGGTACCTCTTCAGCGTGCTATTTTGAAAAATGCAGTGTCATATGTAAAACCGGGGGGAGAATTGATTTTTTCCACATGTACAATTACAAAGGAAGAAAATGAAGAAAACCGCAGATGGTTATTAGCGGAATTTTCCCTTGAAGCCGTGGATTTCTCTGATAAATTACCGGAGTATTTTAAAACCCAGGCAAAAGATGGGCATCTTCAGCTTCTTCCAGGCATATATGGAACCGATGGATTTTATATTGCAAAATTCAGGAGGGTAAAATAAATGACCGATTTAAGATCACTTTCTTTTCAGGAACTGACTGGTCTTATGGAACAGTTAGGAGAGAAGAAATTCCGTACTACTCAGGTCTATGAATGGGTTCATAAAAAATTAGCTCACAGTTATGACGAGATGACTAATATTCCCAAAGCATTAAAAGAAAAGCTTTCGGATGCAGTTGTTTTTGAACCTTTAAAAGAAGTGGAACGTTACGTTTCCAAACTGGATGGTACAACAAAATTCTTATTGGAACTTTCCGATGGGAATATTATTGAGACTGTATTGATGAAATATCATCACGGGAATTCTGTCTGTATTTCTTCCCAGGTAGGATGCCGTATGGGATGCCGCTTTTGTGCATCCACTCTTGGCGGTCTTACAAGACATCTTACCGTAGCAGAACTGTTAGGACAGATTTATTATATTCAGAAAACAACAGGGGAACGGGTTTCCAATGTGGTAGTCATGGGAACGGGAGAACCTTTTGATAACTATGATAATATTGTAAAATTTATTCATATGCTGACGGATGAAAAAGGACTTAATATCAGCCAGCGTAATATTACCGTATCTACCTGCGGCTTGGTAGAGCGAATCTACGATCTGGCAAAAGAACAGTTTTCCATCACCCTTGCCATCTCTCTTCATGCACCAAATGATCAGATGCGTAAGGAATTAATGCCGATTGCCAACAAATATACCATCAGTCAGATTATGGAAGCCTGCGATTATTATATCAAAGAGACTGGAAGAAGAATTACCTTTGAATACAGTCTTGTTGCCGGTGTGAATGATAAAGAGGAACATGCAAAAGAATTAATCAGACATTTGTCCGGAAAACTTTGTCATGTGAATCTGATTCCGGTGAATCCAATTGATGAACGAGATTATAAGCGTTCAACAAAGGCTTCCGTAGAAGCATTTGCAAAACTGCTGGAAAAGAATCATATTAACGCAACAGTGAGACGGGAGATGGGATCTGATATCCAGGCTGCCTGTGGTCAGCTTAGAAAGCGTTACAATGACAGGAAGGAGGAAAAATCAAATGATTAGTTTTGGAAGTACCCATGTAGGGCAAAAAAGAAGCATTAACCAGGATTACATTTATTTTTCTGACGAACCGGTAGGAAATCTTCCAAATCTTTATATTGTTGCAGATGGAATGGGTGGACATAAAGCAGGGGACAAAGCCTCTTCCTTTGCCGTAGAGGAATTTGTAAAATATGTGGAAGAGTCTGAGGACGAACATCCGCTTGTTTTGATGAAGAGTGCCATGGACAGTGTCAATGAAGCTTTATTTCATCTGGCCGTATCAAAGCCGGAATATGAAGGAATGGGCACTACTTTTGTGGCAGCAGTGATTCTGGATGACTCCATGTATATCATGAATATTGGAGACAGCAGATTATATATTCTAGAGGACAATCTGATACAGATTTCCATGGATCATTCTCTTGTGGAAGAATTGGTTCGAAATGGCCAGCTCACCAAGGAGGAGGCAAGAAATCATCCTCAGAAAAATGTAATTACGAGAGCCGTTGGCGTTGATACAAAAGTGAAAGCAGACTTTTTCCAGGTATCAATGGAGGAAGTAAGAAGTGTTCTTCTTTGTTCTGACGGTTTGACCAATATGATTACGGAACAGACCATGAAATATGTGTTGGAGAACACAAAGAGTATTCGAAAAGCAGCAGAAGCACTCATTGGTCTTGCCAACGACAACGGAGGCCTTGATAATATTTCTGTTGTGATTATAGAGAAAGAAGAGAGGTGAGTTCATGCTGCAGAATGGAAAAATATTAGCAAACAGATATGAGATTATGAATCTTGTTGGCAGTGGCGGCATGGCTGATGTTTATAAGGCAAAATGTCATAGATTAAATCGTTACGTAGCCATTAAAGTATTAAAAGAAGAGTTTGGAAAAGACGCGGATTTTGTAAAGCGTTTTCATACAGAGGCCCAGGCGGCAGCAGGGCTTATGCATCCTAATATTGTAAATGTATATGATGTTGGAGAAGGCGACGGCCTTCATTACATTGTAATGGAGTTGGTGGAAGGAATTACATTAAAAGATTATATTCACCAGAAGGGATGTCTTTCTTCCAACGAGACAATTGTAATTGGGACACAGATCGGTCTTGGTCTGGAAGCCGCTCACAAAAATAAAACTGTTCACAGGGATATTAAACCGCAGAATATTATTATTACAGATGATGGAAGAGTAAAAGTTGCAGATTTTGGTATTGCCAGAGCAACTGGCGGCAATACCATTACCTCCACAGCTCTTGGTTCCGTTCATTATTTTTCACCGGAACAGGCAAGAGGAGGCTATGTGGACTGCCGAAGTGATATCTATTCTCTTGGTATCACCATGTACGAAATGCTGACAGGACACGTTCCTTTTGATGGAGAGAATGCTGTAGCCATTGCTTTAAAACATATTCAGGAAGAAATTGTCTTTACAGAATCAGAACAGAAAAATATATCTCCTAATCTTCAGCAGATAATCAGGAAAGCAACAAATAAAAAACCGGAATATCGTTATGATACTATGACAGCTCTCTTAGATGATTTAAAGATTGCATTTGACAATGCAGGCGGAATGGTTACCGCCGGGAAGGCAGCCGTTGTCACAGAGGGTGCCACTGTCGTTGTAAAGAAAACAGATGTGGAAAAAATCAAAGAGCTGTCCGGAGAGAAAAAGGATTATTCAAAAAATAACATGTCTGACATAGACGAAGAAGAGGATAATTCCGATAACGGGATGTTTAAAAACACAAAAGACATGGATCCAAAATTGGAAAAAATCATTAAAATTCTCTGTGTCATTGTGGGCGGTATTTTTGTTGTGATATTTGTAATCTTTCTTGCAACACAGCTTGGAAGATTTGGAGGCGGACTTGGAGTGGATGATAAAACAGATGACAGTTCCAGTACAGAAGAACAGATGACAACAACTGAAGAAGAAAAAGAAACTGTTATTATGCCGAATCTTGTGGAAAAAAGTTGGGAAGAAGCCATTGAAATCCTGGAAAAAAACAAATTGGAATATGACATAGTAGAAGAGATTTCCAACGACGTGGAAGCGGGATATGTTATCCGTCAGAGTATTAAACGAGGGGATGAGATAGAAACAGGAACCAAGGTTACTGTTGTTGTCAGCATTGGAAAAGACAGCATAGATGTACCTTCTGTTGCAGGCAAACCGGAATCTGAAGCGAAACAGATTATTACAAATTCAGACGGAGACTTTAAGGTTTCTACAAAGGAAGAGTATAGTGATACAGTACCGGAAGGTCATGTTATCCGTCAGGAACCTGAAACGAAAGCAGAGCATGGAAGTACCATTACGCTGATTATCAGCAAGGGGAAAGAACCGGCAAAACAGGCGGCAGTTCCATCATTGGAAAACCGCACAGAATCAGAGGCAGAGGCTGCTCTTAAAGATGCAGGTCTTTCTATTGGAAAAATCAGAGAAGTAAATCATAATCAGGTACCGAAAGGAAAGGTTATTTCCCAGTCTGTTGCAGCCGGAACCACGGTTTCTGTCGGAACAAAAGTAGATATCGTAGTCAGCGCAGGTCCAGCTTTTAACGGAAATGAAGGGGACAATGGAAATGAGAACGATAATTCTGCTGACGGTACAACAGAAGAAAACCAGAATGGAGAGTAAGGCGGACTAGAATGGAAGGAAGAATCGTAAAAGGAATTGCAGGATTTTATTATGTCCATGTGGAAGACAAGGGCGTATATGAATGCAAAGCAAAAGGAATCTTTCGGAACAGGAAAGAAAAGCCTCTTGTTGGTGACAAAGTAGAGATAGATATTTTAAATGAAGATACAATGGAGGGGAATATCCGTGATATTCTCCCCCGTACCAGTGAACTGATTCGTCCAAATGTGGCAAATATAGATCAGGCTATGATTGTCTTTGCTTTAAAAGATCCGGAACCAAATCTGAATCTTTTAGACAGGTTTCTTGTGGGAATGGAACGCCAGCAGGTGAAAACAGTAATCTGCTTTAATAAAGCAGATCTTGTTGAAGCGGAGTGGATTGAGGAACTGATTAGAACTTATTCTGCCTGCGGCTGTGATATTATTACGGCCAGTGTATATGAAAAACTGGGCATTGAAGCGATAAAATCCGCCCTGCAGGGTAAGACAACTGCTCTGGCCGGACCTTCCGGTGTAGGGAAGTCTTCCATCTTTAATACAATCAGTCCAGAATTTAAGATGGAGACCGGCCGTGTCAGTGACAAGATACGCCGTGGGAAACATACCACAAGACACTCTGAGCTGATCTATATTGGAGAAGACACTTATATTATGGACACTCCCGGATTCAGTTCCTTCTATATTGAGGGATTGGAGAAAGAAGAATTAAAAGACTTCTTTTATGAGTTCTCGGAACACGAACCATACTGCAAATTTCAGGGATGTGTTCATATTAATGAACCGGTGTGCGGAGTAAAAGATGCTTTGGAAGAAGGAAAGATCAGCCGCAGCCGTTATGAGAATTATAAGCTGTTATATAATGAGCTTAAGGATAAGAAAAAATGGTAAAACATATGTGGATCATCACAGGAGGAACGGTGGATGTTGATTGGTTAAGATCCATTTGTCCCTCCTGTCAGGAGACAAAAATAATGGCAGCGGACCGGGGTTTGTTTTATGCAGAACAGGCAGGGCTGGCTGTTGATTATATTTTGGGGGACTTTGACAGTCTTCCGGAAGGAATTCTTGACAAATACAGGAAATCAGATGTTCAGATCAGGACCTACCCGCCGGAAAAAGATTATACAGATACCCATCTGGCACTTCTTTGGGCAGTGGAAGAAGGTGCGGAGGAGATTACCATCATTGGTGGAATGGGAACCAGATTTGATCACAGTTTTGCCAACATCGGACTTTTGTCCATGCTTCTTGAAAAGGGAGTAAAAGGCGAAATACTGGATCCCCATAACAGAATTTTTATGATGGATAAAGACCATTCCGGTCATGTCAGAATTCGAAAACAGAGAGATTGTGAGGAGTATATCTCTCTTATCCCTTATACGGAACAGGTAACAGGGATAACTCTTAATGGCTTTAAATATCCGTTAAAGAACGAAACTCTTACGATTGGAATCAGCAGGGGAATCAGCAACGAGCTGATAAAAGAAGAAGGCCTGATTCAAATAGAGGAAGGAATCCTGATTATCTGTGTTTCTAAGGATTCATGAAGGTATGGTACTTCATTGAATGGATAAACAGAGAATCAGGCTTTCTATCAGATGCGGAATAAATCCCGCGCCAGGTCTCGCCTGCGGGACTTGAATATCACAGAAAGTTGGACATAAATGAAAGCATTATATATAACAGAAAAGCCCAGTGTAGCTCAGGAATTTGCCAAAGCCCTGAAACTGAACTGCAAGAGGAAAGACGGATATCTGGAATCCGATGATGCCTATGTAACCTGGTGTGTCGGACATCTTGTCACAATGTGTTATCCCGATGCCTATGATCCGGCATTGAAAAGATGGTCTATGGAGACCCTTCCTTTTCTGCCGGAGGAATATAAATATGAAGTAATCCCGGCAGTCAAAAAGCAGTTTGGGATTGTGAAGGATCTTCTTACCAGAAAGGATGTAACATGTATCTATGTCTGTACTGACTCAGGACGGGAAGGTGAATACATTTATCGTCTTGTTGATCAGATGGCTGGCGTTGGCAATAAAGAAAAAAGACGTGTCTGGATCGATTCCCAGACAGAAGAGGAGATTATCCGTGGTGTAAGGGAAGCCAAAGATCTATCTGCATATGATAATCTTGGCGCCTCTGCCTATATGAGGGCAATCGAAGATTACCTGATGGGAATTAATTTTTCCCGTCTGCTTACGTTAAAATATGGATTTACGATCAGTAATTATTTAAAAGAAAGTAAGAATACCGTCATCGCCGTAGGACGTGTTATGACCTGCGTGCTTGGCATGATTGTAAGAAGAGAACGTGAGATCCGAAACTTCGTGAAGCAGCCCTTTTATAAAGTCATTGCCAATGTGGCTGCACTGGAAGAGCCTATCGAAGCAGAATGGAAGGCAGTAGAGGGATCTTCCTATTATCAGTCGCCATTGCTTTATAAAGACATTGGATTTTTAAAAGAAGAAGATGCGCAGAAGATGGTAGATTACCTTTCCCATCCGGAACCGGTAACAGGAATCCTGACCCAGATTCAGCGCAAAAAAGAAAAGAAAAATCCTCCTCTTTTATATAATCTGGCAGAACTTCAGAATGAATGTTCCAGGCTCTTTAAAATCAGCCCTGATGAGACATTAAAGGTAGTTCAGGAGTTATATGAGAAGAAGATGGTCACTTATCCGAGAACGGATGCCCGTGTTCTTTCCACTGCTGTAGCCAAAGAGATAGATAAGAATTTGAAAGGTCTGTTAAATTATCCGCTCCTTTCTGCATTTGCCAATGAGGCACTGAATATGGGAAGTTACAATAATCTTGCAAAGACCCAGTATGTCAATGACAAACAGATCACTGACCATTATGCAATTATTCCAACAGGGCAGGGGCTTGGTGCACTTAAAAGCCTGTCAGCCTTAAGTGCCAATGTGTATGAAGTGATTGTTCGAAGATTTTTAAGTATTTTCTATCCGGCTGCGGAATACCAGAAAACATCCATTACGGTGCAGATAAAAGAAGAAAGCTTTTTTGCCACATTTAAAACTCTGATTTTTGAGGGATATCTGAAGGTGGCAAATCATAATTTCGGACGTAAAAAAACAGAATCCGGAAACGACGAAGAAAAGAATTCCAGTCTGTCTGTTCAGGAACAAATGAAAAGCTGGAAGAAAGGGATGGAGATGCCTGTTTCAGGCTTCCAGATTAAAAAAGGAGAGACAACTCCTCCAAAACGATACAATTCCGGATCATTAATTCTTGCAATGGAAAATGCAGGACAGTTTATTGAAGATGAGGATCTCCGCGCCCAGATTAAAGGAAGCGGTATAGGGACAAGTGCGACCAGGGCTGAAATTATCAAAAAACTGGTGAATAACAAATACATTCATCTTCAAAAGAAGACTCAGATTTTGACGCCGACACTTCTTGGTGAGATGATCTTTGATGTTGTTTCTGCTTCAATTAAGTCTTTGTTAAACCCGGAACTTACTGCAAGCTGGGAAAAAGGGCTTACTTATGTGGCAGAGGGAACCATAACGAAAGAAGAATATATGCGGAAGCTGCATCATTTTGTAGGCGTGAGGACGGAAGGCGTGAAACAGCTTTCCAATCAGTATATGTTGCGCCAGTGTTTTGATGAGGCCGCTAAATATTATAAATAAGCAGAAAAGGAACAGGAAAAGGAATAAAGTCCGCATTTCCTGATTCATTGGTTTGACAGAAAGGAAAGAATCAGTATGGAAGCATTAAAAATTAAAAACATTTTTGTAGACCTTGACCAGACAATTGCAAAAGAACTGTTAGAAAAATATGAATACCCATGGGAAGTCATCGGTGAAATCCAGAACTTCATCATCGAAACAGGAAAAAAACTTCCAAAAGACGAGTATGACGAAGTGAGTGAGAATGTCTGGGTAGCGAAAACAGCCTTTGTTGCGCCAAATGCATATATCGGTGCACCATCTATTATCTGCCATAATGCAACGGTTTCCCATTGTGCATTTGTAAGAACATGTGCAATCGTAGGAGAAGGTGCAACTGTAGGAAATTCTACAGAACTGAAAAATGTAATTTTATTCAATGGAGTGGAAGTTCCTCATTATAATTATGTTGGAGATTCTATCCTTGGATACAAGGCACATATGGGTGCAGGCTCAATCACTTCCAACTTAAAAGCAGACAAAAGAAATATTACAATTTCCATTGATGGACAGAAAGTTGAAACAGGAATCCGTAAAATGGGAGCAATTCTTGGTGACTTTGCAGAAATCGGATGTAACAGCGTGTTAAATCCGGGAACCGTGGTTGCCCACCACAGTAACGTATATCCTCTTTCTATGGTAAGAGGTTATGTGGCACCTAACTCCATTTATAAAAAACAGGGTGAAGTGGTAGAAAAATATTAAAATCTGATGTAGATTTTCCGACAGAACAAAATTCCGTTTATTTTTTAACAGTATTTTAAAAAATATAGCAAAAAATAGTAGACGAAATGAAGATTTTATGAGAAAATAATCCAGTGTAGGGACATTTTTAAAGTGTTCCTTAATCCATGTATTAGAATACAGCAGATGAGGATAATTTCATCTGTCTTAAGACAATTCTATAGATGGGGGATTATATTACATACTTTGAAAGGAGTTTCAAAACATGATTTATTCACACGAAGTAGAAAAA
>SVDY01000033.1:0-3540 GCA_015057665.1 Lachnospiraceae bacterium | reverse complement strand
ATTCTATAGATGGGGGATTATATTACATACTTTGAAAGGAGTTTCAAAACATGATTTATTCACACGAAGTAGAAAAAATGTGTCCAGTAGCACAGGGCGTTAACCATGGTGCTGCACCAATTCCAGAAGAAGCAAAATGGGTTAAAGTAAAAGATGTTACAGACATCTCCGGGTTAACACATGGTATCGGCTGGTGTGCTCCACAGCAGGGCGCTTGTAAGCTTACTCTTAACGTAAAAGAAGGTATCATCCAGGAAGCACTTGTTGAAACAATCGGCTGCTCCGGTATGACACACTCTGCTGCTATGGCATCTGAAATCTTACCAGGCAGAACAGTTATGGAAGCATTAAATACAGACTTAGTTTGTGACGCTATCAACACAGCTATGAGAGAATTATTCTTACAGATCGTATACGGAAGATCCCAGTCCGCTTTCTCTGAAGATGGTCTTCCAGTAGGTGCTGGTCTTGAAGACCTTGGTAAAGGTTTAAGATCTCAGGTTGGTACAATGTACGGTACATTATTAAAAGGACCTCGTTACCTTGAAATGGCTGAAGGTTATGTAACAGGTATCGCTCTTGACGAAAACGATGAAATCATCGGATACCAGTTCGTTTCCCTTGGAAAAATGACAGACTTCATCAAAAAAGGCGATGACCCTAACACAGCATGGGAAAAAGCAAAAGGTCAGTACGGCCGTGTAGCAGATGCTGTTAAGATTATCGACCCTAGACACGAGTAAGGAGGATTACAGTAATGGCTTTATTTGAATCTTATGAAAGAAGAATAGATAAAATCAACGAAGTACTTGCACAGTACGGAATCGGCTCCATCGAAGAAGCTAGAAAAATCACAGAAGACGCTGGCCTTGACGTATACAACGCAGTAAAAGGTATCCAGCCAATCTGTTTCGAAAACGCTTGCTGGGCTTACATTGTAGGTGCAGCTATCGCGATCAAAAAAGACTGCAGAAGAGCAGCTGATGCAGCAGCAGCAATCGGTGAAGGTCTTCAGGCATTCTGTATCCCTGGTTCTGTAGCAGACACACGTAAAGTAGGTCTTGGACATGGTAACCTTGGTAAAATGTTATTAGAAGAAGAAACAGACTGTTTCGCATTCTTAGCTGGCCACGAATCTTTCGCAGCAGCTGAAGGTGCTATCGGTATCGCTGAAAAAGCAAACAAAGTTCGTCAGAAACCACTCCGTGTTATCTTAAACGGTCTTGGAAAAGACGCTGCTCAGATCATCGCTCGTATCAACGGCTTCACATTCGTTGAAACAGAAATGAACTACTACACAGGCGAAGTAAAAGAAGTATACAGAAAAGCATACTCCAACGGACCTCGTGCAAAAGTTAACTGCTACGGTTCCAACGACGTAACAGAAGGTGTAGCTATCATGCACAAAGAAGGCGTAGACGTATCCATCACAGGTAACTCTACAAACCCTACAAGATTCCAGCACCCAGTTGCAGGTACATACAAAAAAGAATGTATCGAACAGGGCAAGAAATACTTCTCTGTTGCTTCCGGTGGCGGTACAGGACGTACACTTCACCCAGACAACATGGCAGCAGGTCCTGCTTCCTACGGTATGACAGATACTATGGGACGTATGCACTCTGATGCTCAGTTCGCAGGTTCCTCTTCCGTACCAGCTCACGTAGAAATGATGGGCTTAATCGGAGCAGGTAACAACCCAATGGTTGGTATGACTGTATCCGTAGCTGTATCTATCGAAGAAGCTGCTAAAGAAGGTAAGTTCTAGGCATTGAACACTTAGCGAAGACGAGCCTTTGGGCGAAGTCTGAGGTTAGTGAGAAAGCCGTTCCCGACCCTTAATGAGAAAGAGTCATTAGACGAAGTTCGAGTTTAGTGGAGGGAACATACCTTGTGAAAGCAACATCCATCTAAATAAAGAATAATCATGGACATATCATTTGCATTTTGTAAATGATGTGTCCATTTTTATAAGAAGGACAAAGATATGAAAATCGAATTAAAAGGCGACTTGGGAATTTCCTGTGTTTTTACCGACGAAGGAATTCTCATAACCTACACCGGGGAATCTGCAAAATATTACGAAGAAGGTACAAAACTGTATCCTTATGATCAGGTTGCGGATATTAATCGTATCTTAGGTTCCATTGATATTGAATGGAAAGACGGCTCCCATTTTAATATTGTTCCGGTCGGGATGATGGGAAAAGTGAGAGTGGATATGAACCGGGCAATCATCTATACAAAGGAAAAAATGGTATAAAAAGCAGAAACTGATAGCAGTAGTTACCATCCATTCCCACTAGGATTATCCGCATACAACTGATATACTGAATTTCGAAATGACTATGATCGTTTATTTGATTATCATAGTCATTTTTAATTTTAAAATTAAAGGAGAACATAACAATGAAAAAATACGTATGCTTAGTATGCGGATATGTACATGAAGGAACAGAAGTACCTGCTGAATGCCCGGTTTGTAAAGTGGGGGCTGACAAATTCAAAGAGCAGACAGGAACAAGAGAATGGGCAGCTGAACACGTAGTTGGAGTTGCCCAGGGAGTAAGTGAAGATATCATTGCTGATTTAAGAGCTAACTTTGAAGGAGAATGTTCTGAGGTAGGTATGTATCTTGCCATGTCCAGAGTTGCCCATAGAGAAGGATATCCGGAAATCGGTCTCTACTGGGAAAAAGCCGCATGGGAAGAAGCGGAGCACGCAGCTAAATTTGCAGAACTTTTAGGAGAAGTACTGACAGATAGCACAAAGAAAAATCTTGAGATGAGAATAGATGCAGAAAACGGCGCCACAGCAGGAAAGTTTGATCTTGCTAAACGAGCAAAAGAAGCCGGACTTGATGCAATTCACGATACAGTCCATGAAATGGCTAGAGATGAGGCTAGACACGGCAAGGCATTTGAAGGCTTATTAAATAGATACTTTGGATAATATTTTGTCCGAATGGACATATGAGAAATGGTTTTGATTCTTTAAAATCAATAATTTGATACAGTTTTCTGCAAAAAAGACGGATGTTTCGGCATCCGTCTTTTTTATAAGTACATATAAGATTAATGTGGATTTAAAATCTTAGCAGCAAGCTAACATATCAGCGTAGAATGCATCCATTTCTTCTTTTGTGTAGAATCTTGCAACATACATCTGATCAGCCATAGCACCGGATAAAGCTTCCGGAATTCTTTCTACCATCTTCATGTTAGCAGCATATTTTGCCATAATCGCATCATGATTATGTACGAAATTCTTACCGTCGCGGCGGCCAACGAATGCGCAGAATGCATGGTCGTTCTGTGGCATTAAAGAGGAATTATAGCAAATCATATCAGCCCAGATTTTGTATACGTTTGTGCTGTGAGCAAAGTTGATCATATCAGGTGTAAAACCGCCGCAAGGTCTCATGTTTACTTCAAGAGCCATAACGTCACCTCTTTTTCCAAGACCTTCATGGTCTTCCAGGAGACGGAAGAATTCGAAGTGAACGAAACGGTTTTTCACGCCGAAGCTCTTTACTGTATC
>SVDY01000010.1:78422-81855 GCA_015057665.1 Lachnospiraceae bacterium | reverse complement strand
CTTTGATTGCAACACGTGCAATACCTTCTGCTGCAATACGGGAAGCTTTCTTTTCCATTTTAGCTGCACCGCTTTTTCTTAAAGCTTCGATAGCAGCTTCCATATTACCATCTGCTGCTGTGAGGGCTTTTTTACAGTCCATCATACCAGCGCCAGTTAATTCTCTTAATTCTTTTACCATTCCTGCTGTAATAGCCATGATTATTGTCCTCCGATAAAATTAGAATATTGTTCTTTTAAAGTTGAAACTCTAAATAAGAATTATTCAGCGTCTTCTACTTCTTCTGTAACTTCTGCATCTACGCCCTGGTTTGCTTCGATAACAGCATCTGCCATCTTGCTAACGATTAATTTAACAGCACGGATTGCATCGTCGTTACCTGGGATAACGAAATCTAATTCTTCTGGGTCACAGTTTGTATCAGCGATACCTACTAATGGAATACCAAGTGTGTGAGCTTCCTGTACACAGATTCTTTCTTTACGTGGGTCTACGATGAAGATCATGTCAGGAACTTCTTTCATGTCTTTGATACCACCAAGGTTCTTTTCTAATTTTTCCTGTTCTTTCTTAAGTGCGATAACTTCTTTTTTAGGAAGAACATCGAATGTTCCGTCAGCTTCCATAGCTTCGATTTTCTTTAACTGATCGATTCTTTTCTGGATTGTTTTGAAGTTTGTAAGCATACCGCCTAACCATCTCTGGTTTACGTAGTACATACCACATCTTTCAGCTTCAGCTTTGATAGAGTCCTGAGCCTGTTTTTTTGTTCCTACGAAAAGGATTTTTCCGCCGTTTGCTACACATTCTTTGATTGCGTAGTAAGCATCGTCAACCATTCCTACAGATTTCTGTAAGTCGATGATGTAGATACCATTACGTTCTGTGTAGATGTATGGAGCCATCTTAGGGTTCCATCTTCTTGTCTGGTGACCAAAGTGTACACCTGCTTCTAAAAGCTGTTTCATTGAAATAACGCTCATGTTTTTTCTCCTTTTTGGTTGATTCTTCCGCTCCTCTTCACGCCTTATGAAGACCATCTTTTCTTACGGCTTAGATTGTCATGTCAGCATCCTTAACTTTTTAAAAACACCGGCATGCTTTCAGCCAAAAAAATGGCACCAAACACAAGGTCTGAGTGCGTGTGTTATTTTTTACCTCAAATATATTATCACATATAAAAAACAGATGCAAGCATTTTCTTATAAAAACTTACATCTGTTTTATTCATTTTAAAGTACTATTTGCGTTTCCATGTAGATGGAAGGAATAATAATAACATAGGGAAAAGTTCCAAACGTCCTGCCAGCATATCAAAACATAATACCAACTTGGAAAACGGAGAAAACTTGCCAAAGTTTTCAATCGGTCCAACCTGTGAAAGTCCCGGTCCGATATTGTTCAGTGTCGCTGTAATCGCTGTAAAATTGGTCTCGAAATCAAAATTATCAAGAGTAATCAAAATAAATGACAGGAAGAACACAATCACATAGGTACATAAAAATACGTTAGCGGAACGAATTACTGTATGTTCAATCTTTTTCCCGTCCATTTTAAGAATCTTAATACTTCTTGGATGAAGCAGGGAAGAAAATTCCTTTTTTATGGTTTTCGCATAAATACCAAATCGGGATACTTTTATTCCGCCGCCGGTACTTCCGGCACAGGCACCAACAAACATCAACATAACCATAAGAACCTTAGATAATTCCGGCCAAAGGTTAAAATTCACAGTAGAAAATCCCGTTGTGGTCATGACTGATGCTGCCTGAAATGCAGCATGATGGAAATTAAGGAGCGGATTGCCTCCCATGGTCATGGTCACATTCACCGTAATCAATAATACCACACTTCCCCAGATGGCAAAATACCATCTGACTTCCTCCATGGAAAAGGCTTCCTTTCCTTTCTTCATTAATAATAAGAAATAGAAAGAAAAGTTCACACCAAAGAGCATCATAAATATAGTAAGCACTGCCTGCTGGAACACAGTATAGCTTCCCGCACTGGAATTTAACACGCCAAAACCACCGGTTCCTGCCGTACCCATCGCCATACAGACCGCGTCAAATACAGGCATTTTCCCAATTATGAGAAGAAGTGCTTCAATCAGCATAAGTCCTGTATAGATAATATACAAAATGCCGGCTGTTTGGCGCATCTTTGGCATAAGTTTAGATACAGATGGTCCAGGACTTTCTGCTTTCATAAAATAAAGACTTTCTCCACCGGACAAAGGCAGAATAGTAAGAACGAATACAAGAACTCCCATACCTCCTAACCAGTGTGAAAAACTTCTCCAAAAGAGCATACAATGAGAAAGTGCCTCTACATCAGATAAAATACTTGCTCCTGTAGTTGTAAATCCGGATACGATTTCAAAAAATGCATCCAAATAGGATGGAATTTCACCACTTAAATAAAATGGGAATGCCCCAATCAAACTCATCACAATCCAGCCAAGTGCAACTGTAATAAATCCTTCTCTCGCATAAAAAGATTTGTTCTCCGGCTTTTTATAACTCATCAGTGTACCAATTATAATAGAAGCTGCGGCACAAATTAAAAAATAGATACCTGTTGTCTCTTTATAAATGAAAGAAACGAAAAGAGGCAGAAGAAGAAAAATCCCTTCTACTTTCACAATCCAGCCAAGGACGAAACCTATAATTGAATAATTCATTATCTCATAATCTCCTGAATGTCATTTAATCCAATATTTGTAGTTACAACAACAACAGAATCTCCTTTTAAAATACGGTCCTGTCCGCTTGGAGTAATTCTTTTGCCATTCCTTACAATTGCACAAATCAGAAGATTTGGTTTTAATTTTAATTCTGCTAAAGATACATTTGTCACTTTGGAATCTTCCTTAATATTAAATTCCAGAGCTTCTACTTTATTATGTACCATTCGGTATACGGTCTCCACGTTACTGCCAATGGAATTCTCCATAGAACGGACATGCTGAATGATATATTCCGCAGTCAGATTCTTCGGACTGATAATGCTGCCAATCGGAATATCATTGACAACACCTTCAAATGCAATTCTGTTTACTTTTGTAAAAAGTTTTGCTTTGGAAACTTTATTGGCGTAAAGGGAAAGCATAATATTCTCTTCATCAAAATTTGTAAGAGATACAAAAGCATCCATATTTTCGATACCTTCTTCATTGAGAAGTGTTTCATTAGCCGCATCCCCGTGAATAATCATAGCATTTGGAAGCTTTTCACTTAATTCCTCACATTTGTCATGATTCATCTCTATTACTTTAACTTTGATTCTGGATTTTAACAGGTGTTCCGCAAGATAATAGGAGATTTTTCCACCACCTATAATCATAACGTTCTTAATATTACGGTGGGAAACTCCCATCTTATCAAAAAGCTCACTCATATTTTCAGGCGGTACAATGACAGAAATTCTGTC
>SVDY01000010.1:75457-78322 GCA_015057665.1 Lachnospiraceae bacterium | reverse complement strand
GCGTTTTCTACCTTATCGTCTCTGGAATCAATGATTGTAATGTCATGACCTTCCTGAGTCAGCTGTTCTGCAAGGTTATATCCTACCTTACCACAGCCTAAAATAATAATCTTCATGTCTTTTATCCTCTTATTTAAAAAAAGAAAGTATTATAAACGTTCTCATTATACAGGAAAAGTAAAGAAGTGACAAGTAGAAAACAGTTTTAACGCAGTTAAGAAAAACAGGGCATTGCAAAGTATGATTTTTTCAAACACGCACAGCCCTGTTTTATTCTCTCTAAAGTTCTCTGTTTTCGAATGGCGCCAGACTGAGACGGATAAAGTACCCCTGACTTTCGTGACAGACCGGACAGTTCTTCGGTGCACATGCACCATGAGCAATATAGCCGCAATTAAGACACATCCAGCCCACTTCTACCTCACTGAAATGAAGTCTTCCTTCCTCCATCATTTTCGCAAACTTGCCAAACCGGTCACCATGATATTTTTCAATCCCGGCAATCAAAGTGAAGGATGCGGCAATCTCCGGATATCCTTCCTCCTTCGCCTTTTCAGCAAATTCTTTATAGATATGATCGTATTCTTCATACTCATGTTTCTGGGCCATTCGAAGAAGTTCTTCTAAATTTTCCCCGATGTCTACCGGATAATCTGCTTCAATGCGGATGGTCTTTCCCGCCATCTTACTTAAATGCTGATAAAAAATCTCTGCATGCTCCTTTTCCTGATCCGCTGTAAATGTAAAAATCTGTTCAAGCACTTGGAAATCCTGGCTTTTTGCCTCCTGGGCAGCTATCGTATATCGGTTCCTTGCCTGAGATTCTCCCGCAAAGGCTTTCATTAAATTTTCTTTTGTAACACTTTGTTCAAATGGTATTGGCATAAAAAATCCCTCCTGACTATAAATTAAGTATAGCCAGGAGGGGGTTCTTATATACTTCGTCTCTTATTAAAATGCTAAAAATCCGTATCAGATAGACATTCCATCATCTCTTTCGTAATCAAACTCTACACCAAAATCCAAATCCGCATCATCGTAAATATCTCCATATACGTCATCGTCATCAGATTCATTGCTTTCCACAAGTTCCGGAGGATAAGCCTGAAGATCGATCATACTCCGGATCTCCTGCATCTTTCGATCCATGCTGCTGATAATATCAGCACATTCTTTTAATTTTAGTGCTATATAATCTGCATTCTCAAGATTCTTTTTATACTTCAGCTTATGATCAAGGCTCGCCCAGAAATCCATAGCAATTGTTCGGAACTGAACTTCCACTTTCATGAATTTCTTACCTGTTGAAAGAAAAATAGGAACTTCAATAATCAGATGAAGACTTCGATATCCATTCTCTTTTGGATGGGCGATATAATCCTTTCTCTCAATGACATGAATATCATCCTGCTGGGTCAGAAGTTCTGCTGTAGCATAAATATCTTCCGGAAAGGAGCAGATTACCCGGATTCCTGCAATATCAAAAAGATTCTCTTCTATACTTTCCACAGATTGTGGGAAACCTTTTCTTTTTAGCTTTTCCAGAATACTGGCCGGTTTTTTCAATCGGCTCTTAATAGTCTCAATTGGATTACGTTCGTAGAGAAGAGAAAATTCGGAATTTAGTACTTTTAATTTTGTCTCTACTTCCATCATGGCGCATTCATAATGGCTCATAAGTTTCAGAAAAGCTTCAGTATTATCTAACATAAGCTGGGGCCGGTCGTTTCCAAAAATGTCTTTCTTTTCTTTTGAATCAACGTGCATTCTATCTATATACCTCCGGTATTGTTATTCCTTTGTCATTTTTGTATATATATTATATCACGGATTCGTATTTTTTTGTATAATTTTATAAAATATTTTTAAATTATCCTATTAGAACAAAGTGTGCGACGCACGCTCTCGCAACTGTCTGTTTCTTCATGCAGAGCACACTTTGCCGCGCGAACAGTTTGCGTAAGCAAAACTTTCCACTTTGCGAGCTGCGATTCTGCACGGAGTGCTTTTTGTTTCATGGAAATTCCTTCGGAATTTCCTATGAAACAAAAAACCGCCGGTAAAACCGACGGTTCCTATTATGCTTATTATTCAGCAGCGATGATTTCCTTTTTATTATAGGAACCACAGCTCTTGCAAACTCTATGAGGCATCATAAGTGCACCACATTTGCTGCATTTTACTAATGTTGGAGCGCTCATCTTCCAGTTTGCTCTACGGCTATCTCTTCTTGCTTTAGAAGATTTATTCTTTGGACAAATAGACATTGGTCACACCTCCTTAAAATTATTGAAAATATCACGGATAGCTGACATTCGTGGATCGGGTACGAACTGGTCACAGTCACAGGCTGTCTCATTCTGATTACAACCGCAAACCGGACAAATCCCTTTACAATCCTCCTTACAAAGAGTCTTCATCGGGAAGTTCGCTGCGATCTCATCGTACACAAGCATGTCTACTTCCAGCATTATTCCATCCGACAGAACGATATCGTTCCATTCTTTCTCATCATCATCTTCCGTATTGCGATCGATCACCACATCGATCTTAATAGGAAATTCAACAGACACGTCATTCAGGCATCGGTCACAAGGGATTAGAAGCACCACCTTCGTCTCACCTGTCACACGGATCTTCTTCTTGCCAATGTTGGACACTGTCAGGTCAAAAGACTCCTTCGCAGCAACCGGATACTCTACTCCAGAATAAGGAATAACATCAAATCCGGCTTCGGCCTGAAAAGACTGTGATTTCCCTGAAGTTGACAATATCTCTGATACGTTTATCTGCATCATATACTGTATCTCCTAATTACTCATACCTGTAATATTATATACAAGGCTTTTTTTCTTGTCAAGAAGG
>SVDY01000010.1:14617-75357 GCA_015057665.1 Lachnospiraceae bacterium | reverse complement strand
TCTGCATCATATACTGTATCTCCTAATTACTCATACCTGTAATATTATATACAAGGCTTTTTTTCTTGTCAAGAAGGTTTTTATTATTTTTTGAGAAAAACAAAAAAGACTTAATAATATAAAATCCCCCGTAAAAAAACGGGGGATTTAAATTTATCTTAAGATAAGATAAAATGAACTATTTAACAAGAGCTACTGTTTCACGGCAGATCATTAACTCTTCGTTTGTAGGAACGCAAAGAGCTTTTACTTTAGAATCCTGTGTGGAGATGATAGCTTCTTTTCCTCTCATGTCGTTAGCAACTGGGTCGATTTCAAGACCAAGGTATCCTAAATAAGAACAGATTGTTGCACGTGTCACTTTGTCGTTTTCGCCAAGACCAGCTGTGAATGCGATTGCATCTACACCGTTCATTGCTGCTACGTAAGAACCTACGTATTTTGCTACACGGTAACGGAATACTTCAAGAGCTGCTGCTGCCTGTTCATTTCCTTCTGCTGCTGCGCCTTCGATATCACGGAAGTCACTGGATACACCAGAGAGACCAAGTACACCAGATTTTTTGTTAAGAAGAGTAAGAATTTCTTTTACACTGAGACCTTCAAGATCAGCAATGAATTCAAGAGCACCTGGATCTACGTCACCGGAACGTGTTCCCATGATAAGACCTTCAAGTGGAGTAAGACCCATGGATGTGTCTACACATTTGCCGCCGTTTACAGCAGAAATGGAAGCGCCGTTACCAAGGTGACAAACGATGATCTTAAGATCTTCGATGTTTTTACCAAGGATTTCAGCTGTTCTCTGAGCTACGAATTTGTGGCTTGTACCGTGGAATCCATAACGACGAACGCCATGTTTTTCATAGTATTCATATGGGAGACCATAGAGGAATGCTTTTTTAGGCATTGTCTGATGGAAAGCTGTATCAAATACACCTACCATTGGTTTGCCAGGGAGAAGTTCGCGGCAAACGTTGATACCGATTAATGTTGCAGGATTGTGAAGTGGTGCGAATGCGTTGCAGGATTCAACTGCTGCAATCATTTCATCTGTTACAAGAGCGGAACAAGCGAATTTTTCACCGCCGTGTACCATTCTGTGTCCTACTGCTGCGATTTCATCAAGAGATTTGATTACGCCGTTTTCCGGATGTGTTAACTGTTCTAATACTAAAGCGATTGCTTCTGTATGTGTAGGCATAGCTGCTTCGATTTTGATTTTGTCTTTTCCTGCTGGCTGGTGTGTGATAGCACCGTCGATACCGATTCTTTCACATAAACCTTTTGCTAATACCTGCTCAGATGCAGAGTCAATTAACTGATACTTGAGGGAAGAACTTCCACAGTTGATTACTAATACGTTCATTTTTGATCTCCTTTGAATTTAATAATATAATTAACTTTTTCAGGTCAATCTAATATCATTTCTATTATCCTCCGTTTTTTCCTTAAAGTCAATGCTTATTTTTGCTGGAACTTCTCACATATTTATGCTATTCTTTATCATAAGATATTGAGGCCGCAAACATGATGCCTGCGGATTTCTCCGTGTATCACGCTTTCGACCTCCTAATAATATTCGAAACCCATGGTTTCACTGTCTTATCAGAATAATAGCACATTTGCATGAAAGGAGCCACTTTATGAAAATAGCAGGCATTGTTGCCGAATATAATCCTTTTCATAACGGCCACCAGTATCATATAGAAGAGACCAGAATTCAGACCGGTGCTGACTATGTCATTGCAGTTATGAGTGGGGATTTTGTCCAAAGGGGCGCCCCTGCTTTTTTAGATAAATATGACCGTGCCTATGCGGCACTGGCCGGTGGATGCGATCTTGTTTTGGAACTTCCTGTCATCTACAGCAGTGCAAGTGCAGAATTTTTTGCTGCCGGTGCAGTTCACCTGTTACATGGTCTTGGTGTATGTGATTACCTTTCCTTTGGAAGCGAAGCGGGGAATTTGGAGTCCTTCCTTCCAATAGCAGAAATTCTGGCCGATGAACCGGAAGAATACCAGCAAAAATTGCGAAGTTTCCTAAAATCCGGTCTTTCCTTTCCTGCCGCAAGAGAAAAAGCCCTGGAAGAATATTTATTGAACACTAGTAATTTTAGCAGATACCGCTCTCTTTCCGCTTTTTTAAAAGGGTCTAACAACATCCTTGCGCTGGAATATCTGAAAGCTCTGAAAAACACCGGCTCAGACATTATGCCTGTTACTATAAGGAGAAGAAATGCTTCTTACCACGACAAAGAACTCCGAGGCCATATTTCTTCTGCATCCGCTATTCGTCATCACCTATTAGGACATGCTGATATTAACAATATTCAAGCCTCTGTTCCGGAAACAACTTTCTCTTTTATACAACAACAACAGAATCGGAATGGTTTTCCTGATCTTGATCATCTGACCCCATATCTTCACAGTGCTCTGATCGAGAACCGTGATCCTTCTTTATACCTGGATTGGGATGAAGATCTTGCCAACCGTCTCTATGGTCTGCCATGGGCATCCATGTCCTTTACCCAGATTGCCGACAAGCTCAAGAGCCGCAATGTGACTCACAGCCGGATTCACCGTGCTCTTCTTCATTTTATTCTTCGGTTGGAAAAGGAACCGTTCCTTACTCAGTTTGACCAAAATCCAGTCCCTTATGCAAGGATTCTGGGTTTCCGCAGAAACAGCAGTACTCTGCTAAAAGAGATATCCCGAAAAGGAACAGTTCCCATCATTACAAAACCGGCCAGCATCCATGGCTGCCTCAACCAAGCCAATTCATGGGTATGGAATACAGATCTTGCCGCCTCCAGATTATATCAGTCTATTCAATTTCAATATTTTCATCAGATTCTGCCTTCCGCTTATGAGCGTTCACCGATTATATTTTAATCAGGAAACGGATGATTACTTCAAACATAAAAACAGTTCCTCTGCCATACATTATAAAAAACGGGCAGATGAGCTGTTTTATGAAAAAAATATTGACCGGCTTCTTTTTGCTTACTTTGTTTTTTGTTCTGTTATGCTTTCCCCAGGAAGTAAAATCAGGTGCTCTTGATGGTCTTTCTCTCTGGTACAACTCTGTAGTACCAATCCTTCTTCCTTTTCTGATTCTTTCCAACCTGATCATTGCAACGGACTCCTTATCCTTATTTCTCTATCCTGTATCATTCATTCAAAAAGTAATTCCCGGTTTCCAAACGGAACTGTTTTATCCTGTCATACTGGGATTATTCTGTGGATTTCCCATGGGTGCCAAAGTAATTGCTGATTTGGTACGTTCCCATTCTATCAGCGTAAAACAGGCAGATGCTCTTCTTCCTATTGTAAACCAGGCAAGCCCCATGTTTTTGGCCGGCTTTGTAGGTGTACATATATTAAAAAAACAGCTTTCATTTTCTCAAATACTATTCTATCTCTATGTACCTCCATTTTTTATACTTGCTTTCCGATTATTATTTATGCTTTTGCCACTTCCTATCTCTTCTGCTGTCAGAAACAGCACAAAAAATCTGAACAGAAAAAAACATAGAAAGGAACACTTTGTTTTTCGTTCCATAAAAACGAAATTTTCTATAGAACAAAAAAATAGTATGCCCCTGAATATGGAACATACTATTTGGAATTCTTTTCATATTGTCGTAACCATCGGCATCTACATGATGCTTTTTACTATCAGTGCCCGCATCTGTATGAAACTGCTGCCAAAAGGCACCCCTTTATCTCTGTTTCTATCCAGCCTGGAATTCTCCACAGGACTGGACCGGATCAGTCAGATGACAGCTTTCAGCCCCTATATAAAAACAGGACTTATCCTTGCGCTGACATCCTTTGGAGGTTTTTGTACTGCTGCCCAGACATCTTCTTTAATAAAAGATACCGGAATCTCCATGAAATCATATCTGTTCTGGAAATTCCTCATTGCTCTGGGAGTCTTCTTTCTCTATTCTTCCTCTGTTTCTTCTTCCTGATCAACCCAGAGAGAAAGCTGAGTATCGATTTCTGCACGGTTCTGTCTGATTTTGTTCAGATTCGCACCAAGTCCTTCTACAAGCTGGCCATACTGCTCTTTCTGAATATCATAAAGAGTTCCGAACATGTTCTCAAGACCTGCCATCATGCCGCTGGTATACTGCATGGCGCCAATCTGGATACCTTCTGCTTCTTCCCTTGCTTCCGCAAGAATCTGAGCAGCCTGGTTTTTTGCGTCTTTGATAATCTCATCCGCTCTCATGTTTGCCATAGCTACGATCTCGCTCTCGTCGATCATGATTGCAGCTTCTTTCGCCGCATTATTGATCGCTGCCTCTGCCTTGGCCTGTGCTTCCGCAATAATCATATCTTTTCTGGCAACGATTTCTCTGCTTCGTTCCACTTCAGATGGAATCTCCATCTTAAGTTCTTCTAACTGTGCAAGGAATTCTTCCTTTGGAACGCTTACTTTACCTGCTGAAAATGGTGTCGCTTTGCAGTTATCAAGAAAGACTGCCAATTCATCAATTAAATCTTCTAATGTCATATTTGCCATGGTTATTTACCCTCCACTTTTGTTTCGTCGTATTTTATCTGCATCGCACGGTATGCGGCTTCCGGAAGCATATCTTTATAACTGCCTCCAAAAGATGCTAGTTCTTTCACCGCACTTGAACTTACGTATGATAATTCCGGTCTGGCAGCCAAAAAGACGGTCTGCGTACCCGGATTCAGCTTTTGATTAATCTGCGCCATAGGAAGTTCATAATCGAAATCCATAGCTCCTCTGACACCGCGGATCACAGCATCAATCTTATTCTGTCTGCAATAGTCTGCCAGAAGTCCTTCAAAGGAAATAATCTTCACATTGGAAATGTGCGCTGTTGCTTCCTTTAATATCTCGATCCTTTTCTCTAAAGAAAACATAGGTGTCTTCTTACGGTTAATCAAAATACCAATATATAATGTATCAAAGAGTCCTGCTGCTCTCTCGATCATATCCATATGCCCTAAAGTCACCGGGTCAAAACTCCCCGGATAGATTGCTGATTTCATTCTGCTGTCCTTTCCAGAATTACATGCTTATTACTCTTGTAGCATTTTTCCTTAAGAATTGTAAAACCTGCACTCTCTACATAAGAAAAATCTGTTGCCAAAGATGCTTCTACCACAACAAGGGTATCTTTGTTACATATGGACGACTCATCCAGACGATAAAGCACATCTTTCTCCAGCTCTTTATCATAAGGCGGATCCATAAAGATAATGTCAAACACAATCCCTCTGTCTTCCAGCCAGCTGATTGCCGCCATAACATCTTTTGCCAAAATATGAGCCTGATCCATTAATTTCGTATGAACCAGATTCTCTTTGATACAGTCACATGCTTTTCTCTGATTCTCTACAAAATAGGCTTCCCTGGCATAACGGCTTAAAGCCTCAATCCCAATAGCACCGCTTCCGCTGAAGAGATCCAGAAATACAGCCCCTTCAATGGATGGCTGAAGCATGTTAAATAAAGTCTCCTTTGTTCGATCCTGAGTCGGTCTTGTAGCCAGACCTTCAATGGATTTTAACTGGAGACGTCTTGCTTTTCCTGCAATGACTCTCATATATTCTGTTACCTTTTCTTTATTCTATTCTATATATTGTATAGGATGAGACTATTTTGTCAATAATCTTTTTCTGAGTTTCTTAATATCATTCTGTGTATATCCCACTGTGAGGAAATAGTCTTCAAATGATCCATATTTGTTCATCAGGAAATCATAAGTTTCTTCCATCCATTCCGGTTCTGTATAATTCAGATTCATTAATTCCGGAGGTAGATGTAATTCAACATGATCCTTCAGATAAGTTCTGGACACCTGATAAGTTGCTATAATATCTTCTTTTGCCACGCCGCAAATTCCGAGAAGAAGCATAGCCACAACGCCTGTTCTGTCTTTACCTGCAGAACAGTGGAAATGAACACAGCCTTTCTGCGCAAGAATAAAATCAAAAATCTGACGTACAAGGTCGTGGGAATCAATCAGATCCCAATAAAAACCTGCCACATGAAAACCCGGTACTGCTGCTTTACGAACATCCATAATTCCATCTGTAATGAACGGAATGTTAATAAAGTTAATATCTTCCTCATATTGTAAAGGATTTGGATTCTCTTCAGCCTCAGATCTTCCACGAAGATCGATGGATGCTGTTACTCCATAATCCTTTAAATACTGAATATCTTCTTTGGTCATATTTGATGGATTGTCAGAACGTAAAAAGACATGAAACTTGGTTGGTTTCTTGTTGTCACCTGCATATCCGCCAAGGTCTCTCACGTTGTAGGCTGCGTCTAATGGTAATCTTACAAAATTCTGTCTGATTTTTGGTCTCATAATTGCTTTCTCCTTTATATTTGTGATGCGAAACTTTGCTTCTTTTCAAAGTTTTTATTGTTCAATGTGGAAAAATCAAATCCATCCTTCTTAAGCTGTTGAATCTCCTGATTTGCTGCCTTTAAGAGATCTGAATTACTATAAATATCCGCCATAATAAAATCCATCTCGCCGCTCTGCCGGATTCCGAAAAAATCGCCTGGTCCGCGGAGCCTTAAGTCTTCATTGGCGATGTGGAAACCGTCGTTGGATTTACCAAGGATATTCAATCGTTCCTTCACTTCCTGTTTGTCAGAACCGGTCATGAAAATACAATAGGATTGATGGCTTCCTCGTCCCACGCGGCCTCTCAGCTGATGAAGCTGGGCAAGTCCGAAACGTTCTGCATTTTCAATCATGATAACCGTGGCATTAGGCACATTAATGCCAACTTCGATAACAGTTGTGGAAACAAGAATATCTATCTCACGGTTGGCAAAACGCTTCATGATTTCATCTTTTTCTGTTCCTTTCATTTTACCATGAAGATAGTCAATTCGGATACTCTCTTTCATCTTCTTTTTTAATTCTTTCGTATATTCTACCACATTTTCCGCATCAAGTCCCTCACTTTCTTCTACCATAGGGCAAATTATGTATACCTGCCTGCCTTCCTCAATCTGTTTCTCCATAAAACGATAAGCAGTCGGACGGTATCCGTTCCCAACCACACAGTTCTTTATCGGAAGACGATTCTTTGGCAATTCGTCCATAATGGAAATATCCAGATCTCCATACATAATAATAGCGAGAGTTCTTGGAATAGGAGTTGCGCTCATAACAAGAATGTGCGGCATACCCCCTTTTTCCTGTAAAGCCTTTCTCTGATTTACGCCAAAGCGATGCTGTTCATCTGTTACAACGAGAGCAAGATTTTGAAAGATCGTCTTTTCCTGAATCAAGGCATGAGTCCCTACCATAATATCAACCGTTCCCGATGCAAGACCTTCATACATAGTATCCCGTTCTTTCTTTTTCTGAGATCCGATTAACAGACCCACTTTCACCCCCAATGGCTCCAGCATTTTTCTGAAATCATTATATTGCTGTCTTGCCAGAACTTCTGTAGGTGCCATAAATGCTCCCTGAAATCCCTCCGTAACAACAGCATATAGAGCAGCCATAGCCACAATGGTCTTTCCGGAACCAACATCTCCTTGAACGAGGCGGTTCATCTGATAGCCGCCTGCCATGTCCGTCCTGATTTCCTTCAAGGTCTTTTTCTGAGCATTGGTCAGTTCATAGGGAAGGCTTTTTAGAAATGCTTCTACCTTTTCACCAAAAACAATAGGAAAATGGTTCTTTCGTATATTCTTTGTCTGTTTCAGCTGTTCCATCAGAGAAAGGAACATAAAAAATTCATCAAAAATCATTCTTTTCTTTGCAAGGATAGTTCTTTCTTTATTGAACGGAAAATGAATCTCCCGCAAAGCATCTTTATGGGCAATCAGACCCTGTCTCTTTAACACCGCCTCCGGCATAAACTCCGGCACACTCTCCATATATGGAAGCGTCTGTTCTACTGCCTTCACAACTGCATTATTCGTAAGTCCGGATGTAAGCGGATATACAGGCTTCAAGGTCTCCATCTGCCTTGTATATACCGCTTCCGTAAAATACTCCGGATGTTCCAAAGTAATCTTTCCCTGTCTCATAACAGGCGTACCACAGAACACAAGAGTGCTTCCGCTTCTGATATTGTTCTTCATATATGGCATATTATACCAAACTAAGCGGACGGAACCGGATGCATCCCTTCCTGTTCCTGTCACCAGAGTCAGTCTGCCGGTTCTATGGACACTTAATGGACCGGAAAGAGTCAGCCGCACTGCTGCTCTCTCCCCAATTTTTAAATCACATGCCTCTATGGGCGCCTCATAGGTAATGTAATATCGAGGATATAGATGAACCAGATCTTCGATTGTCTCTACATTTAATTTATGAAACAGAGCAGCCGTTTTGAGACCTACTCCTTTTAATTCTGTTATCAAATCCGAAGCTTTCATCTGTGTCTCCTCCTGTAATTAAAAGCGATCCTTGCGGAGCATTTTTTTCTATGGAAACGAAGTTTCCTATAGAACAAAAAGAGGCGGATAACTCCGCCTCCCCTCGTATTATCTTAATTAAATTATTCTACAGATACAATGTAATAGTAGATTGGCTGTCCGCCATACTGAAGTTCCACATCACAATCAGGATACTTCTCTTCCATCTTCTCAGCAATTTCTTCTGCCTTCTCTTCTTCCACATCAGAACCATAGTAGATAGAGATCATCTCACTGTCTTCATCTACTAACTGATCCATCATCTCGAATAATGTAGTTTCCAAGTCTTTGTTTACAGAAAGAATTCCTGAATCACCAATACCCATCATATCACCGATATGAATCTCTTTGCCGTCAATAGAAGTATCTCGTACAGCATATGTTACCTGTCCGGTTTTTACAAGGGAGATTGCTTCCAACATATTTTCTTCGTTTTCTTCCGGTGTGTTGTCAGCCATAAATGCAATCATAGCAGAAACACCCTGTGGAATTGTCTTTGTTGGAATTACGATGATATTTTTATCTTCTGTCAAATCTCTTGCCTGATTTGCTGCCATAACGATGTTCTTGTTGTTTGGAAGAATGAAGATTGTCTTTGCATTTACCTGATCGATCGCCTCTAACATATCTTCTGTGCTTGGATTCATTGTCTGACCGCCTTCGATTAAGTAGTCAACACCAAGACCTTTGAAGACTTCATTCACACCTTCACCGATGGATACGGAAATAAATCCCATCTCTTTGGCAGGTTCGGCTTTCTTTAAAGCTTTCTCTTCTGCTTTCTTTGCTTCTGCTATCTTAGAAGCATCTTTAATAAGACGTTCTTCATGCTCTTCTCTCATGTTGTCAATCTTAAGGTTGGTAAGCGCACCGAATGTAAGGGCTTTTTCAATTGCAAGTCCCGGATGATTGGTGTGTACATGAACTTTGATCACTTCGTCCATGGCTACTACTACAATAGAATCACCAATGGAATTTAAGAAGCCTTTGAAATCCACTTCATCATCATCGGAGAATTCAGTTTCTGCCATGATAATGAACTCTGTACAGTATCCGAATTTAATATCTACAGGTTCTAATGATTTCTGCTGTGCAGCAGGTTCTCTTTTCTCTACCTTAGGAACTGTGATTTCTACTTCTTTGCCCATGTAGGAATCAAGAGCACCGGAGAGAACTTCCATAAGACCCTGTCCGCCGGAGTCAACAACACCCGCTTCTTTTAATACAGGAAGCATATCCGGTGTTTTATCTAATACGGCATATCCTTCTTCAATCACTGCCTGCATAAACTTAAGAACATCTTTTTCTTTCTTTGCTATGAGGGCAGCTTTGTCAGCCATTCCTTTGGCAACAGTTAAGATTGTTCCTTCCTTTGGTTTCATTACTGCTTTGTAAGCTGTCTCTACTGCTTTCTGGCATGCTCTCTGTAAATCGTCTGTGGTAAGTTCATCTTTTTCCATGATTTCTCTTGTAAAACCACGAAGAAGCTGGGAAAGGATAACACCGGAGTTACCTCTCGCTCCTCTTAAGGAGCCGCCGGAAATTGCTTTACAAAGATCTTTCATAGCGCAGTTATCAGAGAGAGAGTTTACTTCTCTGGCTGCTGCCATAATTGTCATAGACATGTTAGTTCCTGTATCCCCGTCTGGTACCGGGAATACATTCAATTCATCAACATATTCTTTCTTTGCTTCCAGTCTGCTGGCACCAGCCAGAAACAACTTGCGAAGCATTGCTCTATCCATAATCTGATTATTCACGAATAAATCCCCCTGTAATCTTAGTCAAGATTTTTAACGCCTTCAACATAAACGCAGATGTTATCTACCTTCATGCCTGTGAACTGCTCTACTTTATATCTGACATTGCTGATTAAGTTCTCTGTTACTGCTGCAATGCTTACACCGTAAGCAACAATAATATGGAATTCAATTGTAATATGATTGTCTTCCACACTTACATTAACACCTTTGCTCACATTGTCTCTCTTTAATAAGTTAACAATGCCTTCTTTCATATTAACAGAAGCCATTCCAACAATACCAAAGTTCTCGATTGCAGTAATACCTGCATATTTTGCAATTACTTCATTTTCAATTACGATATCACCGTGTGCGGTGGTTAAATATCCTTTCATGGTTTTCCTCCCAACGAAACAATTTATTATGAATTCTGTTATCTATCATCCTGTCAGAATCTATGACTAACATCATTGGTTGACATAGATTCTTAAGTATTTTACCACAATCTTCTAAGAAAATCACCTTATTTTTATGTTCTTTTTCAGGAACATAAAAAAATTATGCAACATAAACTAAACAATAGAAAGAAAAAGGAACTTAAAAATGAAACGGTTGTGTGGTTTTGCCCTGTTCTTCTTTGTCTTAGGCATCTGTTTTTGTCAGATATGCACCAATGATATGGTTCACTTTTTTTGTATATTTTTAGGATTCTTCTTTTCTTATTGTCTGTTTTTCAGGTAAAAAAATAAGAGGGACAAATATAAGCCCCTCTCTTTTTCATTATTAAGCGCGTTCTACTTTACCTGATTTTAAACAGGAAGTACAAACGTACATTTTCTTTGTTCCGCCATTCACTTTGCATCTAACGGATTTGATGTTGGATTTCCACATTTTATTGGATCTTCTATGGGAATGACTTACTGCATTACCGAAATGAGCAGCTCTGTCACAGATTGCACATCTTGCCATGATAGCACCTCCTCGAAAACAAACTTAGTCTTTGATAGACCTACAACAATAGATATAATACCAGATAGTTTTTTAAAAAGCAAGCTTTTTTTTAAATTTCTTCTGTTGCTGTCTCAGCCGCTTCTACAGGGGAAGAATTCTTTCCGGCTTTGGCAGAAACTTTATTGCTGAACTTGTCTACAAAACCAGGAACCATATCAAGAATCTTTGTTACACTGTCCTGATTCTTTACATTTACAAGCTTTGTCTCTCCATTGCGGATTACAAGTACGGCACTTGGGCTGATCTTACCGCTCATACCTCCGGCACCATTGTTTTTCTTATCATCGCAGAATGCACCTGCACCTACGCCAAAAGATGCATCAATAAGAGGAAGAATGATTGTATCACCTACCTGCTGTGGATCTCCTACTACGGTCTTTGTTGTAATAAAACTGTCCATACCTTTTAATAATGCACCTACGGTTGTGTTCACATCGTTTTTTGAGTTCATGATTTATTTCCTCCTATTAATACTCGGCCTTCTTTTATGATTCTGATTACTTCCCGGTTACAGATTGCAATGAGAAGTCTAAGAATCAAATATCCCGGAATGATTCTTCCTTTCAGCGAAACCTCCCCTGCAAATCCCGGATTTTCAAAATCCGGAAGAACCGTAAATTTATCCTGATATACCGGATAGAAAATACCAAGAACAGTGAGAATCTGACCCATAATATATGGATCCTCCACACCGAATTCTATGGTTCCCTTCAGTTTCCGGGGAAGCATATGAAGAATCATCTTTTTCAAATTCCGGAGCACATGAAGATAACCTTCTCTGTTCTGCTCGCCAAGAAAGAATTCCTTGATTTCCAGAATTCTTCTCATCTTTTCCTTTATGGATTCGATCTTGGTCTTTAATCCTGTTATAAAACTTTTTATTCTGTCAGGAATGGATTTTATTTTCTGCATCAAATGATTTAATTTAATTTTGACTTTTGATACTTTATCTTCTTTCCCTTTCACTTCCTGATTCTCTGTTTTCTCAGGAACTTGGGGAGCAGAATTTCTGTCAGTATCTTTCCCATTATCTGCGACTGCTTCTGTAACTTGCGTTTTAGCCGGCTGACCTTTCTCTAAACCGGAACTTTGAAATTCTTTCTCGTCGTTGATCTGTCTTTCTTCGCTATTCTGTCTTTCTTCTTTAACCCGCCTTTTTTCTTCCTGCATTCGTCTTTTTTCTTCTTTTTTTAGAAGAAATCTTTCCTCATTAGACGCAACAAGAATTCCAAACAGCCTGACAGTCCAGAGCAGACCTGCTTCTTTATTATCATCTTTATTATTATCTTTTTTATAATCCGCCTTTGCCCGGAGGACAAATCCAAGCCAGCTTATAGCTGCCGATCCTTTCTTTTCCTCCCGGTATGTGCCGGATGCTTTATAACCGATTGGTCCAAAAAGGACGATCAGAATAAAAATCAGGATCAGGGAAAGAATCACTGCAAGAAGAATCCCGATTATTTTTAATATACCCAATAGTATATTTAACATGCTATTCCTCCATCAGACTGTCCCTGAATTTGATAAAACTGTCTCTGAAATCTTCCGGTCTTTCCATGGATGAAGCCACTGTAGCTGCCATCTCTGTGACTATGGCGACAGCACCTCTCCTGTTCTCAGAAAGTCCCAGGATAACAAATGGTCTGTCATATTCTTTTCTTTTATAAATTTCCCTGTAAGGATGAATATCAAGAAGATTTTTTTCATAAGAAGGCATGGTTATGCAATACACATAATCACACCTTCTTCCATTCTGAATTGCTTCAAAGACTTCTGTTTGTCTTTCCCTGATATTCTCCGTCATTAATACGCCCGGAGACAAGACCATGTTATCACCCACTTTATCAATTATTATTTCAATCTGTCAACCTTAATTAAGTTGGTGTTCGCACCTTTTACAAGTCCGTTTGGAGAACCAGATGCGAGAATCACTGCATCACCGGATTGGGAGATGCCTTTTTCCAATGCAATCTTTTTCCCCTGTTCAAATACCTCATCAAAAGTAGCATCGGAAGGAGTGAGATAGGATGTTACGCCCCAGTAGATCTGCATTCTTCTCTGAGTTCTTTCATATGGTGTGATTGCAATAATACCTGCTTTTGGTTTAAACTTAGACAGCATCTTTGCAGAAAATCCAATGGCGGAAGATACAATCAGTGCTGTGGCATCTAAGTTACGTGCTGTGGCAACTGCTGCATAAGCTACTGCAGTAGAGATACCACGGTTTCTGTATCCTCTCTTTAATTCAAGCATTCTGTCATAATCCATCTTGCTTTCTGTAAACTTGGCAATGTTCACCATTGTATTTAATGCTTCTAACGGATATTTACCCATTGCGGTTTCACCGGATAACATAATAGCATCGGTTCCGTCATAGATAGCATTTGCAATATCTGTTACTTCCGCTCTTGTGGCACGAGGATTACGAATCATGGAATCTAACATCTGTGTCGCAGTGATAACCGGTTTGAAGGCATCGTTACATTTCTGAATGAGCATTTTCTGAACGTATGGCACTTCTTCTTCCGGAATCTCAACGCCTAAGTCACCTCTGGCAACCATAATTCCATCGGCCGCTTCTAAGATAGAATCGATATTGTCTACGCCTTCCTGATTTTCAATCTTGGCAATAATATGAATTTCTTCATCTGCACCGTGATCTTTTAAAATCTTGCGGATTTCATGAATGGCATCTGCATTTCTTACGAAAGATGCAGCGATAAAGTCGATGCCCTGTCCAATACCAAAGATAATGTCTGCTTTATCTTTCTCTGTAATTGGCGGAAGATTGATCTTCACATTAGGAACATTTACCCCTTTTCTATTGGAAAGGGTTCCACCATTCTGAACCGTACATACAATGTCGTTGCCTTCAATTCTTTCAACAACAAGTCCTAAAAGACCGTCATCAATTAAGATTGTATTGCCAGGCACCACGTCATTTACCAGTTCCGGATATGTGATAGATACTCTTTCATTATCGCCTTCAATCTCATCAGCAGTGAGAATGAAAGTCTGACCTTCTACTAAAGTAACACTCTTTTCTTTTAATACACCGGTACGGATCTCCGGCCCTTTTGTATCTAATAAGATAGCGATAGGTTTATTTACCTGCTGACGTACATTCTTTAACTGATCCATACGTTCTTTCTGCTCCGGATATGTTCCGTGAGAGAAGTTGAAACGTGCAATATCCATGCCGTTCTGCGCAAGCTTAAGCATGAGATTTCTGTCGTCAGTATTTGGTCCCATAGTACAAATGATTTTGGTTTTTTTGTTCATAGTAGTTTTCCCTTCGTTATTGATTAGTTATTCCTCTCCGTATTCCTGAATCAGAGATTTTACATGAGTGTGAGTATACAGATGATCAGAACAGTATTCGTAATTGCCCTCACATTTGGAACAGTATCTGAACTCAAGGTTCGGATCGTCCAGTTCTGACCGTCCGCACACATGACATCTGTGTCTCGTCATGTTATTACTTGTTCTCACTTCTCTGATATAGGTGTTCTTACGTTTTACCTGTTTCGGAGAATATTTATGATATTTCCTTGTTCCTATAAAAAACAGAAGGAAATTGATCATTGACACAATAATTGCAACTTTTACTACAATATCACCGGCAAGAAAATTAAGGACAAGATAAATGCCTTCAATTACACCGAGCCATTTTGCCTTAATGGGAATAATGCCGTAAAAATAAAATCTGGCATCCGGAAAACTTGCAATATAGGCAAGCATCAGGGATAAATTAATATAGAAAGTATCCATATAAATATATGGCCACTTTGTCACAAAATATAAAATAAAGGAAGCGGCAATCGTGCCTAAAACACCTGTAAAAATGTAGAGATTGAATTTGAAATCTCCCCAGATATATTCCAGTTCCCTGCATATATTATAGTAACAGAGAAGAACCAGAAGTAAAAATATCAAACTGGTTGTAGGAGTTGCCATCAAAAAGGTAATGAGACGCCACACCTGCCCTCTCATAACCATATATGGATTCAGCGCAAGAAAGCTTCCATAAAAATCAAATTCCGTGAATCGGACGGAAACACTTAAGACCGCCCCTACAATATAAAATACAATAAGATATTTGGACAGTCCGCGGATTGCCAGATGTCCAAACTTTCGTTCCAGTTTATCTAAAAAGTTCATACTGTGCCTTCTTTCTTATGTCAGAATAAATTAGATTTGCCAAGGATAATGCCGCCAATCAAAGTGACAACGATGGTAATAAACAATACGATCATAAATCCTTCCGGATGATTTGCAAAAGGAATTCCTCCCACATTCATACCCCAGAGGCCGCCGATAATGGTCGGAATAGACATAACAATGGTAATAATGGAGAGCATCTTCATAACCACGTTCAGGTTATTGGAGATAACAGATGAATAGCCATTCATTGTCTCACTTAAAATATTACTGTAAATATTGGCCATCTCGATGGCCTGTTTATTCTCGATAATAACATCTTCAAGAAGTTCTTCATCTTCCGGATAGCGTTTCACACTCTCTGATTTTAACATTTTTTCCAATACCATCTCGTTAGAACGTAAGGATGTGGTGAAGTAGACAAGAGATTTCTCTAATTCAAGAATCTGGATCAGTTCCTTGTTCTGCTGTGACACATGAAGTCTCTTCTCGACCTCATCACTCTTTCGGTCAATGACACGTAAGTACTGAAGGTACATACTTGCATTGCGGTAAAGAATCTGAAGAATAAAACGGGTCTTCTTATAAGTCCAGAAATTGCGGACACGTCCATCCATGAATACTGACAAAATCGGAGTATCTTCCAGACAGACCGTAAAGATCTTGTCATCCGTAAGAATAATGCCGCATGGAATCGTAATAAAGTGTTCCTGGCCTTTACGCTGTTCTGTCACTGGTATATCCACAATAATCAGCGTATAATCATCTTCAAATTCAATACGGGAACGTTCTTCTTCATCGAGAGGGGCCCGTAAATGGTCAATATCTATGTGATATGCATTGGCAATCTCTAATAATTCTGTTGCCTGCGGTGCGGTAAGTGCGACCCAGCAGCCTTCAGAAACTTCATTGATCTGATGAATGGAATCATCGATAGTTCTAAAAATACGAATCATAGCCATTCCCCCTTTTTCTTCTGCTTTATAGGGATAACTTCTAAAAAGGCATAGTTATCCCCAGATAGCCATACTTATTTTTTATTATAAAGACCTTTATTTTTTTTGTCAAACAGATTACCGATTATTTGGGAGCAGCAAAACAGTCCCTGCCGGAAATTTCAGAACCTGGGCACTTCGATTGAGCCGGGCAAGTTCCTGAAAAGTAAGCTTATTATTATTTAAAATAGAAAGTACTGTATCATCTCTTTTTACCAGATATGGCTGTACTCCCTGTACCGTTCCGTTATCCGGCACAACAGGAATACATAGTTCTTCTCCTATCCGAAGCTGATATACATTTACAAAAGGATTGGCACTCATTAAATCCCTGACTCTCAAATTATATTTTCTGGAAATACTGTAAAGAGTATCTCCTTTTTGTACTTTATATACCTGCCCCCTGCAGCCGGGACCGGATGGACGGGGCGGTCTTCTCTCCTGAGTAACACTTCGATTGCCGTTACTTTCCTCGTTCTGTCGGTTGTTATTTTCCAAAGGTGCTGTTTCCTCCTGGCATATTTTAATATAGTCAAGAAAATCCATGAAAATATTCCTTAATCTTTTTAGATTACTATATGCTTTTCATGTAATAATGTGAAAGCATACAAACAATCGGTTTTTTTATATCTTTTCTCGAGTTTTTCTATGTCTTTTCTTCTGGAATTATGAACAATTTATGAAACTTTTCTATCTTTGCCATTTCTTAGTTGTTTTTTTTACGAATCCGCAATATAATTGCATTGATTTGGGATTTCATTTAATAAGAAGAAATCCCTCATTTTGATTTACATAAAGAAAAAAGGAGGCTTTTATGAACTATTTTTTAGGTATTGATATTGGTTCTACAACTGTCAAAGTTGTTGTCTTAGATAATTATCACAATATGCTTTTTTCCGATTACCAACGTCATTATGCTAATATTCAGGAAACACTCGCTGAACTGTTACAAAAAGCTTACGACCAATTAGGAAATATACATCTCCACCCTGCAGTTACCGGATCCGGAGGTATGTCAATCTCCAGTGCCATTGATATTCCATTCTGTCAGGAAGTAGTCTGTGTCTCTACAGCATTGAAAGATTATGCACCTCACACAGATGTTGCCATCGAGCTTGGCGGAGAAGACGCTAAGATCATTTATTTTGATAATGGAATTGAGATGCGAATGAACGGTGTCTGTGCCGGCGGTACAGGATCCTTTATTGATCAGATGGCCGCTCTTTTACAGACAGATGCCACAGGTCTTAATGAATATGCCAAAGATTACGATACCATCTACCCAATCGCGGCGCGTTGCGGCGTATTTGCCAAAACAGATATCCAGCCTTTAATCAACGAAGGTGCGACCAAACCAAACCTGTCCGCATCTATTTTCCAGGCAGTTGTCAGCCAGACTATCAGCGGTCTTGCCTGTGGAAAGCCAATCCGTGGTAATGTGGCATTTCTTGGCGGTCCGCTTCATTTCCTTTCAGAGCTGCGCTCCGCCTTCATCCGCACTTTGAACTTAAGCGGCAGTTCCATCATCGCTCCGGATCATTCCCATCTGTTTGCCGCTGCCGGCGCAGCCATGAACACCAGTGAAGATAACTCCATTGATCTGGAAGTTCTGTTACATAAGTTTGATCAGAAGATTCATCTGGATATCGAAGTAGAACGTATGGAACCCCTCTTTGCGGACGAAGAAGAATACAACGATTTCTTAAAAGATCATAACCGTTCTGCTGTAAAACGCGCTGACATTTCCACTTATAAAGGAAAATGCTATCTTGGAATTGATGCCGGTTCTACAACTACCAAGGTTGCCCTTGTAGGAGAAGACGGCTCCCTTCTCTACAGTTTCTACAGCAACAACAACGGCAATCTCTTAAAAACAACCATCCGTGCCATGAAGGAAATCGATCAGCTTCTTCCAAAAGATGCAGTTATCGCAGCTTCCTGCTCAACAGGTTACGGCGAATTCCTTGTAAAGGCTGCCATGAATCTTGATTTTGGCGAAGTGGAAACAATCGCCCACTATTACGCTGCTGCTTTCTTTGAACCTGAGGTTGACTGTATCCTTGACATTGGCGGTCAGGATATGAAATGCATTAAGATTAAAAACGGAGTTGTAGATAATGTTATGCTCAATGAGGCCTGCTCCTCCGGATGCGGATCCTTTATTGAAACATTTGCCAATTCCCTGAATTACAAAGTGGCTGATTTTGCAAAAGTTGCTCTCTTTGCCGAGAATCCAATCGATTTAGGTTCCCGCTGCACTGTATTCATGAATTCAAAGGTAAAACAGGCTCAAAAAGAAGGTGCTCAGGTCGGAGATATCTCAGCAGGGCTTGCATACTCTGTTATTAAAAATGCTTTACTGAAAGTAATTAAGCTTACCGATCCGACTGCCCTTGGCAAAAAAATCGTAGTTCAGGGCGGTACTTTCTATAACGATGCGGTTCTTCGAAGTTTTGAGCGAATCTCCCAGCGGACAGCCATCCGTCCTGACATTGCAGGTATTATGGGTGCTTTCGGTGCCGCACTGATTGCCAGAGAAAGAGAAGATGAAATCTCCAAAACTTCCATGTTATCTTTAGAAGAAATCATTGCCATGGAATACAGTACTTCTATCCGTAGATGCAAAGGGTGTACCAACAACTGTCTCCTGACAGTAAACAAATTCTCCGGAGGCAGAAGTTACATCACAGGAAACCGATGTGAAAAAGGCATTGGCAAAACAAAAACAGACAGTGACATTCCAAATCTTTACCAATACAAACTGGACAGAATCTTTGGCAGAGAATCTCTTTCTGAAAAAGAGGCAGTCCGCGGGGTAATCGGTATTCCAAGGGTACTAAACATTTATGAGAATTATCCGCTCTGGCATACTTTCTTTACAGAACTTGGATTCTCTGTTAAGGTTTCTCCGCTGTCTACAAGAAAAATCTATGAGATGGGCATCGAATCCATCCCAAGTGAGTCCGAATGCTATCCGGCCAAACTGGCTCACGGACATATTATGTGGCTGTTAAAGGAAGGCGTTAAGGATATTTTCTATCCTTGTATTCCATATGAGCAGAATGAAACTGTAGATGCCAACAATCACTACAACTGTCCAATTGTAACTTCCTATGCGGAAAATATAAAAAATAACGTGGAGGAATTAAAAGATTCCTCCATCCGGTTCCTTCGTCCTTTCCTTGCCCTTGACAACCGGGAAGTTCTTGCTGTCCGTCTTTACAACGAATTGAAAGATTTCTATGGTGTCACACAGGAAGAAGTAAATTCTGCTTTAGACAAAGCTTTTGCGGAAGCAAAAGCTGTCAGGGAAGATATTGGCAGAAAAGGCGAAGAGACACTTGCATGGATCGCAGAGACTGGAAATACAGGAATTATCCTTTGCGGACGTCCATACCATATTGATCCGGAAATCAATCATGGCATACCGGAACTTCTTACTTCTTACGGTGTTGCTGTCCTTTCCGAGGATTCTATCAGCCACTTAGGTAATGTAGAACGTCCCCTTATCGTATCTGACCAGTGGATGTATCATTCCCGCCTCTATGCGGCTGCTAACTATGCAAAGAAAAATAAACAGCTGGAAGTAATTCAGTTAAATTCCTTCGGCTGTGGTCTGGATGCTGTTACCACTGACGCAGTTAATGATATTTTATCCCAGTCCGGACGTATCTATACTGTTTTAAAAATTGACGAGGTAAACAACTTAGGTGCTGCCAGAATCCGAATCCGTTCTCTTCTGTCTGCCATCAAGGTCCGCAACAAACAGAATATTGAGCCTAAGCCGGTTCCTGCAAGCATCAATCGAATTGAATTTACCAAAGAAATGGCCAAGGACTATACCATCTTAGTTCCTCAGATGTCTCCAATTCATTTCGATATATTACAGTCTGCTTTTCAATATGCGGGATACAACATAGAAATCCTTCCTGAGATGGGCAAAGATGCCGTCAATACAGGTCTCAAATATGTAAACAACGATGCCTGCTATCCATCTCTCATTGTAATCGGACAGATGATGAATGCATTAAACTCTGGAAAATACGACTTAAACAAAGTTGCCCTTGCCATTACTCAGACTGGCGGCGGCTGCCGTGCAACCAACTACATCGGTTTCATCCGCCGTGCACTGCGCAATGCCGGCTACGGTCATATTCCTGTCATCAGTATCAGTGTACAGGGAATTGAAAAGAATGAAGGATTTAAGTTCAGCCTCTCTCTGATCATACGTATGGTTCAGTCAATTATGTACGGTGATTTATTCATGCGTGTCGTATATGCGACCCGTCCATACGAACTTGTAGAAGGCAGTACCAATGCCCTTCATGAAAAATGGAAAAAAATCTGTCAGGATTCTTTGGAAAAAGCCTCCTATTCTCAGTTCTGCAAAAATATCAGAGGAATCATAAAAGAATTCGACGCTCTTCCAAGAAAAGATGTGAAGAAGCCAAGAGTAGGCATCGTGGGCGAAATTCTCGTTAAATTCCTGCCGGATGCCAACAACCGTCTGGTTGAACTTCTGGAAGCGGAAGGTGCAGAGGCAGTCATGCCTGATCTTCTCGATTTCTTATTCTATAGTTTCTACAACAGCAACTATAAGACAGATTATCTGGGTAAATCTAAAAAGTCTAAGCATTTATCCAATCTGGGAATCTGGTTTATTGATAAATACAGAGGCACCATGAAAAAAGAACTGGCACGAAGCGTCCATTTTGATTCACCGGTTCCGATTTCCAAACTGGCAGAATATGCCAAACCTTATGTGTCTTTAGGAAATCAGACCGGAGAAGGCTGGTTCCTCACCGGAGAGATGATGGAACTGATCCACAGCGGTGCACCAAACATTGTATGTACCCAGCCTTTTGCCTGTCTTCCAAACCATGTTGTAGGGAAAGGAGTTATCAAAGAAATCCGCCGTACACATCCGAAAGCCAATATCGTAGCTATTGATTACGATCCAGGTGCCAGCGAGGTAAATCAAATCAACCGAATTAAACTGATGCTTTCTACAGCCATGAAGAATCTATAACATTTATTATTAGAATAAGAATTTCGAATACCGTGTGAAAAAATTGGAACATTCAAACGGCTTCGTCGGCAAGAAATTCTAAGATTCAGAAAAAGGAACGGTATAGGAGATTTCGTCCTCGTTTGTTTCCGTAAAATCGTAAACTCACTTCAAGTATATGGAAGTTTATGATTTACGAGTTCAAACAGTACGATTTTCCTATTCCGTTCCTTTTTCCTCATCAAGAATTTCTAAGCCGTCTGCAGATTGTTTGAATTGTTCCAATACTTTTCACTGCGGATATTTGTCGAAATTCTTATTCTATTTAATTTTTCTGCATTCCAAATAATAGCGTTTGTCACGTGCGTGGCCCATGGAAAATGTCTTTCTCGGCAGAGCCCCATCTAAAATAACCGTTGGAAATAATTCATCTTTTCGAAGATCCGGCAGAATAATTCCCAGGCTTTTCGGCTTCTCAGCCAGATGTTTTATCGTGTCTGCTCCATGAATATAATCTATTCTCCCTGGATTTCTGGAAAGATAATCATCAAGAAAATTCTGGATACTTCCTGTGGCAAGATTGGAGGTCGGTCTTGTAATATACAGATGTTCCTCCAGCTGGTCATGAATAATGGTCACTTCCTGTCCTTCCCCTTTGGTAGAAAGCCCCAGTTTCGTCGTCATCTCACGCATAAGGTGATTCTCATCTGTCTCAGTTATAATCCGGTTAATGGCTTCAAATTCCAAAGCCGTACTGTGAAGATTTACAATCTCAACTAATGCATAACGGGCAGGATGATTGGTAAAATCCATATCCGGATTCGCAGCTTTCAGATATTCATAATATTCCTTCGCCGTTGCAAGGGAATGATTCCCGTCACCCATGGCATAAAGAAGTGCACATTCTTCATTTGTACCGTGTTTTTTATTAAATCTGTCCACATCTGACAACTGATACAAGGCATCTTCCACCTGTTCCATCTCTTCTTTTCCAAGAAGATAGCCTTTTACTCTTCCTCCTCCCTGCATCAACGGAAAATCGTATAACAGTTCCATACGGTCGGTTCTTCTCTGAAGAGGTTTGATGACTATCTTATCCTCATCATCAATCAGCACCATAATATGAGGAAGCTCCATGGATGCTTTCTTTCTCACACGCATACGGGGCGGGATACGTCCCACGATGGTTGCTTCTGTGGCTCTCACCTGGGATTTACTCCCTTTGCGGTAGTCATACTGTTCCAGATCCAGTTTTCCGATCAAGCCGGCACGGATTCTCCCGGAACTATCTGTACGTTCCACATAGATCATTGCATCTTTATATTCTACAAAATAACCATCTGTTACATATTGCTCCATATTCTCTTCAATCCGGTTCAAACGGCGTTCCACATCATCGTGCTCTAAAAACACTTCCGGAAGAATGATTTTTAACGTAGATGGTGCATCCCCAACTGTACGAATCGTCTCCTCCCAGTATTCCAGTTCACTGGTGAACTGATCACAGGCAACAACAGCCCATTTGGTCATGTCTATCTCTTTTCTCGGTAATAGTATGTCTGCACTTGAAAATGCTGTCTTCATGATGTCGCTCCTTGAGTATTGTTTTCGTCTCATTCCTGTAATATCTGCCGTTAGAATTATATACGCATGGATAATCCTTTTTCACTCAGATATCTTTTCAAATCCATAATCTGCAATTCTTTATAATGGAATAAAGAAGCTGCCAGAGCAGCATCTGCCTTTCCATCTGTCATAGCATCATAGAAATGATCTTTTGTTCCTGCTCCACCGGAGGCGATGACAGGAATATTCACACTTTCAGAAATCATTCTGGTCAGTTCTATGTCATATCCGGCTTTTGTACCATCGCAGTCCATGCTGGTAAGGAGAATCTCGCCTGCTCCTCTTTTTTCCACTTCCATGGCCCATTCTACCGCATCGATTCCCACATCAATACGGCCCCCATGTTTATATATATTCCATCCTGTACCGTCTGCTCTCTTTTTTGCATCAATAGCAACAACAACACACTGGCTTCCAAACTTCTCTGCCGCTTCACTGATCAGATTTGGAGTCTGAATGGCTGAACTGTTGATGGAGATTTTATCTGCACCTTCTCTAAGAAGCACTTTAAAATCTTCTACTGTACGGATTCCGCCGCCTACTGTAAATGGAATAAACACTTTCTCTGCCACACGACGCACCATATCCACCACCGTATTCCTTGCATCAGAAGAAGCTGTAATATCAAGGAATACAAGCTCATCGGCTCCTGCTTTATCATATGCTGCCGCAATCTCCACCGGATTACCGGCATCTCTTAAATTGACAAAATTAACACCTTTTACAACCCTGCCGCCATGTACATCAAGACATGGAATAATTCGTTTTGTATGCATGTTTTCTCCTCCTGTCTATAGTTCAACGAAATTCTTAAGAATCTGCAATCCCACGTCAGAACTCTTCTCCGGATGGAACTGACAGGCAAATACATTGTCTTTTTCTACGGCGGCATGAATAGTAACAGAATAATCCGTTGTAGCTGCCACAACAGATTCATCCTCCGCTTTTAAATAATATGAGTGAACGAAATATACATACGGATTCTCCGGAAGATTCTGAAAAAGACGGGATTCCTCTCTGACTTTAATATTATTCCAGCCCATATGTGGGATTTTTAATCCTTCTTTCTCCGGAATCCGCAAAATGTGCCCCTTTAAAAGCCCCAAACCTTCTACACCCGGGGTTTCTTCACTGGATTCAAACATGAGCTGTAATCCAAGACAGATTCCAAGAAATGGTTTCTTTTTCTCTACAACTTCATGAATCACGTCCACAAGCTGGTATTCATGGAGTTTCGCCATTGCATCACCAAAAGCACCCACTCCCGGAAGAATCACTTTATCACTGGCAAGAATCACTTCTTTGTCCCTTGTAATAATCGGTTCTTCTCCTAAATGTACCAATGCTTTCTCCACGCTCTTTATATTACCTGCATCATAATCAATAATGGCTATCACCGGAATCTCTCCTTTCTACTCTCTGAAAATGGATCTTAATCACTTTTTCAGTTTATCACATTACCTTATTGTAGTAGATAATTGTATTTTTTTCAATAATTTCTTGCTTTTTTTCAAAATTTGGTATATAGTAGTTCATGTTTATGACAACCATATAAAAAAGGAGATTACAACTATGGCATTAAAAGCTAATTTATATGTAGAATTCCAGGGTAAAAAAGTAGATACTAAAGAAGTTTTAGCTGCAGCTAAAAAAGTTTGGGTTGAAGCTGGCAATAAAGTAAAAGACCTTAACACAGTTGATTTATACATCAAACCGGAAGAAGATGCTGCTTACTTCGTATTCAACGAAACAGAATCCGGAAAAATCGAATTATAATCAAATCTACATAACTTAAAAAAGAAAAGAACCAAAGTCTTTCGAAACCTCAGGTCACAGAACATTGTGACTCCATAGTTTCTCAAAAACTTTGGTTCTTTTCTTTTCTTTTATCAGTCTCACATCTGACATTGGAAACCGATTATAGATTTGTATCTAAGTCCAGATAGAATTCTACTCCATTTTCTTTGTTGGCAACTCCATATTCTTTTCCATGGGCAGTCATTGCTGCTGCTACAATGGAAAGTCCGATTCCATTGCCGCCATAAGCTCTTGTCCTTGCCTTGTCTACTTTAAAAAACTTTGTCCAAATCTTCTCTAAATCTTCTTCCGGAATGGCATTTCCGTCATTGTAAATGAAGATCCTCACGTCAGATTTCCTCTGTTCAAAACGAACTTTGATTCTGCCCCCTTCACATACATGATGAATGGCATTGCTGATATAATTGGAAAGTGCTTCCTCAATCATAAATTCATCCGCCCACACGTAGATTGGATCGCTCTTCTCAAATTCCAGAACCACATCTTTTTTCTGGAAAAGAATATCCGTTGAAGATGTAAGATTCTTAAGAAGCTCTACAACATCAAATCGCTCGATCTGTACTTTATCCTGTCCGTACTCGATTTCGTTAAGTTCCAGCATTCTCTTCACCATACGGTTCATCTTCTGGGCTTCATCTGCAATAACTTCCAGATAAAAGTCCTTACTCTCCTCATCATCAAAGATGTTCTCTCTAAGACCTTCTGCATATCCCTGAATCAATGCAATCGGAGTCTTAAGCTCATGAGACACATGAGAAAGGAATTCTTTTCTCATATCGTCAATCTTTGTCTTCTGATCAATATCTTTGCGAAGCTCATTATTAGCTGTTTTAAGTTCTGAAATTGTCTGTTGTAATTTATCTGACATCTCATTAATGCAATTCCCAAGATCCCCAAGTTCGTCCGGCGTAATCGTGGTCACTTTTGCATCGAAATCCATCTCTCTTACCCGGTTCGCCACATCAGCCATCTCTTTGATTGGAGTAGTAAAGTTTTTGGAAACCATATACATGGCAAGAGCACCGAACATTACCGCGACTGTTGCAATATATGTTAAGAATCTTGTGAAAATGGTAATCGTCGCCTGCATTCCTTCCATAGGAATCTGCATAGCAATCAGATATCCGTTATCAAGCATTCCAAAAAGAGATAAATCTCCTGGAATCCTTCCCTGTCTTTTACCTTCACTGATAACATAACCTTGCTCTTTTAGGCTTTCAACAATCTGTGCCGATTCCTCGTCACCTCCGCCCAGGACATATTGCTGAATCACATTCAGATATCTGTACATAGTCTCATAGGTTTCACCCTTCTCATAGGTGGTGTTAACAACGGAAGTAAGTCCGGTGAGCCCATTACTGAGCATATCTGTTTTCACAATCAAAATACGAATACTTGAATTCTGTGTAATCTGCCAGCAGTCACTGGTCAGTTTTTCAAGTGTGGTACCGTTATTAATTATATTGTTGATTTTATCATAAGTAGTAGCTATATTATCTTTTTCTACCTGATAATAAAACGTCTCGGCAAAAATAAGATTGGCACTGGACACAATAATAAGAATACTAAGAACCGTAATAATCAGAATCGATGTCAGTTTAAATCGTATCGAATGTCTGAATGCCATATTGTCTATTCCACCTCAAATTTGTAACCTTTCCCCCATATAGTCTTAATGTAAGCGCCCTTTTCTCCAAGCTTGCTTCTCAGTTTCTTTACATGGGTATCAATGGTTCTCGCATCCCCGAAATAATCATAATTCCATACATTGTTCAGAATCGTCTCTCTGGAAAGAGCAACTTTCTGATTCACAAAGAAATAATGGAGAAGATCAAATTCTTTATTGGTCAGTTCAATCTCATCTCCGTCAATCTTTACAACCTGTCCCTGAAGGTTAATCTCAATGCCTCCCGCATGCAGCACTTCATTGTCAACCAAATTGTTGGTTCTTCGGATGATCGCTTCCACTCTCGCAACAAGAATCTTCAGACTCACTGTTTTGGAAATATACTCATCCACTCCAAGATCAAATCCCATCAGTTCGTCAATCTCTTTATCTTTGGCGGTAAGCATAATAATCGGAACTTTGGAATATTGTCTGATTTCCTTTACTACTTCATATCCGTCAATCTTTGGCATCATAACGTCAAGAATAATCAAACTGATATCTTTTGTAGAGAAGAAAATGTCCAATGCTTCCTCGCCGTCACAGGCTTCAATTACATCAAAATTCTTCTTTTTTAAAAAGTCTTTGACAAGCTTTCTCATACGGATCTCGTCATCCACTACAAGTACTTTTATTCTATCCATAAATATCCTCCTGTTCCTGTCTTTCTTCTATATTATAATAAGGCCGGCTGTATAAGCAAAGCCTTTTTATCACAAATTATATAGTCTGTCATGTTCACAATAACAAATCACTTTGACTAATTTGTGAACATGATTTGTCCAAACTTTGTCCTGTGTGGAGTATTTTGTGTTCTATAGAAACGAAGTTTCTTATAGAACACAAAAACTGGTGTCATATTCCATACACCAGTCTCTATACATCATTATCATTGATATTTATCTTTTGAAACAGAACTTCTTTTTAATATATCTTTCGTCTTATCCCGAAGCAATGCGTAACCTACAGAAAACAGTGGAATGAATAAAATCATACCAATTACTCCTGCCAGGCTGCCGCCCACAGACACAGCTACAAGAACCCAGATTCCCGGAAGACCGATAGAACCTCCAACAACTTTTGGATAGATCAGATTACCTTCCACCTGCTGAATCACAAGAAACAGAATCAGGAAAACAAGCGCTTTCATTGGATCAACCATCACAATCAATAATACGCCGACGGCACATCCGATAAACGCACCAAAAATAGGAATCAGGGATGTTACCGCAATAAGAACGCCAATCAGTACGGCATAAGGAATTCCACAGACTGCCATACATACTACAAACATACCGCCAAGAATGCATGCTTCCACACATTGTCCTGCAAAAAAACTTGCAAATGTTTTATGAGTCAGTTTCCCAACAGAAAACAACTTGTCCGCTGCCTTTTCAGGAACAAAGGCGTAAACCATCATTTTAAACTGACGATACAGATTCTCTTTAGAAAACAAAATGTAAATCGCAAAGATAACTGCAATGACCACATCTGCAATCACACCTACCACGGACGATACCACGCCATATGTAGAAACAAAAATACCTGATGACCATGTTTTTAAAAAAGTAAATATCTTGCCACCTATGGCGGACCAGTTGATTGCTGTATCATTGAGCCACTGTTCCAACTCCTCTGCAGGAATATTCAGTTCTTTCATCCGGCGCACCAAACCTGTCAGGAAAGGAGGTACTGTATACATTATCTTCTCGGCCGTATCTCTGATAGCCGGAATGATTAAAAGAATCACCACGGACAACACAGCAAGAAAGATCAAAACAGTCAGAACCAGTCCCAGTGGACGTTTCCATTTTTTATAAGGCTCTTTCTTGTCTAAAACGGTCAGCTTTCTCTCGAAAAACCCCATCGGAAGACTTAATACAAATGCAATTGCCGCTCCCAAAATAAATGGGAACAGGATGGAGATCAGACTGTGGCCGGCTCCCATTACGGTACGAATGTTATAAAGCAGGAAAAAAAGAATCAGCGCATAGGTAATGTAGAAGATACCTTTTTTCATTTCTTTCAAATTCAAATCATTCACCTCTTATTTCTTTAATATACATCAGTATACCACAATTTAACAGTACATTATCATTGTTTGCGACAAAAGTAAACTAAGATTTTTTACAATCTTTTGCATTATTTCACTTTGTTTATACTATAAATATAATTTTGCAGAGACACTTGACAAAAACACTTGTTTGTATATAATAAAAGAACGAAGTGAATTTTTCACTTTCTTCGGGATTTCAAAATCTCAAAAAATCTCAATGATAATAAACTGTAATTGAACATCCCATTACCGTACACGGGGTTGTACTGGTTTCGACGGGGATTTTGAAGTTATGGAAGCCATCCGCAGACCAGGACTGCGCATCAACTTGGACTTAAAATTAAACGCAAACAATAAAGTTGCATTAGCTGCCTAGTTGCGGCTTGTCGGCTCCGGATTGCCCGCTATCCGGAATCCCGGCATCGATCTTAGCGGGGCCCTCGTGTTTCAAAGCTTTGCGAAGCATGTAGTATGATGAAGCTACTAAAGTCTTAAGCCTGTCTTTGGGCGTGAGATGGAGGGAATGTCAAATCAGAGACTGTGATGGGAGATGCCGTAATGAATAGGTTTTCGGACAGGGGTTCGATTCCCCTCAGCTCCATTTGCAAGCCCTTATTTTAAGGGCTTTTTGAGCATTTAGAATGAAGTATATTATAAAAAGCAGCTGAACAGCTGCTTTTTTCATATTATCATATTCTCATCCACATCTCATACAGAATCCATGCTGCCATGCAGACTACCGCACCAAATCCAAAAGAAATCACAAGACTATATTCAGCCAGCGCTCCAAAGACTACATTCGCAGCAACCCCTGCACTGTCTATAAATACAGCATTTACACTTAGCGCCGTCGCCCTGTTTTCCGTTGACACCTGTCTGTTCTGCAGTTCCTGCTCTAATGGGACGGCAATACTAAATCCAAGGCGTAATAAGATCACACCGATGACTGTCGGAACAGCCAGATCTGTAAAGGCCAATATGACACAGGAAATTATCCCTGCCAGAAAACATAACCTCATAGTTCTGTCTTCACCAATCACTTTTGTCACACTGTCAGATAAAAACCCGCTAAGAGCAACAACTGTGATCATCCCATACAGAACTCCCATCATAGAATTTCCTATTCCTGCTCTCACATATTGAAGCTGGCTTAAAAATACAGTGATGATCTGATGAGTTTCATTAAACAAAGCAATTGCCAGTAAAAAAAGGAACAGTTTTTTATTCCTGCATGTCTCTTTCAAAAAGCTTATAAATTCTTTTATGGAATCAGATGATTTTTCTTCTCTTTCTCTTTTTACTTCTACTAAAAAGAAGGATAGGACCATGGCAATTCCATAACTGACCACAGTAAGGAAACCGGATAAGGAATAGTTGTCCTTGATAAAAACAGAATACACAAAGGATGTAGTCAAAAGCCCCACTGTTCCCAGTCCTTCATAAATTCCAAAAACTTTCTGGCTCTCGCCCTTTTCACAGGAGAGATAAAGAACACTGGAATCCACACCGGAAAGTCCTGCACAGACAATACTCAGCATAATACGTTCCAGCAAGAATCCGCCAAAACCTTCCGCTTTCCAGAATACAATTTTAGATAAAAAATATAATATATTACAAGATAAAATCGTCTTTTTATATCCAATCTTATCAGCAAGAATGCCCCAAGGCAGTTCCATCGCCATACAAAGTACCATGGAAATACTTTCAATTAAAGTAATCTGAAATACTGTGACCCCCTGTGCCTGCCGGTAAAGAGTAGCTACCGGCGCGTAAAACACCATCCCCTGAAAAAGAGACAGGAAATACATGATGTAAATATTTCGTTTAGACATAATCATAGCCCTTTCTGATTAATTTCCACAACAAAAAGACCACTTGAATGGTCTCTTAAATATAAAGGTGCAGTTTTTATCAAATCGGACTTCTCATATCAGTTATTCTCCTTTTACATATTGTATCATACTGCCATTTACAACACAATCTATTTTATTGAAAGCCTTGGTGCGATCCTTGCGGAGCATTTTATGTTCTATGGAAACGAAGTTACCTAGAGAATATAAAAGGGACCTTGGATTTCTCCAAAGTCCCTCATTCTCATTCATTATAAAATTCGAAACAGTAATCACTATCTCTGTACACGTGCGCCAGCGCCGCCCATGATAGCTTCTACTTCTTTCTTTCTAGCTGTTGTTGTATCACCAGCTGTTGTCATAGCTAATGCACCGTGAGCTGCACCGTAGTTAACTGCAACTTCTGCATCGCCTGTTGTCATAAGGCCGTAGATAAGACCGGATGCGAAAGAGTCACCGCCGCCTACACGGTCAAGGATTTCAAGACCTTTGTAGTCTTTTGCTTTGTAGATTTCGCCGCCTGCCCAGCAAAGTGCAGACCAGTCGTTTACTGTAGCTGTTTTAACTTCACGAAGTGTTGTTGCAACTGCTTTGAAGTTAGGGTATGTTTCAACAGCTGTGTTGATCATCTTTTTGTAACCTTCGATGTTAAGTTCTTTTAAGTTTTCATCGTTACCTTCGATTTCGAAACCAAGACATGCTGTGAAGTCTTCTTCGTTACCGATCATAACGTCAACGTATTTTGCGATTTCTTTGTTTACTTCCTGAGCTTTTGCATGGCCGCCGATTGCGCTCCACATAGATGGACGGTAGTTTAAGTCGTAAGATACGATTGTGCCGTATTTTTTCGCTGTTTTGATAGCTGCAAGAACTGTTTCGCAAGCCTGTTCAGATAAAGCAGCGTAGATACCGCCTGTGTGTAACCAACGAACACCAAGTGTTCCGAAGATATATTCGAAGTCGAAATCTTCTGGAGTAGCTTTAGAGATAGCTGTGTTAAAACGGTCAGAACATCCTACTGCACCACGGATACCATATCCTCTTTCTGTGAAGTTGATACCGTTACGGCAGATACGTCCGATACCGTCTGTTTTCATCCATTTGATAAGGGATGTGTCAACGCCGCCCTGAAGGATGAAATCTTCCATTAACATACCTACTTCGTTGTCAGCGAAAGCTGTGATAACAGCTGTTTTTAAACCGAAACATCTTCTAAGACCACGAACTACGTTGTATTCTCCGCCGCCTTCCCATGCTGTAAACTGTCTAGCTGTACGGATTCTTCCTTCACCTGGATCGAGACGAAGCATTACTTCTCCTAAAGATACTGCATCAAATGTACACTCTTCTCTTGGTTTTAAATTCAGATTCATTTTGTACCTCCAAAATCAAAAATTAGTATCGCCCATTTGGCCATTTTCAGATAGTTTAATTATAAAGAACGCTGTTGGAAAAATCAATTGCAACTCAAAATCGTACTAAAAACACACAATTTTGTCTTGTTTTCATTGTTTGAAAAACAACGAAAATAATACATTGTCAGGCCATTTTTTTCTGCTGTAAAGCCTTCCATAAAGTTTTATTCTCTGTTTTATATTTTTTTGAACAACAGTGAATCAGAAATTCTTCCAGGGCAGAGACTGCTGCCATTGCACAGACAAATTTGCAGTATATGACTCCCCATGCAGTTGTAAGCAAATATGGAACTGCAAAAACAAAGAATCCTGTCGCCTTATTCAGATAGGTATGCAATGATGCAAATCTATGATATTTCAATGCCGCTAATGTATAAGAGATAATTCTTAAAACCGCAATCGCAGCTACTCCAATCCAGATTGTCTTTGGAAGAACAACCCACATTGCAGGGAAAATGCGCAGCAGCAAAACTGCGTAGAACAAAAGATCCGTAATACTATCAAATCTGGAACCAAATTCTGTTATATTTCCTGTTGTCCTTGCCACCCATCCATCTAATACATCACTGATTCCGCAAAAAGTAAATAAAACATAAAATGGGATGGTAAATGGTTTTACAAAAACCAATGCCATCGTTCCAACCAACCGGAATGAAGTGATCGTATTCGGAATAGATGAATATTTGTTTTTACTCTCAGTTTTCATCTAACCCACCTCTAGCATTCTTTATTTACGTCTACACGGTCAATCATAATATTAAGAATCTCTGTATCTGTCATCTTCATACCGACTCTTCCGATATAACCCATGCTTTTAATTGTTTCTTCTACATCATCTTTGATAATACCTTCACCCGGAAGGAAACTCTTATTACGGATACTCAAATTGAATGCCATAATCGCCGCATCCACGGAAGAGGCTATCTTAGCCGCACAGGAAGATTTGGCACCGTCACACACAATACCGCCAATATTTCCAAGAGTATTAATAATTGTGAGGGATACTTGCTCGTAAGTTCCCCCATACATATAGGTAATTCCTGCCCCCGCACCGCAGGCCGCACTTACAGCTCCACAGTATGCTGACAGGCTTCCGATATATTTCTTCTGGTGAATGGAAATCAGATTACTTACAACTAAAGAACGGTACATTTTTTCCTTGGAAACTTCCCATTCCTGGGCAAATGCAATCACCGGAAGAGATACAGTAAGCCCCTGATTGCCGCTACCGGAGTTAATAACTACAGGAAGGGAACAGCCTCCCATTCTTGCATCACTGCCTGCTGCCGCTCTCGCTGCGGCTCTTGTCGAAACGCCCTTTCCACGGGTATGCATGAGGGTCTTTCCAATCTGGGCACCGTAGTTATTATCAAGGCCTTCCTGAGCAATGATGGAATTCATCTTCACCTGACGGCCGATTACTTCTTCAATGTCTTCTATCTTTACCTGATTGGCAAAATTAAGAATATCTTTTACCGTCAGTAAAGAGCGGTCTATATTCTCTTCTCTTTTCTTGATTTCTTCACTGTTCTCATAAATGATTTCATCATCTTTTACAATCTTTGTTATGTTAGTATGAGTATCCACGATAGTCACTTCAGCCCAGTGGCCCTTAGCCATTACTTTGGCCACAATATAAAGATTTGCCACATCTTCTACCAAGAAACAGTCACACATATGGTCTTCGGCCAGCTCTTTTGCCTGTTCAATATGATCTGCAGTAATTCCTTCTAATACTTCCAAAGCCTTGTCCGCATTGCCGCCAATGACTCCAAGAATGGCTGCCACGTCGATTCCTTTTAACCCGCCGGAATTTGGCACGGTTACACCTTTTACATTTTTAATAATGTTACCGCTGCAGTGCATCTCCATGTGTTCCGGAAAACATCCAAGAACCTGTCTTGCTTTTGCAGCAGCATAGGCAATTGCAATCGGTTCTGTACAACCAAGTGCAGGTACCAGTTCTGCTTTTAAAATATTCAAGTAGTTTTCATAAACTGCTGTGTTCATTTATAATTTTCTCCTTTGTTTGCTCATTTTATCTATATTTCATTTATTTGATTATATCAAATTATAATGTTCTAAAGCGTTCTTTATACCATCCTGATCAATATGTGTTGTTATATAGTCTGCATGTTCTTTCACCTTATCATCTGCATTCCCCATGGCAACTCCAATGCCTGCATATTCAATCATATCGATATCATTTTCTCCATCTCCAATAACCATAATTTCCTCTTTCACCAAGTCGTAAAACGGAAGAATAATCTCAATACTCGCTGCTTTTCCGCTGTCACTGTGAAGAATGTCGCCCGCCATGGGATGCCAATAATGAATTTTGCATTTCTTCGTTCCTTCCAGCCATTTTCCACATTCTTCTGAAGGATAGAAAAGGATAAACTGATAAATGTCAGCGCCCTTGTATTCTCCAATGGGAAGTACTTCTGTTGTGATATCGTCATGAATCTGCCGGACCATATCATCAACATAATTGAGATACATTCTGTCCTCTTCCACAATACTCATAGCAAGCGCTTTCTCCTCAAATAATTTTACTAAAATATCACAGTCTTCTTTCTCCATAGTCAGACTATGAACCAATTCCCGTTTTCTGTTATAACACATATGTCCATTCATCATGACATAGCCATCAAAAAGAATGTCACCAACCGACATTTTATCAAGCTCATCTAAAGATCTTCCGGTTGCAAGAAAAATAAGAATCCCATTCTTCCTTAATCTGTCCAAAGATTCTAAGGTACTCTCCGGAATCTTTTTCTGAGTATGGGAAAACAACGTTCCATCTATATCAAAAAATACTGCTTTTATATTATTTTTGTTCCGTTCCTTCATGTTCTGTCTCCGTTTCTATCTAAAACCAGATAACCTCTGTTTTATTTTATTATTTTTCTCCTATTGATGCAACTTAAAAGCTATGTTTCCTGTATTTTGCTTGATTAGACAATTCATCGTTGTTCAAACACTGTGAACTATGTTAGAATACTAGAAATAACTTTGATATTATGAAAATCAGTTCATATCAAATATTTGATGGAGGAATCTATTATGCTTATTAAAAACGGATTTTTTATCAATCCAGCTACAAATACATCAGAACAGGCAGATATCCGTGTCAAGGACGGTATTATCACAGAAATTGGTCACCTCACTGCTGTTGATTCAGAAGAAATTCTTGACATTAAAGGCCTTACAATTGCACCAGGCCTCATTGATACTCATATCCACTTCCGCGACCCAGGTTTCACTTACAAAGAAGACTTACACACCGGTTCTCTCTGTGCCGCAAAAGGCGGATTCACTTCCGTTGTCTGTATGGCCAATACTAAACCGATTGTTGATTCTGTGGAAATATTAGAAGATATTTTAACCCGTGCAAAAGAAGAAAAAATCCGCATTTATCAGGCTGCGGCTGTAACAAAAGGATTTAAAGGGGAAGAAATGACAGATTTTGAGACACTGGCAAATGCCGGCGCCTGTGGATTTACCGATGATGGAATTCCTATCGTGGATGCTTCTGTCTGCTTTGATGCCATGAAAAAAGCGGCTGCCCTTGATTACCCTATCAGCCTTCATGAAGAAGATCCTGCATTTATCTCCCAGAACGGAATTAATCATGGTATTGCATCCGAACACCTTGGCATTGAAGGTTCTCCTTCTATCGCGGAAGAATCTATGGTTGCAAGAGACTGCATGCTTGCCCTCCGCTCCGGTGCTCACACCGTAATCCAGCATATCAGTTCCGGTGTATCCGTTAACTTAGTCCGTAATGCCAAAGCTCTCGGCGCAAATATTCACGCAGAAGCAACTCCTCATCATTTCACCCTTACCGATGAAGCAGTAATCAAATATGGCAGCCTTGCCAAGATGAACCCTCCTCTTCGTAAGGAAGAAGACCGTCTGGCCATCATTGAAGGATTAAAAGACGGCACAATCGATTTAATTGCTACAGACCACGCACCTCACAGCGAAGAGGAAAAAGCAAAAGAACCAATGTGGACTGCACCAAGCGGAATTACAGGACTTGAAACCTCTTTAGGTCTTGGAATTACATCTTTAGTAAAACCGGGACACCTTACTCTTATGGAATTATTGGAAAAGATGACAATTAATCCAGCGAAACTTTACAAATTGCCGGGAGGTAATGCCATTGTCGGAGCTCCTGCGGATTTTGTTATTTTCAATCCGGAAGAAGAATGGGTATATGACTCTACACTGTCCAAGTCTTCTAACACACCATTTATGGGTATGACATTAGATGGAAAGATTTATTACACTATCTGCGGTGGAGAAATCGTTTATTCTATTTAATTTAGGATAAATATTGAGCTTGTCAAACCGCTATTTGGGAATTCAAGTCTCGCTCTTTTGGTACTGACATAAAAAATTGATTCTAATACCCACATACTGTTATAAAACATCTCAAAATAACACTTTAAAATGCATGAAAATATATAGATAAAAAAACAACATGAAAATACCCGAGAATCAACACAGTTCTCGGGTATTTTCATATGCTTTTTATACCAGTATATATTTTTATGATTTTCAAATCAAATTAATCAAACTATCTGGTACTACAATATTCTTTTTCCACAGATACCATTGAAAACAAATACCAATCATCTTCAGCTATTGCGAAACCATTATTTCAGTAACTCTACCGGCACTTCTGCCGCCATTCTCTCATATCCCTTCTTACTAGGATGCAGATGATCTCCGGAATCGTATTCCGGAAGGAAATGATTCGGTCTGTCCGGATCTTCTAATGCTTTATCAAAATCAATATAACCATCAATCAAATCTGTAGTACGGATAAAATCATTGTATGCATGGCGCATCTCCTGACGGAACGGAGCATCCGTTCTCCAGCCGCCCATCGGAAGCAAGGTACCCACATATACCTTGTATCCATAGCTTCTTGCTTTCTCGATATATCCTTTCAATCCATCAATCAATTCTTCCACGGTAGGCAGGTCACTCATTGGACGGAAAACATTGGTAAATTCTCCAACCGGATGAATAATATCATTGATTCCCTGCTGAATAATTACGGCATCTGCTCCATCTGTAGGCACTTCATGATGGAATCGGTTCTCACCGGACAATCCATAAGATTCATACATAATACAATCATACTGTCTTAAAATTCTGGAGCCGCTTGTAGCGCGTCGGATAACCGCCGTATTTCGAAAGCCTTCTTTCGAACAACGCAAAGTCAAATAATCCGGCCAGTCCTGAGCAGTAATGGAATCACCGTAACAGACAATGGCGCGATTCTTATCTTCAGTTAAAATAGCCGCATTACTTAGGAAATAAAAGAGCTGTGTTTTTCTTGAAATCATCTTATCAATGACCTCATTCTCAGTCTGATCTCCATTCGCATAAGTTCCTTCTGAAAGCGGTCCGCTTGTATATACGACAGAACGCATCAAAGTAAATTCACCCAGGTAGAAACTTACATCAATATGATCTCTTCCATCAAAAGTAATCTCCAGCGGATCTGTCACGATTCGTTCCCCTGCAGGAATCTTCATTTGTCTCTCACCCTGATAATAGATCGGATAAATTGCACCGTCATACCAGATATTTACTTTGCTGATTGTGACATCTTCTGTCCCGCAATAATTATCAAAGGTCAATCTTATGGCACTTCCTGCAAATGGTACATAGAGCGGATATCGAAGTGTAATATCTTTGGCATAACGTTCCGGCCTATTTTCCGCAACACTCACAGCGTCTCCCCAGAAACTGACCCATTTCTGATTCTTTTCCATATTATTCTCCTTCCATATGATTATGGTCCCTCTTTTTTATCTTATCATAAACCCGAAAATACCGCATCATATAAAATACAAAAAAGGCTGTAATCGAATCAAGTTTCTAAAAAACAACCCATACCTTAACAGCCTTTTTATTACTATTTTAATAACTCAGCCGGCACTTCCGCCGCCATTCTCTCATAACCCTTTTTGCTAGGATGCAGATGGTCTCCGGAATCATATTCCGGAAGAAAATAATCCGGTCGGTCCGGATCACGGAGCGCCTTATCAAAATCAATGCATCCGTCAATCAAATCTATCATTGACAAACCAGGCAATGGAGACACTAAAGATCGTCTGGAAAGCCCGCATCACGGAATAAAGATACATACTGCTGTCAATATGGCTGATTAATAAAATAATATAGATGACAGCCGCGAGCCCACAATAAATCCTGCAAGCATAAATAAAGTAATTTCAGTCAACGGATTTCCAGTTTTTATCACTCAATTGCATTTTTTTACACCATATCTTCTATCGATTCCCTTGTATCTTTCCCCTTTTTCCTTTATTTTAATAATGATAAACCGTTGCGAATAACACAAATGAAAGGAGAGAATCATTATGCGCAGACTGTTTTCTGCTCTTCTTGCCATGATGCTTATACTGTCCCTTACAGTACCTGTACATGCAGAAGAGGCAAAATCTGACGACATCGTCATTCTTTATACAAACGATGTCCACACTTACATCGATGGCAATTTAAGCTATGATACCATCGCCGGTGTAAAAACCTATCTTCAGGGACTCTACAATCACGTACTTCTTGTAGATGCAGGTGACCACATTCAGGGGACAGCTTACGGCTCCATGGACAAAGGTAAGACTATCATTGACCTTATGAACGCCGCAGGCTATGACCTTGCAACACTTGGTAACCACGAATTTGATTACGGTATGGAAGGCCGTATCAATGTAACTGATTACTGGGCCCAGTTCCCTTATGTTTCCTGTAATTTCTATGAAGAAGCCTCCGGTGTAAAAGGTGATACTGTTCTTCCTGCCTACGAAATATTTGAACTGGGTGAAGAAAAAGTTGCAATCATCGGTATCACAACACCTGAATCTTTCACAAAATCCACACCTGCTTATTTCCAGGATGAAAACGGCAATTACATCTATGGAATCGGAGGCGGTACAGATGGTGAAGAACTTTATGCCGATGTACAGGCTGCTATCGACGATGCAAAAGCAGACGGTGCAACTAAAATTATCGCTCTCGGACATTTAGGAGACGATCTTTCCTCCAAGCCTTGGACAAGTGAAGAAACCATCGCCAATGTTACAGGACTTACTGCTTTTATCGACGGACATTCCCACTCTACAGTCGTTGGTAAAAACGTGGACGATGAAGCAGGAAATAATGTATTACTCACACAGACCGGTGAATATTTTAATGCCATCGGAATGATGATTATTGATTCTGAAACTGGTGACATCTCAACTGAATTATTAGCTGCCGACAACACTATTACTGTATCTTCCACTCCTGATGAAGAAGTAAAAGCCATCAAAGAAGCATGGATGACCGCAGTTGACGAAGAACTTGGCCAAAAGATCGGTTCTGCAGAAGTAACCTTTGACAATTACGATGGAGAGGGCAACCGTCTCGTTCGTAAACAGGGCACAAATACAGGTGCCTTTGCTGCAGATGCTCTTTACTTCCTTTTCGATAACATGGATATGGACGTAGACGTAGCCATCATGAACGGCGGCGGCGTTCGTAATAAAGCAATTACCGGCGATTTAACATACAAATTATGTAAAGAAATCCACACATTCGGTAACGTTGCATGCTTACAGACAATCACAGGCCAGCAGCTTCTTGACGCTTTGGAATGGGGTGCAAAACAGGCTCCTGATGTTGAAGTAGGAGGGTTCCTTCATACAGCAGGTGTGACATATGAAGTAGACGGCACAATCCCATCTACTGTTCAGGCGGACGACAAAGGTGTCTGGATTGGCGGACCTACCAGTGAATACCGTGTAAAAAATGTACAGATTTACAACAAAGAAAAGCAGGCATATGAGCCTCTTGATCTTACTGCTGCCTACAACCTTGCAGGTTATAACTATACACTCCGTGACTTAGGTGACGGTTTTGCCATGTTTGACGGTGCTGTTAATGTTCTTGACTATGTCATGGAAGATTATATGGTACTCGCTAATTATGTACAGGCATTTGAAAATGCCACAATCAAAGCGGACAACAGCCCTCTTAATGCAAAATATCCTGGTCTCAAAATTAACTATGCTGAGGTAACAGGTGACGGACGTATTACTGTAACTGCCGGTGAAGAAGAAGAATGGGACGGCAAGATTGTCATTGGCGGCCTTGACAATAATATCTGGTTCACAAAATACGGTAATGTATACACAGACTGTACTGCAGATAATTTTGTAAATGAACTTGGTCTCACCTGGGGTGACCTTGTAACCGTAAAATTCCTTGATCAGGAATTAGTATTACCGGTCGTACCTACCTATTCTTATGTAGACAGCGGCAAACCTGCTATCATCCTCGAAAAAACAGACAAAGGAACTCCTACAGGTTATGTTTCCCTGGCTATTAACATGGGGAACTTCGGCGAAACATACGGACTGGCAACAAAGACAACAGATGCCGATGGCAACTGGAGCTGGACAGCATGCGAAGGTGTAACATTCCCTGTAGATGTTACATACGAATTAGCAGAAAAAGAAGGTTACATGGCAGAATACATCCTTCACGAACTGAATCGTACAAATAACCGTGAAGATTATGCACACCTTTCTGATGAAGAATTTGCAAACTTCCGTGAAGTAACAACAACAGGCATCGGTGACAACAAACTCTACCGTACTTCCTCTCCTATCAATCCTGAATTAGGACGTAACGCATATGCAGACGCAGCTTTGGAAAAAGCAGGCGTAACTGTAATCATGAACTTAGCGGATGATAAAGCAACAGCAGAATCTTATGAAGGATTTGCTGATACTTATTACTCTAAACAGAATGTAATTTACTTAAATCTTGGTGTGGACTTCGCAGCAGATGATTTCAAAGAAGGTCTTGCAAAAGGTTTACGTTTCTTCGCAGAAAATGAAGGCGTATACGCTGTTCATTGTACAGAAGGCAAAGACCGTGCAGGTTTTGTAAATGCATTATTAGAATGCCTTACAGGTGCAACTTACGAAGAAGTAGTGGAAGATTATATGGTAACATACATCAACTACTACGGTGTTGAAAAAGATTCCGATAAATACAATGCAATCGCACAGAGCAATATCATTAAGACGCTTGAAAGTGCATTTGAACTTACAGCAACAGCTAAAACAGCCCGTGCAGCAACCGCTCTTGCTACCGCAGATCTTGCAATAGAAGCAGAAGAATACATCAAATCTCTTGGTCTTACAGATGCTGAAATCGCTCAGTTAAAGGAAAATCTCTGTGGTAAAGAATCTTCCGAACCTTCTACAGATGAACCATCTACAGAAGATACCGTGACTCCTCCTGCAGACGATAAAAATGACAAGGCTCCATCTACAGGCGATGATGGTGTAAGCGTGTATGTAATTGCCGGCGTTGCAGCTCTTATGTGCATGGGTGCTGTTCTTACTATTAAGAAACGCAACGAATATTAATACCTGTCTAACAATTATTTTTTGTTGCATAAGAAATTCGGAGCAATTTCCCATGCAATAATAAACCCCCGGATTTTCTTTCCGGGGGGCTTTTTGTGCTGGCGACGAGCCAAAGTCCGAGCTTGCTCGGGACCTTGGCGACCGCTTACAATCCCGGAATGCACCTTCTGGTGCTTCCGGTGATTATTCAAACCATGCCATGGCGCGAATGGGTGCACCATCACTGTCTTCTGTTTTTAAGGGAAAACATCCGAACCAAAAAAGTTCTTCTCCACACTGATCCAGATTTGTGAGATTTTCCATATTCAATATATCTTTATCCTGGAATAACTTTTTATGGCGTGTTAATTCCACATCATCAATGGGATCCAATCCAATCACATCAAAACCAATACCTTTATAATCACCTTCCAGAATATAATCAAGGACTTCCATATCAATGCATGGATAATTGCCGAAATAATCTTCTGTTCCCCAATATTTATCCCATCCTGTATGAAATAATAGAAATTCCGCTTTCTCTGCTTTTTCTCCATATTGGAGAATATGTTTCATTGTAATCGGTTCCCCTTCTTTTAATTTACTGCAATTAATAACCAAAGCTTTCCCGATAAACTGGCTTGCCGGAAACTGATCGAGAGTTGTTCTTCCTGCAAAAATATGTGCCGGCGGATCCACGTGAGTTCCGGTATGAGAAAACATAGAAATTCTGGTTTCTTTGAATCCATCTTTCTCATAAGTATTGGCAGTTGTAAGTTTTGGAGTTTCTGTGCCTGGATATACAGGCATGTCTTCTTTTATTGTATGAGTCAAATCGATTACTTTCATTCCCTTACTTCTCCTATTTATTCACCCTCTAATACTGCAAGCATTAAAATACCTACAATAATGATGGCGATAAATAAGTACTGTTTCTTTGTCAGTTTTTCCTTTAAGAAAATTCTGGATAAGATTAAAGAAACAACACATACGCTGGAAAGGATTGGCGCAGCAATAGCTCCATTTCCGCTCATGGCATATACGTATGTAAGCTGACCGGCTGTTTCACATACAGCAGCAATCATTTTGTCCTTCTGTTTTGGAAGTTCGAATTTCACACGTTTCCATTTCATAAAGGCAAATAAAATGAGACCAACGATTGCAAAGGTCAATTCGTAAGAAACATTGGCTACTAATTCAATGCTTTCTTCTGTAATGCCAATCAATGGGCTTGTCTCCATTTCAAGGAAGAAGATGTCAAGGAAACTTCCAAGTGCATCAATCACTGCATAGCAAAATGGCATTGCAAATGCAATTACAGCAAGCTTCTTGCCAAGTCTTTCTTTTCTGTTAACTTCCGCACTGTTTTCTGTGTAGCTTACGCCAATAATACCGATGACGATAATAGCGATACCAACCCATACTAAAGGTTCAATCCTTTCATGTAAAAATACCACGCACATAATAGAGCACATCGCTCCGGCAGTATTTTCAATCGGATCTGCTAAGGATTCTTCGATAAATCGGATACCAAAGTAAGAACATGCCATGGATAAAATGTAACATAAAGAAACCGGTAAGTACGCGATGATATTCATCGGATCATATCCAATGTCAGAAGTCAGCAGTGTAAATACCGCATGAATTCCCATAACTGCTCCGACTAAAACACATACTCTTAAATGATCGTATCTTTCATTCTCATGGGAGCCTTTTTTATAAAAAAGCTCTGCCACACCCCACAGCAAAGTCGTTACGAGTGTAAAAAATAACCACATAATAAAAACTCCTGTTCACATAATAAAATCCGTCTGCAATCAGGCGGATTTTGTAATTTTTGCTAGGTTATTATATCACAGAATTGTATTATGTCAAACAAGCTTTCTCAAAATTCTTTTTTTAGAGCCTTTGCATAACTCAATGCTTTAGCATATTTTCAATAAAAATCCCATACCCTCTCGTCGGATCATTTACAAGAACGTGAGTAACTGCACCCACCAATTTTCCATCCTGAATGATGGGACTCCCACTCATTCCCTGCACAACTCCCCCGGTCTTATTAAGCAACTCCTTATCTACTATCTCAAACAATATCCCCTGCTTTTTATTTCTTTCCAACCGGTCCACCTTCAATATCCGGATCTGATAGTCTTTCGATTCTCCTTCAAGTACAAACTGGAGATAGGCCTTTCCTTTTTTCACTTCTTCTTTTTTTGCTATGGGCATTTTCTGATTGGATGTCAGATTTCCCACATCACATTCGATGGTTCCGTATATGCCTTCTTCACGGTTTGACTCAATTTGTCCGATGTATTCCTCTGTTCCATACTGAACGTGACCCACCAGTTCTCCCGGACTTCCGCTTTCGCCTTTTTTCACCGAAAGAATCCGAGCCCGGTAAAGACTTCCCTCTTCAATCTCCATCTGGGTACCCGTATCATAATCGTTGATTCCATGCCCCAATGCGCCAAAACGATTCCCATCAATATAAGTGATGGTTCCCAGTCCCTGTGTATCATCTCGAAGCCAGATTCCAAGCTTGTAGGTTCCATCCGTCGTCATGATCGGAGTCATGGCAGCTGTAATAGTCTCCTCCTCACGCACTATATCAAACTTCATTTTTTTACCACCGCTTTGTTCGACCAAGTCCTGCAGTTCTTCTTTCGATTCTACCTTTTCTCCATCCACACGGAAAATATAATCTCCTGCTTTTACAATGTTTTTCGCCGGCTCATAATTTAACCCATCGGAACATGTCAGAATCTGGGTATCAAGCACAAGGAGACCTTCTGTTTTTACATAGATTCCTACGGGCAGGCCGCATGGGATCACCATCTTTTCATGGGACACTTTGCCGGATGACAGATAGGTTTCATCAGAAATGTTTACTTTCTCATTTAGCTCCTTTCCATCCAGATAAAAGGTAAGTCCCAGACAGCAAAAATCAAAAATGAGGAAAAAAAGAAGCAGGACCCGATATAAGCCCTGCCTTTTTTTATAATTGATATTATATTTCATGGCAGTTCCTTCTTTCCTTTTATTAGAACCCGGCAAAACCGACTTTGAATGTAACATGCATGGATTGCATTCACATTCTGTTCTAAAAAGTATTATGTTGAATTCACTGCCTTTTCAATCAGTATGATTTTACTTTCTCTGCCATATCTTTCATCTCATTGGCACTTACCAAGACAGAGTCTGTAATCTCCACGCCGCCAAGCATTCTGGCCAGTTCTTTTACGGAACCTTCTCTGGAAAGGCGGATAATGGATGTGGTAGTTTTGGTATCTTCTGCCTTTTTTTCAATGAAATAGTGGCTGTCTGCCATAGCTGCAATCTGTGGAAGATGGGTAATTGCAATAACCTGATGGTTTCTCGCAATATGAGACATCTTCTCCGATACCATCTGTGCCGTGCGACCGCTGATTCCAACGTCAATCTCATCAAAGATGAGTGTATCAATGGTATCCACTTTGGCAAGAATAGACTTTATAGCAAGCATGATACGGGAAAGCTCACCGCCGGATGCAATGTCCGGAAGAGGTTTTAAATTTTCCCCTGGATTCGTGGAAATCATGAAACAGGCTTCATCATATCCATCCGCTGTGTATCCGTTCATCTTTGTAAATGCTGTCTCAAATGCAACGTCGAGGAAATTAAGATCAATAAGTGCTTCTTTGATGCCTGCTGCCAGTTCACCGCCGGCAAAGGTTCTAAGTTTGGAAAGCTGTGCACAAAGACTATCCAGTTCCTGTCTCGCCTTCTCTGTCTCATAACTCAGTTCCTGAATCCGCTCTTCTAAATGAGTAAGATCATTTAAGCGGGCTTTCTGTTTATTCAGATAAGCTTTAATCTTATCAATCGTATTGCCGTATTTGGATTTTAATGTATGAATCAGATTGATCCTGTCTTCCGTCTCTTTAAATGCCTCATCATCAAATTCCAGAGACATAAGATAATCGGATAGTTCTCTATTTAGATCATTACAGAGACTGTCAAGCTGTTCTAACTGCTCTCCCATAGAGGAAGCTTCCTCATCCAGTCTTGTAACAGAAGAAAACTGTCTTACCGCACGTCCAAGAATACTGCCAACAGAATGAGATTCGTCGTAGCCAAGCATACGGTATACTTCTCCGGCAGACTCCATAAGAACGCGGCTGTTGCACATCTTCTTATAGTCTTTTTCCAACAGCTCATCTTCCCCATCCATTAGTCTTGCCTGTTCAATCTCCTGAATCTCAAATTCCAGGAAACTGATTTCACGAAGACGTTCTTCCTCATCGATGTCTGCTGCCTTTAATTCTTTTTCCAAAGCTTTGTATCTGCAATAAGCTTCTGCCACCTGAGCCTTTACAGGTTCAATGTCTTTCTTTCCATAGGAATCAATGATTTCCAGATGAATCTTCTTATTCAAAAGAGACTGATGTTCATGCTGCCCATGAATGTCAATCAATAAAGAAGAGACTTCTTTTAAAATAGAAAGAGTCACGGTCTCTCCGTTAATCTTACTGATGGATCGGTTCTTCATAATCTTTCTGGAAATGATTACAATTCCATCCTCATCTACAGGAATGTCTAGAGAACGGATTCTATCTATGATTTCCTGTCTCTCTACGGAAAATACAAGTTCGATCATGCCATATTCTGCATCTTTGCGAATCATATCTTTGGATACTTTCGCACCGAGGGCTGCATTGACAGAACCGAGAAGAATAGACTTACCTGCACCTGTCTCACCGGACAGAATATTCAGATGTTCCGCGAAATCAACTTCGATTTCTTCAATCAAAGCCATATTTTTTACATGTATATTAAGTAACACGCTGCACTTCCTTTATCTGTTATCCGATTTCCCTTTTTAAGCTGTCAATAACACTTACTGCATATGCATTGTCTTTTGCGATACACATAATGGTATCATCTCCTGCAATTGTACCCACAACACCTTCAATTGCCAGAGAATCGATTGCAGCTGCACATGCCATTGCCATGCCGGAAACCGTCTTGATTACAATAATATTCTGGGCAGGCTCCATTCCTGTAATGGCATCACTTAGAACTCTCTTGTATTTTTTATCGATATGTAGTTCCCTGTTTTTGAGAGCAATATACTTCTGTCTTCCGCCAGGATAAGCCAGTTTGGTAAGCTTCAGTTCTCGAATATCTCTGGATATGGTAGCCTGAGTAGTCTGAAAACCTGCTTCCGCCAGCTTGTCTGCCAGTTCATCCTGGGTCTCAATATTATATTGTTCTATAATTTCTATGATTTTTTCCTGCCTTTTTGCCTTCATCTTCTTACACTTCCTGTTGTTTTTTCAATTTACCTCTTAAAATCTCGTAAAAATTATGTTCACGTATTTTAAGCAGGTAGAGTTTTTCAAAGGCTGGTCTTACATGGATCCGGTCTCCCGGTGTAAGATATACCCCTGTCTGCCCATCAAAGGTAGCCACTGCCTCTTCCTTCTGGGTCTTTCTTGTTCTGCCGATTTCGATCCAGATATCATCTGTCGGTGCCAGTACAGTACTCCGTACGCCGAGAGAATGAGGACAAATCGGTGTCAACAAAACAATATCCGCATTCGGTCCAACTACAGGTCCGCCTGCTGAAAGATTGTATCCTGTAGAACCAGTCGGCGTAGATACAATCAGACCATCTCCATTAAAAGTATTCATAGGCCTTCCATTTACCATAATCCTGCATTCGATGATTCGGGAGATACCGCTTCTTGTAATAACAAGATCATTTAGTGCCAAAGATTGATTCACCCGTTCCCCCTCATGATAAATCTCACCTTTTAACATCATTCTCTCTTCAATCTGATAATCATCAGAAAGAATCTGATCAAGGGCATCCTCCAGTTCACTGACTTCAATCTCCGTTAGGAATCCAAGGGTTCCTTTATTAATCCCTATCATAGGAATCTTCTTGCCTGCCACAACCCTGGCAGCCTGCAGCATAGTGCCGTCGCCGCCAATTACAAGAATACAGTCTACCTCTTCTGAAAGTTCCGGAAGTTCCTCATATTCGCTTCCCAATTCTGAGAGCACCTGGCATTCTGCATCTTTGTCTTTTAAATAATCTACTACCCGGTGTGTCACAGACAATTCATTATCTTTATATTTATTTGTAATCAGCAAAAAATTCTTCATTGCCTATTTCCACCTTTTCCAAGTTTCCATTACAGCAGTCTGTAAAAGAATCTAATGTATTTTTATATCTTTTATTCCGGTTTATCAAGCTTCTGATGGGAAGCATCTACAACCAGATCAATCTGGCGTGCCCAGTCTTTTTCCACGCCTTCTCCTCCATTTCTCACATGAAGAAGATATTCGATGTTGCCTTCCGGTCCTTTTACCGGTGAAAAGTCAAGATTCAAGGGAACGAATCCAATGGCCTGTGCATAGTCTAAAACCAGTTCAATGACCTCTTTATGTACCTTACGGTCTCTGACAACACCCTTTTTACCGACTTTATCTCTTCCCGCCTCAAACTGAGGTTTGATCAGGCATACCACTTCTCCTTCTGGTACAAGAAGATTCTTAACTGGAAGTAAAATCTTTGTAAGAGAGATAAACGATACATCGATGGAGGAAAAGTCAATCTGATCAGGAATATCATCCGGAGTCACGTAACGCATGTTCGTACGTTCCATGCAGACAACTCTCTCGTCGTTGCGCAGTTTCCATGCAAGCTGGCCATGTCCAACATCGATGGAGTACACCTTCACAGCGCCGTTTTGCAGCATACAGTCTGTAAAACCACCTGTTGATGCACCAACGTCCATACAGATCTTATGATCTAAAGTAAGGCCAAACTCTTCCATGGCCTTCTCCAGTTTCAGACCACCGCGGCTAACGTATTTTAATGTATTGCCGCGCACTTCAATCTCTACGGTATCTTCAAAGGTAGATCCGGCCTTGTCTTCCTTCTGTCCGTCTACAAACACAATGCCGGACATAATGATGGCTTTTGCCTTCTCTCTGGAGACTGCAAGTCCTCTTTCTACCAGTAAAATATCAAGTCTTTGTTTCATAAAAATCCTCTATATTAATTGTTTAATGTTTCTATTATTCTCTCCGCCATCTTTTCGGCTGTCAGACCATAACGGTCTTTGAGCTGATCCACACCTCCGTGTTCCAGATAAATGTCAGGAAGGCTGATTGGAAGAATGCGTACCGGTTCTTTCATCTGTCCCGCCCAGTAGGTGACCGCACTGCCATAGCCGCCGGAAGCAATATTTTCTTCCATAGTAACGATCAGCTCATGATCTTTTTTAAGTTCCTCTAACATCTCTGTATCAAGAGGCCTAATAAATCTTGCATTTACAAGAGTCGGCGTGAATCCTTGTTCTTCAAGAATCTTACAGGTATCAAGAGCCTGTTCCATCATGGATCCCACTCCGATAATTGCAACTTTCTCACCCTTTTTGATGAACTCGCTCTTTCCATGACGAATCGGCTCATGGAATTCCTTCATTCCATAATAAGCATTTCCTCTTGGATATTTAAGGGCAACAGGACCGTCAAATTTTACAGCATAATCCATCATGGCTGATAATTCATAGCGGTTCTTTGGTGCCATAATCGTAAGACCTGGAACAGAAGAGAGATAGGAAATATCATAGATTCCCTGATGCGTCTCACCGTCTGCCCCTACAATTCCGGAACGGTCAATGGCAATCGTCACCGGCAGATTCTGAAGACACACATCATGAAGCAGCTGGTCATAGGCTCTCTGTAAAAAAGTAGAATAAAGAGCAATCACCGGACGCATTCCCATGGACGCAAGTCCTGCTGCAAATGTCATAGCATGTTCTTCTGCAATTCCCACGTCGAAAAAACGGTCTGGGAATTCCTTCTGGAACAGATTCAGACCGGTTCCTGTCGGCATAGCTGCTGTGATGGCAACGATGCGTTCATCTTTCTCCGCCATCTTTACTAATTTTTTTGCAAAACAGTCTGTATAAGAAGCCACTTCCTTTTTCTTTACAGACTTGCCTGTCTCTATATCAAAAGCGTCAATTCCGTGAAAACGGGATGGATAACGCTCCGCGAATCCGTAGCCATATCCTTTCTGTGTACGGACGTGAATCACAATCGGCTCTTTTAAATTCTTGGCACGGGTAATTACATCTACCAGTTCTTCCACGTTGTGTCCGTCTACCGGACCAACATAAGTAAGGCCCATATCTTCAAAGAGCATTCCCGGCACAAACAGCTGCTTAATGGAATCTTTTGTACGTTTTAAGGTCTTTGCCACACCCTCTCCAATACCTGGGATATGCACCAGAGCCTTTTCCAGATTTTCTTTAAAATCCACATAGGCGTTGGCAGTACGCATCTTATCAAGATAGGTATTCATACCGCCCACATTTTCGGAAATTGACATATTGTTATCATTTAAAATTACAATAAGATTCTTTTTCTGCTGGCGAAGCTGAGACATATTGTTAAGAGCCTCATAAGCCATACCGCCTGAGAGTGCTCCGTCCCCTATAACAGCTACGATGGTCTCATCTGTTCCCATAATATTTCTGGCCATGGCCATACCGAGAGCTGCAGAGATGGACGTGGAGCTGTGTCCAACGCCAAATGCATCAGAAGGACTTTCATCTCTTCTCGGAAAGCCGCACAGACCGTCAAGCTTTCGAAGAGTTGCAAACTCCTCTTTTCTGCCTGTCAGAATTTTGTGTACATAGGCCTGATGGCCCACATCGTAAACTACCTTGTCCTTAGGGAAATCAAGAACAAGATGAAGTGCCATAGTAAGTTCAACGATTCCCAGATTGGACGCAAGATGTCCTCCGGTCTTTGAAACATTTTCCAGAAGGAAAGCTCTGATTTCTTCCGCAAGCTCAACCCATCGTTCTTTCGGAACTTTCTTTATATCGTTCATTTCCTGGATACTGTCTAATACAAAATCCGTGTTTATCATAACTATACACCCACTTTTTATTTACTTCTGTGAATGAGGGAAAGTAATAATTCTCTTAAAAATGTATTCTCATATGGAAGACCGTCCAAAGTTTCGATAGCCTCCATAGTATAGGATTCTACATCTTCTTTTGCCTGTTCTAATCCTTTTAATGCAATGTATGTAACCTTGCCCTGCTCTTCGTCGCTTCCCACCGGTTTGCCAAGTTCTTCTGTGGTACTTGTCACATCAAGGATATCATCCTGAATCTGGAACGCGATTCCAATATTGCCGGCAATCTTTTCCACCGCAGCAACCTGATCATCTGCAGCACCTGCAAGAATTGCTCCAATCATCATAGAACACTCAATCAATGCACTTGTTTTCAATTTATGAATAAATAATAACTGCTCTAAATTAATCTGCTGGCCGGTCCAGGCTACATCAGCAACCTGTCCGCCAATCATGCCAAAAATACCCGGTTTGGAAGATAACACACGTAATGCTTTTGCAACTCTTAATGGATCTGCATCTTCTGCGTCCAGCGCTTTGCAGGCTGTCTCAAAAGCATAGTTTAAAAGGGCATCTCCGGCAAGAATAGCCATATCCTCCCCATATACAATATGGGCTGTCTTTCTTCCTCTTCTGTAATCATCATTATCAAGGGCAGGAAGATCATCGTGAACAAGGGAATAGGTATGGATCATCTCTATGGCTGCCATAAACGGTTCTACTACTTTTCCTTCTCCGCCAAACAGGCGGAAGGTCTCTTCCATCAACATAGGTCGAAGTCTCTTGCCGCCTGCCTTAAATGTATAATGCATGGCATCAATAACAATCTTCTGGTTTCCGGCGATCTCCGGAAGAAACGCATAAATTCTTTCCTCGATATCTTTTGCCTGTGCGGCAATTCTTGTTTCGATCATAAGATTCCTCCTTCTTCTTTAAGAAGAATCACTTCTTTTTCGATGGTATCTAAAGTACTCTGGCATTTTTCCAACAGTTTCATGCCTTTTTTATAATCGTTAAATGCTTCAGAAAGACTGGTATCTTCCGCTTCCAAATGAGCAATGAGCTGATCCAGTTCTCTATAGGCATCTTCTATCTGAAATTTCGTCTTCGCCATGTTGTTCCTCCCTTGTTTCTTCCACTACAGCAGTCATAGAACCATCCGACAGCTGGATTCTGATTCTGTCTGCCGTTTCCACCTGACTGATTGATAAAAGCGGTTTCTCTTCTTTTGTCACATATCCATAGCCTCCCACCAGTCTGTGATAAGGGGAAAGGTCATGAAGACGCTGAGCTTTCAGCATAAATTCATGTCTGTAAGCCTCAAGTTTTCTGTCCATGGATGTAAGTAACCGTTCATGGAGTCTTCCATGGGTCATTTTATAGTCAAGAAGACGGTTCTCCGGGTGGAGATACTGAAAGCTTTTAGCGTAAGAACCAATTCTTTCCTTTTGTCTTCTGATCTTGTCGTTCATATAAAGCGAGAGTCTTCTCTCATAATTATTCAGTTTATCAATTACCGCATAAATATCAGGAATGGCAAGTTCACATGCCGCCGATGGAGTCGGTGCACGAAGGTCTGCCGCATAGTCTGCGATGGTTGTATCTGTCTCATGACCGGTTCCGGAGATGATCGGAGTTTTTGCCTCGAATATGGCTCGTGCTACTATTTCTTCATTAAAGGCCCACAGATCTTCCATGGATCCGCCGCCTCTTCCGATAATAATGGTGTCCAGTTCCATCTGATCCAGTACTCTGATTCCTTTGGCAATGGATCTGGACGCACCTTCTCCCTGAACCTTGGCAGGATATAGGTAAAGCTGTACATAAGGATTTCTTCTCTTTGCAATCTGCATAATATCCTGTACGGCAGCTCCTGTAGGTGCGGTAACGATTCCTACTTTTTTAGGATATGCAGGAATCTCCTTTTTTATTTCGTGGTCAAACAGACCTTCTTCGTATAATTTTTGTTTCAGCCGTTCAAATTCTGCATAGAGTACGCCGCTTCCTGCAAGTTCCACAGTCCTTGCATAGAGCTGATAAGTGCCGTCTCTCTCATAAAGGCTGATCCGGCCGCTTACAATGACACTTTGTCCATTTTCCATACGAAAAGTAAGCCCTTCTCTTCGGTCTCCTGCGAACATAACGCAGGCAATGGAGGAGGACTCATCTTTTAAGGAAAAATAAATATGTCCGGAGGAGTGATACTTCACATTGGATAACTCCCCCTTCATGGCAATCTTTGAAAGCATGTAATCGCTTGAAAACATGCGTTTAATATAAGCATTGATCTGACTGACTGTAAAAACTCGTTTTGTCAAAATCTCTAACCCTTTTATCCGATCTTGGCAAGAATTCCGTTAATAAATCTTGGTGCTTCATCACTTGAGTACATCTTGGCAAGTTCTACTGCTTCATTGATAGCAACACTCTTTGGAATATCTTCGTCTTTTAAGATCTCATAGGCAGCAAGGCGTAAGATGGCAAGCTCTGTCTTTCCAAGACGTTCCACTTTCCATCCTTTGCTGTGAGCGCCGATCACTTCATCCAGTTCATCGATACAGTCAATGATTGCCTGTGTTTTCTCTCCGATGTAAGTAAGTTCCTTCTCCAGGATTCCTTCTTCTTCCAATTCTTCCAGACGGAGCTTTAACTGTTCATCCATAGCTTCATCCTGATGGAATTCCATACGGAAAATAATTTTAAAAATGTTTTTTCTTAATTCACTTCTAGTCATTTGTTCTCTCTTCCTCTTAAATGAATTATTCTTTCTCAAGAGCGATTCCGGCGATACGGATATTTACCTCATCTACAGTAAGACCTGTCATTGTTTCTACAGAGGATTTTACCTTTTCCTGAACAGTTTCACATACTTTAGGAAGACTGATGCCGTATTTTAATTCGAGAGATAATTCGATGGAAACTTTCTCTTCCGCGATAGTCACTTTCACGCCGCGGGATAAGTTCTTTACACCAAGCTTGCTGATTAAATCGCTTGTAATATTACCGGACATTCCTGCTACGCCTTCTACTTCTGTTGCAGAAATTGCAGCGATCATGGAAATTACGTCATCTGCGATTCTTACTTCTCCGAATTTTGTATTCTCCTGTAATTTATAAACATTTTTGTTTTCTGTTTCTCTAGCCATTACTAAATATCTCCTTTCTCATGGACGTACTTCTCATCTGCCTCAAACAGCATTTTCAAAAAAAGATTCAAAAATTGTTTTTGACGATAGTATCCCATATTCTCCTACATTATAACAGAGATTAGCTGTTTTGCAAACTTTTTGTTTTTAATATGTGTTTCCACTTTTTAAATCCTGTTTTTTACTTATTCTGTAACAGTTTTTTGAATCAGTCCTCTGTTTTCATCTTGGTAATCACAATCTGATCCAGGTCGCAGCTGCAGGTTCTGGATACCGCATCCTCAATCTGTGCTCTTGATACTGCAGACAAATCCTGATTTGCAACAACTACATCGACTGTTTCATCACTTATCGTTACTACAGAATGCAAAAAACCTTTCGAGGAAAGAAGTTCTTCCGCCGCCGTCTGCTTTGCCATCCGGTCAGACAGATTGGCAAGAGTATCGATGGCATCCTGTTTCTGGGACTGGTCAATAGAAGTATTGTTAATAATACTTTCCAGATTTTCTTTTGCTTTCGCATGGGTCTGCTCCCTGTTCAGCCTGGCATTTGCAACATAGCTTTCTATGGAAGCGGAAGTTAGTACAGCTTCCCCGATCTCCCCTTCCGGTATATCAAGTTCATCATTTACGCTCTGTACCATGGTTTCCTGATGATCTGTCAGCATGCTGATTTCTTTCCCGGAAAAATTTAAGTATCCCGCCACGGCAATCATAATTGCAAGAGATGTGATTATCAGCTGATTTTTCTTAAAAATTCGATTCATGCTCCATCCTCCATCTTTAATACTTTTATTTTATGAGCTTCTACAGGAAATAATGCCTGAACTGCCTCTGTTACTGCGCTTGCAACAAAAGAATTGTCTCCTCCTTCCATCACAATGATGACCCCTTCTATCACCGGTTCCATAGTCTTTACAATATAGGGATTTAGATCTCCCTCTTTTTCTGAAAGAATGGTCTCCTCCTTTCGGATTGTTTTTGTATTCTCTTTTCCATTTTCACTATTTTCCCTGTCTGCCTCCTCTTCATAAATCTGATCCTTGTTTACAATTGCTTCCGAGGAAGCAGCTAGGGTAATCATCACATTTACCCTGCCGGCTCCATCTATCATCTCAAGAATTTCCGCCAGACGATTTTCCATCTTTTCTACGAAAATGTCATTTTCATCATTTTTGTAATCTGTAACAGGCTGATTGTCATCATTTTCTTTTCCTGTCAACTCCTCTTTCTTTTCCGGTATGCTCACAAGGATAAGGAAAATACCACATACAAGAAGAAGAACGAGACGGATATAACCGATTTGTCTAATCATCTCTTTCATTTTTATTATCTGTTCCATCCGGCTGTCCCTCCAAATATTCTTTGTACTGGTTCTCCCATTCTTCTTTCTGTTTCTCCTCTATTTCTATCAAACGTTGCTGTATTTCATATTGATTGCCCTCAAACATATTTTTTTTTAACTGAATTTCTATCTCGTCTTCCAGACCGGAAAGTTTTAAAACCGGCTGAAATAAGGTAAGAATCATCAAAAAACCGCAAAATATTTTCAGATAGGGCAGATAGCTCTTTCCCGGAAGCAGCCTGGTGATCAGAGAAGACAAAATCGAAACCAATGTCAGATTCACAATCCAGCCTGTGAGCAGTTCTTTCATTTTCTTTTCTCTCCTTTCTGTTTGGACCTGCTTTCTGAATTCCGTTTTATTATAAACTTTTTGCAGCGTATTCTATGTTCATCCCGCATAAAACCTCATATTTGTGGAAACTGCTGCAAGGGCTATGGTAATAAAAAACAGAGTCAGACATGAAATTAATGTCTGAATGAGAAGTCTTCCGCTCTCCCCCGTTATATGTAAAAGACCCATGAGCCGTTTATCGCTGACCGGCTGCAAAAAGGCAGAACAGATAGAAAAAGACAAAACAAAAACAATCAGTTTTATAAGCGGAACTGCACAAAGAAGAACCAAAACAATCAGGCAGCCTGCACCGATGCTGTTTTTAATAAGAACCGAAGCCCCAAGAATACTGCCTGTGAAAGCAGATATAATATCACCCGCTCCCGGAATGGCAGAAAGTCCTTTCTGCCATAATCCTAATTTTACCGAATCCACTGCCGGCAGAATCATGTTTTGAATTAGATTCAGAGAAAGCACAACTCCTGTTCCCCATTTTAAAAACTTGTGCGTGGAATCTTTGATCAGATTTCCCATATAGCTGAAACGGTCTGTCTCGCTGACATAATTGACAATGCCGATCATCATATAAACCTCAATCAAAGGCAGAATGAAAGATTTCAACATCCACTGACATCCTTTGATTAAGAAGAATACGATTTCATATACTGCAATGGAAGAGGCACTTCCACTTACCACAGTAATTGCAATAGCATAAGCGGGGATAAATGCCTCCATAAATCCAAAGACCTGATAAAGTGCATCTTTTGTCACCGAAAGCATTAAGAAAAAAGATTGTAACATGATTCCCGTCATGGCAAGATAGGCTGTAAAAAACCCCGTTTCCTGCAGATTGGAAGAAAACATACCGCTTGCCAGATTTGTAAAAAGGGCTGCAAAGACTGCCAAAAGTATAATCTGCAGAAAGTTATCTCGATTCATGGATAATTCCAAAAACAAACTGTCCTTTATGATAGTTCCGATTCTGTTTATAACCTCTTCCGTCTCGCCCTTCCACATCTTTTTTATGATTTCATCAAAAGAAATCTTGTCTTTTAAGGAAGATTGACTTAATGCCTCTTCCATCTCATCAAAAGAAATCCCTGCTTCCTCTATCGCTTTTTGAATGTAATCGCTCATCTCTTTTTCTTCTTGCTCTGCACCAATCACACGAAAGGATGGAAGAAACAAACACAGTAAGAAAAGGCTTCCTTTTATGATCCATCTGTTAATTCTCATACGACTCATTTGAACCTGATTAAAACAAAGAACTGATCGTATCCGTCAGAGATGTAATGACGGGAATACCGATTAAAAGCATGGACAGCTTCCCGATCATCTCAACCTGAGATCCTATCGTCTGACATCCCGCATCTTTGCAAAGATTCGAAGCAAATTCACAGACATAGGCAATTCCGACCATTTTCATCAAAATAGCAAGATAGGTTTTCGGAATGGTAATCATAGACGTGATTTTTTCAATCATCTGTTTTATGGCATCCAGATAGGATAATGCGAAAAAGAAAAGAAACACGCCCATGCCGATTAAGAGAACCTGTCCATATTCCGGTTTGAGATTTTTAAGCTGGGCCGTTAAAAATGCACCGGTAATAGCAATTATTGCAATCTTTACAATCATAACAACTTTTCATAACCTTTCCTGAATCACAGTGCAAACAAATCCTCTATCATCTCAAACAGCTCCTGAATATATGGAAGAATCCATGACAAAATAATCAAAAGTCCCGCAAGGGTAACCATAAATGCATTTTCATCCCGGCCGCTGTATTTAAGAACCTGGGAAAGAATGGTCACAATAATTCCCACCGCTGCAATTTTAAAAATGATTACAATCGTCATATACTTTCCTCACATTTTTCATCTTTTTAAAATCCCTTCTAAAATTTCATCCTATGGAAAAACAATCCAAAAGTCTATGTCAGATAATAAGAATTACGCTCATAATTCCCATACATACACCAAGAGTCTGATACAATTTCCCTTTTGTCCTCTTTTCTTCCTGGGCCTCCTGTAATAATTCTTTCATCTCCTCCTCAGCCACAGTTAGCTGCATGAGCTGCATTTTCTTATCTAATTCACCAAAGCCCTTACCAAGACGCAGGAGTATATCCAAATCCTTCTCCCAAGGATGATGGAATTTCATTTTTTTAAGTTCTTTTTGAAAAATTTCTTCCAGGCAACAGTATTCCTCAGATCTGTTCAGAAAACATTGCCCTGTATTTTCAAAAAAATGGTTCCATGGATATTCTATTCTTTCTGCTGTATGTAATAAAACATCTGCTATAGGAGACAGCCTGTAATCAATTTCTCTTTTCATGAAAAGGACTGCCTTTTCCAGACTTTTTAACTGACCTATTCTTTTTTCCAATTGAAAAGATGCATGCATTCCAAGAAAGGTAAAAAGGAAAAACAAGAGAACGCACCCCAAATATTTCATCCTGCCACCTCGATTCTTTCTATGGTTCCTTTTCCTTCTTTTCCAGAAAGAACAACATAACGCTCAAATATCTGTTCTTTCAAAAAAGAAGCAAATACCTGCTTCTTTTCTATCTCCTGACGGGATGTCCCATGAGCAGTAGCCAGTATAATACAGCCACTGTTGACTGCCTGTCTGATTGCTTCAAAATCCCGTTCATCACCTATTTCATCCACGGCAATTATTTTTGGTGCCATAGAACGAAGAAGCATAAAAATTCCAATATGTTTTGGACATCCGTCCATAAGGTCTGTCCGCATTCCAAGATCCATGGTTGGAATTCCTTTTACAGAAGCCCCAAGTTCACTTCTCTCATCTACAACTCCCACAGTTATTCCTTCAAACCGTTTTCGTTCCCCTTTTTCTTCATAATAAAAGCCATCGGAAAAAAGCCTTATTAAATCCCGGAGTAACGTAGTTTTACCGCATCCGGGAGGCGAAATAATAAGGGTATGTTTTAACCATCCATTCTCAATCAGTTTCCCTGCTGCCTTTTTTCCGCAATTTCGTTTTTCATGAGCAATACGGATATTTAAAAACTGAATACTTTTCAGAGTCTTTACAACACCCTGTTCCACTACTGTTTTACCGGCCAGTCCCACTCTGTGCCCGCCTTCCAGTGTAAAATATCCCTGACGGAGTTCATCTTCGTAGGCGTAGAGGGAATAACCGCTGATTTTATCAAGGATTAGTCTCAGCTCGTTTTCACATGCTATATACCGTTCCTTTTGTTCAGAAGAAGCGGACGAAAGTTCTCCGTCTCTGGTCAGAATAAGTTCTTGATTATTTATGTAAAGAAAAATTGGTTTTTCTGTCCGGATTCGTATTTCTTCTATTTTATCCCAGTTAATCTCAGCTTTCAAAAAAGCCGACTTCATCCTGTCCGGCATATATCTGATAAGTTCTCCCGGATACATCAATCACCTCCATGGCTTGCTTAGTTTTACATCTGATATACATTTTATGAAGTGCTTTATAAAATATGCACTTTATCTATGCAGGTTATTTTAAAAGTAAGACAAGTAGACAGAAAATCTTAAGAAATCCAATGCTGATGTTTCATAGATATAGTAAAAAAAATCTGATATAATTATTAATAATAATCGAAAGAAAAATGAATCTCTTAATTAACAGAAAGGAGAGCACTATGGTTCTATTTGATGAAAATTTATATAATCTCCAGCAGCAGACCGCCCGCAAAAAACATCTGGAAGCTGCCCGGAATAATCTCTACGACCAGAAACGAGAATTAGATAAACAGTTATTAAGCTTAAAATGTGAGAAAAACAAAGAACAGGAAGATGTAGCCAAACTGGAAAAACCAAGTCTCTCCAACTTTTTTTATAAATTGACCGGTAAACTGAACGAAAAACTCACTCAAGAACAGAAAGAAGCCTATGAAGCGGCATTAAAATATGACTCTGTTCTTCAAGAATATAATGATTTAACATTCAGAATCTCCCAGATAACTGACGAGTGGGCTACTCTAAAAGACATTGAGAAAGAATATCGCGCCGCTTTGGAAGCCAAAAAAGAAGAAATAAAGATTTCCGAATCACCTGAAAAAGAGGAAATCTTAAAACTAGAAAAAGAGCTTATTACTTGTCAGACTCAGGAAAAAGAAATCAGAGAAGCCTGGTCAGCTGGCAACCGCTGTCTCTATGCAGCAAACAATGTAATCGAGAATCTCAGAAAAGCCTCCAACTGGGGCACGTGGGATATCATCGGCGGCGGCACTATGTCAACACTCATAAAACACGACTATATGAACAAAGCCCAGTCTTCTGTTTATGTTCTACAGACAGAACTGCGTTATTTCCGTTCTGAACTGGCTGATGTGAAGATTTACAGTAATCTGTATGTACAGGCCGACGGTCTTACTCAATTTGCAGACTTTTTCTTTGACAACATCTTCATTGATTTAAGTGTACAGGATCGAATCAAAAGTTCTTTAAAAACTATCACTGATACAAAGTCACAGATTGAAAGAGCTGTCTCCAAACTCAGTACTCTCATGACAGAAAATGAAAAGAAACAGACTGGATTAAAAAAACAGATAGAAAATTATTTAATTGGACAATAAAAGGGTAGGAATTTATTCAGGAACCGCATTGTCACAATACCTTGTGACCTAAGGTTACTGAATAAATTCCTACCCTTTTCTTTCATAAGCTACATAACGATACAGCTTTTATATATTTTTCTCTATCGTCTCTTCAATACGTCTCTTTACTTCCACGGCAATATCCACCGTCTTCATATCCTTATACTCTTCATAAGGAATCGGAGGAAGAAAATGAACCTGCACCGTAACCGGTTTAATATCATCTGTGTCAAGCGGTTTAAAAGAGTCTATCAACGCAACCGGAAGAATCGGACATTTCGCCTTCTGGGCTGCTTTAAAACTACCACCTTTGAATTCCAACAGCTTATTTCCCATCTTAGAACGTGTTCCTTCTGCGAAGATAACATAATTACGTCCGTCTTTTACTTCCTTTACTACATCATTGATAACTCGCATAGACTGACGAATGTCTTCTCTGTCAATACCGAACGCTTTCAGGCAAGCTACACACTGCTTGATAAACGGAATTCCTACCGCTTCCTGCTTAATAACTGCAGAAATAGGTACATCCATAACATCAATCAAGGCAAGTGCATCGTATAATCCCTGATGGTTTGGATAAATGATATAACCACTCTCAGCCGGAATATTCTCTTTACCAGTTGCTTTAATTGTAACATTTCCGCCAGTATTGGCCATATTTACGATTTTCTTTAAAAAAGTATATCGCTCTTCTTCGGTATATTTATCTACATGAGCTGCCATGTAACAAAGTTTGCACCAGTAAAATGGTACTTTAATAAGATTTCGAAATACCATTAATAAGATTCGTTTCATATATTATTCCTCTATTCTTACTTTCTTTTTTGCTATGGATATTATAGCACTTCATTTATTATAATTTTGGTTAAATTCGTTGTCAATCCAACATTTGGCAAAATAACAAAAAGACAGGCCAATGACCTGTCTCTTCGGAAAACTTATTCAAGACCAATCTTATTTAATTTGTTCTGTAATTCTTTAATTATGGCAGCCATTTCTTCGATTGCTTTCTCCTGTTCTCCAATTTTCTTATTCTGCTCCCCTATCATCTCGTTCTGCTTCCCGATTGTTCTTTCCTGCTCCCCTATCATCTCGTTCTGCTTCCCGATTGTTCTTTCCTGCTCCCCTATCATCTCGTTCTGCTTCCCGATTG
>SVDY01000010.1:0-14607 GCA_015057665.1 Lachnospiraceae bacterium | reverse complement strand
CTGCTCCCCTATCATCTCGTTCTGCTTCCCGATTGTTCTTTCCTGCTCCCCTATCATCTCGTTCTGCTTCCCGATTGTTCTTTCCTGCTCCCCTATCATCTCGTTCTGCTTATCGATTTCTTCAATTTGTTTCTTCAGCTTTTCTTTCTGCGCATCAATTGTATCCTGCATCTCATCAATCATAAAGTCCACAGTATTCTTATCCATCTCTAATAATTCTTCAGAAAATAATCCCATCATAACCTCCGTATTCCGGCATACACGATAGACTTCCTCATATAATTCCTCAAACTCTGGATAATTGTTAATCAATTTAAGAATCCACTCCGGATTATCCTCACTCAGAAAAGTCAACCATGCCTCAAGCTCATTATTCTTTCTCACACCTTTATTGTGCAGATAATTTCTAAAGATGTCAAGAGCCACAAAAATATATTCCTGAAGCAATTCAATCTGTAAACCGGAATCCGTCTGTTGCTTTGATCTATGCAGAAAAATATCATCATATTTATGAAATTCTGTAGAACTCTTTTCAAAAAATACCACCGTATATACTTTTTTTATATCAGAATATTTGAAATTCTTCTTCTTTCTTTTTTTCGTTCGTTTATATTGTCTCATCAAAAGATCTGCCGAATAACAAGCACTTCTTTGTCCTGGGAATGCATAGCCAATACGTTGAACTTCTACATTAGCAATACTTCCATTTTCTAATTCAACCACGATATCCAGAACAAGTAATGATTTTTCTGCCGCAATTCTCGTAGATTCATTCGGTAACACCTGTAAAATCTTGATTCTTTCCCCTATTAGAAGAGTTAGTATCGTCTCAAGACGTTCCGGAGTCTTTTCTGGATTGATAATCATTTTAAAGAATTCATCATAAAGAATTTTTACTCCTCTGACACCTGTACAGTATGCCAAAAACAATTCCTGCTGTTCCTCTGTCCATGAATCATAGATGTCCAATAAACTTTCGTTTCCATAAATATCTGCCAACACTTCTTCCCTGTCTCGAATCGTTGAAAAATAATCTTTTAATCTCTTTGTCATACTTACCCTCCCATTATTATACTTTAATTGTAAATATAGTATATTATTTACAATTATAATTGTCAATATGACACAAAAAAAGAGCGATACAAACATATCACTCTTTCTAAATATTATTTCACTTTTAATATACTCCTCTGGTGTCTGTCTCTCTTACATCCATACCCGCATCCATCAATGCAGCAATAATCTTTTCCTTATGATCAATACCAAAAGATTCGATTGTTACAGTAAGAGCAACCGGATGATTACGGTTCAGAGAAGCAAACTGGTTGTGCTCTAACTTGATTACGTTACCCTGTGCTTCTGCAATGATTCCGGATACTTTGTGAAGCTGTCCAGGAAGGTCAGGAAGCTGGATAGTAAGTGTGAAGATACGTCCTCTTTCAATCAGACCGTTCTGTACCATGGAAGCAAATGTAATAATATCCATGTTACCGCCGCTTAAGATAGATACAATCTTTTTATCTTCCACATCAAGATGTTTTAAAGCCGCTACGGTAAGAAGACCGGAGTTTTCTACAAGCATCTTGTGATTTTCAAGCATATCAAGGAATGCACCGATTAATTCCTGGTCTTCTACTGTAATAATGCCGTCTAAATTTTCTTTGATGTATGGGAAGATCTTATCTCCAGGGGTTTTTACCGCTGTACCGTCAGCGATGGTATCTACACCTGGAAGTGTAAGAATCTGACCTTCTTCCAAAGAACGTTTCATGCAGGCTGCACCGGCTGGTTCTACACCGATGACTTTAATCTTTGGATTTAAAAGTTTGCATAAAGTAGAAATACCTGTTGCAAGACCGCCGCCGCCGATTGGTACAAGAATGTAATCAACCGTAGGAAGTTCCTTGATAATTTCCATAGCGATGGAACCCTGTCCCATGGCAACGTCTAAATCATTGAAAGGATGTACAAATGTTGCACCTCTTTCTTCTGCGATCTTGTTGGCATATTCTGCTGCCTCATCGTAAACATCTCCGTGAAGAATAACTTCCGCACCAAGATTTTTTGTTCTGTTTACTTTCATAAGAGGGGTTGTGGTAGGCATAACGATTGTCGCATTTACCCCATAGGCTTTTGCCGCATAGGCAACACCCTGGGCATGGTTGCCGGCAGATGCTGTTACAAGACCTTTCGCTTTTTCTTCTTCTGATAAAGTGCTGATTTTGTAGTATGCACCACGAATCTTATATGCACCGGTAAGCTGAAGATTCTCCGGTTTGAAATATACTGTATTTCCTGTCTGATTGGAAAAATAATCACTCTTTACGAGTTTGGTAGGAAGGATCACCTTCTGTACTACTTCATAAGCCTCTTCAAATTTTTTTAACGTAAGCATCTCTTACTCTCCTTTTTTAAACAATGCGTTTACAAAGGCATCTGCGTCAAATTTCTGTAAATCATCGATTTTTTCACCGATACCGATATATTTTACAGGGATACCCAGTTCAGCCTGGATTGCAATAGCAATACCTCCCTTTGCAGTTCCGTCAAGTTTTGTCAGCACAATCCCGGAAATATCTGTTACTTCTTTGAACTGTTTTGCCTGTACAAGAGCATTCTGTCCTGTTGTACCATCTAAAACAATCAATGTTTCTTTGTAAGCATCCGGATATTCTTTCTCGATAATGCGGTTGATTTTGTTTAACTCGTTCATCAGATTCTTCTTATTGTGAAGGCGTCCTGCTGTATCACAGATAAGAACATCTGCTTTTCTGGATTTTGCCGCCTGAATGGCGTCAAACACAACTGCACCTGGGTCAGAACCTTCCTGCTGAGCAATAATGTCAACACCTGCGCGGTTGCTCCACTCTGTCAGCTGTTCAATGGCCGCCGCACGGAACGTATCTGCAGCTGCCATAATGACTTTCTTTCCGTCGTTTTTCAACTGAGCGGAAAGCTTGCCAACGGATGTTGTCTTACCAACGCCATTTACACCAATCATAAGTACAACAGATTTCTGTTTTTCAAAATCATAGGCTGTTTCGCCCACTTCCATCTGTTTTTTGATAATATCAATTAAAAGCTCCCTGCATTCTTCCGGCTCTTTGATTTTTCTTTCCTTTACCTCATCTTTTAAGTTATCGATGATCTCCATGGTAGTATCTACACCAAGGTCTCCCATGATGAGAATCTCTTCCAACTCTTCATAGAAATCTTCATCAATACTTGAAAATCCACTGAAAATAGAATCGATTCCAGCCGCAATATTATCTCTTGTCTTTTTTAATCCACTGACAAGGCGACTAAAAAATCCTTTTTTCTTTTCTTCCATTTATTCTGCCTCCTGTTTCTCAATTTCATGTTCAATTAAATCTACAGCAATCAATGTAGATACACCCTTTTCCTGCATGGTAATACCGTACAACATATCTGCAGCTGTCATGGTTCCTCTTCGATGAGTAATAACAATAAACTGGGTATCTTTTGTCAGTTTCTTAAGATATGCTGCAAATCGGTCTACATTGGAATCATCCAGGGCCGCCTCAATTTCGTCGAGGAGACAGAATGGTGATGGTTTCAGGTTCTGGATTGCAAATAAGAGTGCAATGGCAGTTAAGGATTTCTCTCCACCGGAAAGCTGCATCATATTTTGAAGTTTCTTTCCCGGAGGCTGGGCTGTAATACGGATTCCTGTCTCTAACAGGTTATCTTCCTCCATCAGCTCCAAAGTTCCTGTTCCGCCGCCAAACAGTTCTGCAAATACTTTATGGAACATGTCATTGATTTCTTTAAATTTTTCTTTGAACTGCTTCTTCATGGCCTCATCCAGTTCTTTGATGATGGCAAGCAGTTTGCCCTCTGCAATCTGAATATCCGTATACTGGCCTTTTAGAAATTCATACCTTTCTGTTACCTCTTTGTAATCCTCAATGGCATTTACATTGACCGGTCCCAGGCTGTTGATTTTCTTTTTCAGATTACTGATAGTCTGCTTTAATTCGGAGAAGGAAATATCTTCCTCTTCTTTATAATAATCAGGAGCACTGCCAAGAGTCATCTCATAACTTTCCCACATGTACTGCTTCAGATCTTCAATTTCCTGTTCTCCTTTTGACAGTCTGCCGCTTAAACGGTATTCTTCTTTATCGAGACGATTGATCTCAGCAGATAATTCTTCTCTCTTTGCAAAGAATCCCTTGTTTTTTCCAAGATATTCTTCTTTGCTCTTCATCTGCCCTGCCTGTTCCTCTTCCCTTTCCTTTCTTATCTCCTCGTAATGAACAATCTCTTTTCTCAGCTGCTCAATCTGATTACGGAGTTTGCGCTGCTCTTCTTTCATCTCATAGGAATCGCGCTGTTCTTTAGCAAGTTCTTCTTTGGAACGGGTAATCTCGTTCTCGATTCGTTCTTTATTTTCAAGGAAAAAGGCTTTCTTCTGCTCTAATGCGGTCAGCTGCATTGCATATCCCATAACCGCTTCCTGTGCAGCGCTTTCTGCCTCCTGTTCTTCTTTTAACTGACGGTTCAGAGTCTCCTCTTCTTCGTTCAGTTCATCCTGAACAGAAGCAATTGCTTCCTGTTTCTTACGGATTTCTTCCTTACTTTTGTTAATCTGATCAAGCTGGGTCTGAATATCTGCCTTCTCTCGGTTTAAAGAAGCGATGGTTCTCTCCTGTTCTTTTATCTGATCTTCTAACTTGGATTTCTCCATGGAAAGCTGATTTTCTAAAAGAAGGAATTCCTGATATTCTTCTCTCGCTTTGGTTTCCTTATCCTGAGCTTCTTCTCTTAAGGCTTTTACTGATTCCAGTTCTTCTTTCAAAGAAAAAATCTTCTCCTTTAGCTGCGCAACAGATTTGGTCAGCTCCTCTACCTCACGCTGGCGTCCAAGAAGATTGCTTGTGTTCTTAAATGCACCACCGGTCATGGCGCCGCCCGGACTTAAAGATTCTCCTTCCAGCGTAACAATACGGAAAGAATATCCGTATTTTCTGGCAACCTTTAATGCCGAATCAATGTGATCCATGACAAGAATTCTTCCAAGAAGATGGGATACCAGATTCCTGTATTCATCCTTTGCAGATACAAGCTGGCTTGCAAGTCCGATTACACCAGGTTCCGATAACACTTCCTGTCTCTTAAAACTGGTACCGGATATGGCATCTAAAGGAAGGAAGGTCGCACGCCCAAACTTTCCCGCTTTCAGATACTCAATCATCTTCTTTGCAGTTCCCTCTGTATCTGTAACAATATTCTGGATGCTTCCGCCAAGAGCTGTCTCGATGGCTGTCTCATATTCTTTCTTAACATGAATCAGGTCAGCCACAACCCCGGCAATTCCCGGAAACTGTGTTTTCTGCTCCATTACTTTTCGGATACTGATTCCATAACCGTCATAGCGTTCCGCCATATTCTTAAGAGTCTCCCGTTTGGAGCGTTCTCTTTGATATCTCTCGTTGGCCGTCTGGAAAGCACGGGAAAGTTCCCCTTCCTTTTCCTTATATGTTTCAATCTTGCTTCCACTCTCTGCAAGAACCGCCTTCGCTTTTGCAAGATTTTCCTGATTCACAGCCTCATCTTCTTCACAGATCTCCAGGTCTTCCTTAAAAATATCAATCTGACTGGCAGCATCTACGCTCTTTTTCATAATCTGACTGTTACGGAAATGAAGCTGCTCTTCCATAACCTCATAACGATTCAGACTTACTTTCTTACCAGCAGATTCGCCGAGGAGACTCTGCACCTTCATCTGATGTTTGGAAATCTCATCCCGGATTTCACGGATTCTTCCCTGGATTAAAAGAAGTGCCGCCTCTTCATCTGCTTTTAAATTCTTCTGCTCTTCCTCTGTGAGAAGAATCCCTTCCTGTTCCAGTAAAAGATTGCTTTTTTCCTCTTCTTTTTCCTGAATGACACGAAGAAGTCTTGCTTCATTGGTCTTTCTATGTTCCTCGTTTACTTCTGCTGTATGGATCTGCTCTTCAATGACCTGAATCTGTCCTTCCGCCTTCTCTTTCGCTAAAACACATCCGTGAATCTCTTCTGTTGCCTCCGCAATAGACTTCTCCAGTTCTTCTATCTGAGCTTCGATTCGTTCATATTCCTGGCGGGTCTTATCATACTCATCATTCTTATCAGCAAGATCCGCCTTAATGATCTCAATCTTTCTGATCAGATCATCGAGGGCAGTTTTTAACTGTCTGTTCCATAAAACAAAATATCTTGCTTCTCTGGATTTTAACTGGTCTCTTAAAGAAAGATACTCCCTTGCAGTCTTGGACTGGCGTTCCAGAGGACCCACCTGTTTCTCCAGTTCTTTTAAAATATCTGTTACACGCTCTAAATTCTGGCGTTCCTGTAAAAGAGCCTTCTCTGTGGCTTCTTTATTCTTTTTATATTTTACGATTCCAGCCGCTTCGTCAAACAACTCACGTCTGTCCTCCGGTTTCCCGCTTAAGATTTTTTCAATCTGGCCCTGACCGATAATGGAATATCCTTCCTTACCGATACCCGTATCCATAAAAAGTTCTACAATATCACGTCTTCTGCACTGAGTTCCATTCAGAAGATACTCGCTCTCACCGGAACGGTACACTCGTCTTGCCACAGTCACTTCCTCATAATCTACAGGAAGACGTTTATCTTTATTATCAAATGTAATGGCTACATAGGCAGCACCAATGGGCTTACGGCTCTCTGTTCCTGAGAAAATAACATCCTCCATCCTGGCGCCGCGAAGCTGTTTGGCACTCTGTTCCCCAAGTACCCATCGGACAGCATCAGCAACATTACTCTTACCACTGCCGTTAGGTCCTACAATGCCGGTCATTCCATCTTTAAACTCGAAAATAATCTTATTGGCAAAGGATTTAAAACCATATACTTCAATACTTTTTAAATACATTATTCGCCCTTCTTATTCTTTCGTAATAAGATTGTCTTATAAGCAGCCATCTGTTCTGCCGCCTTTTTCGTCTTTCCTGTTCCAACTGCCACCGGCATATTCCCGATCCAGGTCTCCACCGTAAATTCTTTACAGTGGTCCGGTCCCTCTTCTTTAATCAGATGATAGGAAAGTTTCTCCTTTGTCTCCGCCTGAACCATCTCCTGTAAGATTGTCTTGGCATCATAGAACAATGTCTTTTCTTCCACATCTGTCAACAGAAAATGATGAATAAACTCTTTCGCCGGTTCAAAACCGCCATCCAGATAGATGGCACCGATCACAGCCTCAAAAGCATCGGAAAGAATGGAATCTCTCTCCCTTCCTCCTGTCAAATGTTCTCCTTTGCTTAAACGAAGGGCTGCTCCCAGTGAAATATCTCTGGCACAGCCGGACAGAGTTCTCTCACATACCAGACTGGAACGGATCTTGGTCAATTCTCCCTCGTTCTTATCCGGATAGATATGGAACAGATAATCGCTGACCGTAAGCTCCAAAACAGCATCGCCTAAATATTCCAAACGCTCATTATTCTCCTTTTTATGAGACCTGTGTTCATTGGAATAAGAACTATGGGTAAGTGCCAGTTTCAGATAATCCGGATTGCGAAAAGCATATCCAATCTTTCCGCAGAGTTCCTGATAACTATTTGTCATCACTTGCCTCCTCTTTTACCGGTGGAAATAACTGTTCTTTGATTTTTTCATTTACCTGAAGTCTGCTAAATTCCACGCACTGGAAGATTGCATTCTTGATTTCCACTGCAGAGGCACTTCCGTGAGCCTTTACAACAAGACCTTTTAATCCAAGTAATGGTGCTCCGCCGTACTCGGATGCATCAAACTGTTTTAAAGTTTCTTTTAAAGCAGGCTTTACAAGTGCAGCACCGATTGTACTGCGCACTGTAGATGTAAGACCTTTTTTGATTTCACTGATCAATGTTTTTGCAAGACCTTCTGTATGTTTCAAAATAACATTTCCCACAAAGGCTTCACATACAATAACGTCTGCTTTTCCTGTATGAATCTCATTGGCCTCAATACTGCCGATGAAATTGATATCTTCACATTCTTTTAATAATGGGTATGTTTCTTTTACCAAAGCATTGCCTTTCGCTTCCTCAGAACCGATATTTACAATGGCAACCTTAGGGTTTTCGATGCCGACAATTGTCTTCATATAGATAGATCCGATTTTTGCAAACTGAACTAAATGGTGGGCTTTCGCATCTACGTTGGCACCACAGTCAATGAGAAGGGATACCCCTTTTACCGTTGGAATAAGGGGAGCTAAAGGAGCTCTCTCGATTCCTTTGATTTTTCCAACTAACACCTGTCCTCCAACAAGAACTGCCCCTGAACTTCCGGAAGATACAAATGCATCTGCCTCCCCGTTTCTTACCATTCTCAATGCAACAACCATAGAAGAATCCTTTTTTCTTCTGATTGCATCAACCGGGGATTCATTACAGCTGATTTCTTCTGTTGTAGGGATAATCTGAATCTGTTCTTTGTTATACTCATATTTGGCAAATTCAGCTTCCAGTTTTTCTTTATCACCTGTAATCATTACCATAATATTTTTATCTGTGTTAATGGCATCCACTGCTGCCTTTACCGGATTCGCCGGTGCGAAATCTCCGCCCATACCATCCAGGGCTACTTTAAACATTTTTTCCATCATGACCTCCTGTCACCTGATTGGTTTTGTGCACTATAATTCATCTGCGAATCATCTTTTTGATGCCTCGTTTATTGAAAAAATGCACTTTTATTACTGTCTTTGTTGCAATTTGTCAGTCAAATAACTGGCCGAAAATACAGATGCTTGACTCGCAAATCATCTTTTAGAATAACATGAAATGGAGATGTAGTCAAATAAGAAGAGGTATTTTGTGCCCGTAGGCGCACATTTCATAGTGGAATCCACTCTAGAATAGAAAAAGTCCAAATCCCCTTTTCATTTCAAAAGGAAATCCAGACTTTTCTATTGCATTATTGATTTAGTTTTGCCAAAATCCCCTGCACAAACCTGCTTCTCCAAAGGATATAACCAAGAATTGCCCCTAAAAGATTTAAAATCAAGTCATCAATGTCGAAAGAACCTCGTTTTGTAAGAAACTGGGCAATTTCAATTGAAAAAAAGATAGGGAACATTCTCCATAAATACTTTTTCAGGCTGTCTATCTTTCGGATAAAGAAAGGAAGATAGCATCCCATAGGCAGGAACATCAAAAGATTTCCAAACAGGTTCTCAAGAGGAATATTAAGATTCATACTTCCATCAAAGATGGCTTTTATATATCCGCCAATGGTTCGAAAAGGAATCAAATTCATATGCATTCTGGCGTATTCCCATGGTGTCAAATCCATCCACCAGCTGCCCCTGTGTCTGACAAAAAGCAGAAGAAACAAGACTGCTATATACAGAACCATACTGATTTTAACTGCTGTTGTAACGTACCGTTTCATTCTTTTATTTCACTTTCTTTCTATTTTACTTGCTTTTTGTTTCACTTGCTTCATTCCATTTCATATACTCCGGAACTGCGTCTGCCGGTATATTTCCATATACCTGCTGCTGGCTTCCCGTCTTTTTGTTCTTCACATTCATATAGCCGCTTATGAAATATTCTTTTGATCCATTGTGACCATATCCATCAGGCTCCATGACTGCAACGATTGCTTCTATCTTGTCCGGCTCCAAAGATACTTCTTCTCTTTCTTTCCAGAAAGGATGATCCTTTGTTTCATCTCCCCCATATGGATTGAACAGAACAATCTCTGTCACTTCATAATTCTCATTCGGAAGAGTCAGATATATATTACGTTCCTTGAAGAACTGTACCATATTCCTATGATTCTCTGTCATGTAAAGCTGCAGCCGCAGTTCTGTATTATTGTTGTCACTGTTTGGTTTATCGTAAACAAACTCTGCTTCCGCTATGTATTGAGCATTCATAAGTTCTTTAAAACTTAAATTCAAAATATCTTCCCTATAACAGCAGGCAAGTTCTTTTATCTCTTCCTGAGTCAGTTCCAGATTGGTTTCTCGCATAAACGGTGTCTCGATTCTCACCATTTTCACTTCATCTCCGGATAAATTGCGGTAAGGGAACAGCACTTCTTTTCCATAATCTGTATCATACACAGGCTTGTAATATTCTTCCACAACTGCTCTGTCCATCAGATAGGTTCTGTACACAAATCGTCCGTTTTTTAAACCATAGCAGACAATCATCTGTACATCCCGTCCATTTGAATATCCGGACGCCGCACTGTCATCCGCCTTCATATGAGCATGAATCAGATCAAGTATTGGACTTGTCTCCTTTGTTTTTGATGCCTTCATCTGATATGCTTCCCGATAAACATAGTAGGAACCGGATGACGGCCGAGGTCCAGCCGAAGAACTTACAATTTCCTGAACAACAAAAGCAGAACCATGTTCAGGAGAAACTGCAGCAGTAATGTCTTCATATAAGACGGCATCCTGTCCGCTGATGGCAATCGGGACTCCATCTTTATCAAGAAGCTGATAATTGTTTTCATACTCACCAATATTAATAAAGTAAGAAATCTCCTCCAGATCTTTCTCTTCTGGAACATAAGAATCGTATCCGAAAATGTCAAAACAGAATACATTTACCACACAGAAAAGAAGAATCAGACTAGCAAGAAGCTGAATTTTCTTTCCAAGAGCCGCCTTAATATCAAAGTGAAATACCACTTCCATAAATCCGTGCGCAAGTACTGCTCCCACAATAGTTCCAAAATAAAGCCAGAAAATGTTGGACATGACACCCATAGAAGAGAACAATATGCCAAAGAATAATCCGGCCGGAATCACAATAAGAAAACGAATCACATCTCCCACATAGGCAAATGCAAGTGCATTCCCGGCCGCCTCAGAAGGACGTTTTTTATAAAGCCATCTTGAAATCACGATAAGGACCGCTGCCATAACCGCAAGAAGGAACCATGTTTTACATGACTGTCCAACCATGCCGCGGATCATATAATTTCCCGCACGGTAAATCTGCTCCACCGGTGACAGATAGCCAAGCCAGCTGATTGGATCCGCATAACTGGATGTGAATGTATCAAAATAAGTCTGAAAATATCCCAAAATCAGATTTTTCACAAGAGTCGGATATACAAACATAGTTCCTGCAAGCATTATGGCGATAATCATGTTGCCGCAAAGCATGACAGATAAGATTACCAGATGATACATGACAAGAAAACTGATGATGAAAATAAAAGTATTCATCAGAATATTATGTATGGTAATAAGGCTTAGATAACCCCTGATTCCAATCAGAAAAGAATACACAGCCACATGAAGCATCATTGGCACAAGACACATTAAAAGCCCATTCAGATAGATAACCTGAAATCTTTTCTCCCTTTTCATTGGCTGGCTATGGTAAAAGTCGACCTGCTCCCTTCGGGTCAGCCATCCAAAGCCCTGAAAACCAAAAAGACAGGCTCCAATTCCTGCAAAGATCAAATAAGACGTTGCCATTCCGGTCTGGGTTACTCTCTCGATATTATCCTGAATCTTGGCAAAAGCAAGTTCTCTTCCGATGTAACTTTCCAGATTCAGTTCAAATGCTGCTGTTAAAAGGAAACAGAAGAGACAAAAAAGCACCAAGGGCCAGATTCTTCTTCTCCTGTCTTCTCTTAAAAGATCGGAAAAGGAGTTTCCTGGTCTTCTCTCTTTTTTCTTCTTATTAGAAAATAAGTTTTTTAATGTCATAACCTGCCACCTCCGTTTCACTGATAAAGATTTCTTCTAAAGATAAAGGAAGAATCTCATAAAAGATTGGATTGTTCGCTTCCATCACTTCTTCCATTCGTTCTTTTTCACATTTGACAGTAAGAGTCAGTAAAGAGCCTCTCTTATCAGTCTGCAATGGTTTCAACTCTGCCAACACAGCCTCTTCATTCTCTGCAGGCACTACACATTGGAGTTTGTGAATACCGCATTTCATGGTTTCCAGGTCTTTAGAGAGAATTACGCCTCCCCGGTGAAGAAGCCCAACATAATCGCAGATATCCTCAAGCTCCCTTAAATTATGAAATGCAATAATCGGTGTCAATCCTCTTTCTTCTATCTCCCCTGCAATCAGCCCTTTTACCGCCTGACGCATCACAGGATCCAGTCCATCAAATGTTTCATCAAAAAATATGTATTTTGTATTGGAACAGAGGGCAAGAAGAATTGCCAATTGTCTCTTCATTCCTTTGGAATAGGAATTGATCTTGGATCCTTTCCCCAGATGAAATTTTACTAAAAAATCTTCGAATCTTTCTTTGTCAAAGTCCGGATAGACAGTCATATAATACTCTTCCATCTCCCTTGGCGTACTGTTTGGGAAAAAGAAATGATTATCGGAAATATAGAAAAATCTCTTCTTCGCTTCCGGATTCTCAAAAACTGACTCTCCATCAATGATGACCTCTCCCTCTTCCGGCTTTAAAACTCCTGCCATAACACGAAGCAGTGTGCTCTTGCCAGCTCCATTGGTTCCAAGAAGACCAAACACAGCACCATCCTGAATCTCAAAAGAAACCCTGTCGACTGCTTTTTTTCGTCCATAATATTTCGTTACATTCTTAATTTCAATCATGGTGTTTCCCTCCTCCGTAGTCTTCTATGTCATGATTTTCGATTCCTTTTTTCACTCTGCCGGCACTTTCTGTCTCTTCAAACTGCAGGTCATAAATATGTCCTATCAGCTGTTCCACTTCTTCTTTTCGAATTCCATGACTATAGGCTTCTTTCAAATGTATGGTAAGTTTTGCTTTGATTTCCTGTTTCCGTTCTTCCTTTAAATAATCGTTGCCGCTTACGAAATTGCCCCGGCCTTTTACCGAATAGACAAAACCTTTTCGTTCCAGTTCCATGTAGGCTCTCTGTATGGTATTGGGATTGATAGATAATTCCATGGCAAGATTCCTTACGGAGGGCATCTTCTCGTCCGGCTTCAATATCCCCTTAAGAATCATATCGGAGAATTTATCCACAATCTGTTCATACAGAGGCCTCCTGTCTTTGTAATCTAAAATAATCATGACATCCTCCTTTCCTTACCTGAGCCACTTTGCTATTCATTTAAAATATATTATTAAAGTCTGCTATCCTAAATCTATTATGTTTCTCATTATTCTAATTCGAATCTGTATTATGTCCACGCTAACACAAGTGTACTAATACTATTAATACACTTATTATAAAAGAAAAGGACATATCGGTCAATAGACCGACACGCCCTAAATTCTTACAATATTCTTACATAATCTCTGCTTTTTGAAAACAATCTGAATTTTATAGAATGGAACTATTCTAACTGCTCCATTAGAAGCCTCGGATTGCTCCAAAAACACCTGCACTTACTGCGCCCATAATAAGACCGGCAAGCAGCACACCGCCAAGAACGGCCACAACACTCTTCTTAAAATCCATATCTAAAAAGCTTGCTGCCAAAGTTCCTGTCCAGGCACCTGTACCCGGAAGAGGAATTCCTACAAAAAGAAGAAGGGCTATGTAAAGACCTCTTCCTGCCTTTTCCTGCAGTTTCGCACCGCCTTTATGGCCTTTCTCAATGCAGAAAGTGAAGAACTTTCCAACAACAGGCTTATCACATCCCCATTCCAGAACTTTTCTTGCAAAAAGAAAGATAATCGGAACCGGAAGCATATTACCGATAATACAGACAATATAAGAAGTTAATAACGGTAATCCAAATCCTTGAGAAAATGGAATTGCTCCTCTTAACTCAATAAGCGGTACCATAGATACCAGAAAAATAAATAAATACTTTTTAACCAAAATCATTGTCCTCCATTTTTAATATATTTCTACCTGGCACATGGACATGGTCTTAAGTGCCGCATTATGACTTTCCACAGTAACACCTGCGCAGCAGTCAGCAGCAATCTTCATCGGTATTTCCGGTAAAAACGCTTTTATCATGAGTGCATTTGACACTACACAGATATCTGTACAAAGACCAAGAAGTTCAATCTCTTCCGGGTTTACGGACTTCATATAATGTGCCAGTTCTTCTGAACCAAATGTATATTTATCAAATACTTTTGCATCTCCTATGGCAGCTTTTACCGGATCTGCAATTTCCCAGCCGGAAGTGCCATAAATACAGTGAGGTACTGGAAGTTTACTTCCCTCCTGAGTATTCATGTAGCGTTTTGATTCATCTGCATCGTCTGCGCCAAAATGGGTATCTCTTGTGGCAATAATCTCATATCCTTTTTCTTTTAACTCCTTGATCTTATTGCATACATTCTGTACAATTCCCTGAGCTTCCTGTGTACCAAGTGCTCCATCGATAAAATCATTCTGCATGTCTACTACAATTAAATACTTCATTGTAAAATACCTCCAAGACATATTTTTCATTCTCTTTTTCTGCAAAAAACATTTTTTATGTTCCCTTTTAGATAAATAATAGGTCATTAATTAGAAAGTATACCGATTTTTCTTCTTAAAATCAACTAAAAAGAAGTAAAAACAGATGACTTGTTTTCTTTCTTTTTTAAGTGATTTTATACAAATCATTTCTGTAAAAGGGCATGAAAAAAGCGGGTGATGGGAATCGAACCCACGTATCCAGCTTGGAAGGCTGGTGTTCTACCATT
>SVDY01000032.1 GCA_015057665.1 Lachnospiraceae bacterium | reverse complement strand
ATTACAACTGAATTTACAGAAGAAGATATTTCTATAGAAGCCGGACTCCGGCCCCAGATGCTTTCTGATTATATCGGTCAGCAGAAAGTAAAGGAGAATCTGAAGATTTTTATTGAAGCGGCCAAACTTCGTGGAGAACCTTTAGACCATGTACTTCTTTACGGTTCGCCTGGTCTTGGCAAGACAACACTTGCCGGAATCATTGCCAATGAGATGGGAAGCCATTTAAAGATTACATCAGGCCCTGCCATTGAGAAAACAGGAGACATGGCTGCAATCCTTAATAGTCTTGGGGAGAATGACGTGCTTTTTATTGATGAAATTCACCGCATTCATCGGCAAGTAGAAGAAGTGTTATATTCCGCCATGGAAGATTATGTGATTGATGTTATGGTCGGGAAAGGACCGACTGCCAGATCCATCCGTTTGAACCTTCCAAAGTTTACCCTTGTGGGAGCGACTACCAGGGCAGGTATGCTGACAGCACCCCTTCGTGACCGATTTGGGGTTGTGAACCGTCTTGACTATTATACAGATAAGGAACTTTCCACAATTATTATGCGTTCCGGAGCTGTACTTGGTGTTGAGATAGAAGAAAATGGTGCAAAAGAACTGGCAAGAAGAAGCAGGGGGACTCCGCGTCTTGCCAACCGCTTATTAAAGAGAGTCAGAGACTTTGCCGAAGTTGCCTATGACGGAGTGATTACGGAGGAAGTGGCAAAGGAAGCATTGAACCGGCTGGAAGTAGATAAACTGGGACTGGATGAGACAGACCGGAGAATCATACTTACCATGATTGAGAAATTTAACGGCCGTCCGGTTGGCCTTGATACCCTGGCTGCTGCCATTGGGGAAGATTCCGGGACGATAGAAGAAGTATATGAGCCTTATCTGATTCAGCATGGACTGATTCAGAGAACACCAAGGGGCAGAATGGTGACAGAGAACGGTTACCGCCATTTTGGAATCCCGTACGAAGAGAAATAGGAGGATAATCATGAACAAAAGCAAAAAGATGATGGAAGTAATCATTGATGGAAAAGTATACACCCTGGCAGGGGAAGAGTCAGAAGAATATATGCAGCGTGTAGCCTCCTATGTGAACAGTAAGATCCAGGAAATGAAGAATATGCCAAGCTACAAAAAGCTTAACAAAGATCTTCAGGGAATCTTGCTGGCTCTTAACATTTCCGATGACTTATATAAGACAAAAGAAGTGTTAAAGATGGCAAAAGAAGAATATGACAAAAAAGACCAGACCATTTATACCATGACCCAGCAGATTTCATCAGAAAAGCTTCAGGCAGAGACAGCTAAGAAATTAGCGGAAGAATACCGCCAGAAGATAACGGAACTGCAAAAAAGAATCATTGAACTGGAGACAGGAGTAGAAAAATAGAATGAACAGACCGGAGATTTTAGCACCGGCCGGCTCCATGAAAGCCATGGAAGCTGCCATCAAAGCCGGTGCGGATGCCGTCTATATGGGCGGCTCCAGATTTGGAGCCAGGGCTTATGCAGATAACCCGGATCAGGATGAGCTGATTCAGGCTATCCAATATGTACATTTATACGGCAAGAAACTTTATTTAACACTGAACACATTACTTAAGGAAGAAGAACTTCACCAGGTAGGCGATTTCCTTCTTCCTTATTATAATGCCGGACTGGATGGAATCATCATTCAGGATCCGGGTGTATTTTCCTATGTAAAGAATAACTTTCCTGGACTTGCCCTTCATGCAAGTACCCAGATGAATATTACAGGGACAGCTTCCGCCCGATTGTTAAAAGAAGCAGGAGCTGTACGAGTTGTACCTGCAAGAGAATTGTCCTTTGAAGAAATCAGAGCCATCAAAGATGAGACAGGACTCGAGATTGAGACCTTTGTCCATGGAGCTCTTTGTTATTGCTATTCCGGAAGATGCCTGATGAGCAGTATTTTAGGCGGAAGAAGCGGCAACAGGGGACGATGTGCCCAGCCATGCCGTCTTCCTTATGAAGTAGAAGGAAATAAAAACGGCGCTTATGTATTAAGTCCGAAAGATTTATGTACCATTTCCCTGATTCCAAAGCTGTGTCAGGCGGGAATTGATTCTTTTAAGATTGAAGGACGTATGAAGAATCCGGAATATGTTGCAACTATTGTATCCATTTATCGCAAATATGTGGATGCCTATCTGGCAAATCCGGAAGGAGAATATAATGTAGAGGAAGATGACTGGCAGCTTCTTCTGGAAGCCTATAACCGAGGCGGTTTCACAGAAGGCTATTATGAACAGCACAACGGTCCTGCTATGATGTCTATGGAACGTCCGAATCATCAGGGGCTGAAAGCCGGAGTCATTGAAAAGGTCAGAGACGGAAAGATATATTTTAGCACAGAGATTCAGATTCATAAAGGAGACCTTATAGAAGTTGAACTTCCGGGAGAGGAAGAGAATATTATGCTTACCAGTCCGGAAGACTGCGAAAAAGGTCAGATGTTTTCTTTAAATGCAAGAAAATTAAAAAGCATAAAACCTGGATTTTCTGTCTACCGCACAGGAAATCCATGGATGAAAAAACAGCTCTCTGATCATCTTCTTTCTCTGGAAAAAAAGATATCTCTAAAAGGCCGTTTACAGGTGCATGTGAACCAGCCGGTAAGACTGGAACTTACACTTGAAGATGGAAGACAGATGATTATAGAAGGCGATATGGTAAGTCCTGCCAAAGACAGGCCTATGACTGCAGACCAGGTGAAGAAACCGCTTCTTCAGACCGGTACGAGCAGGTTCGATTTTACAGAGATTCTGGCAGATATGGACGAGAATGCATTTATACCGCTTGGTGCTGTAAAAAAACTCCGCCGCCAGGGTTTTGAAGCATTGGAGCAGATGCTCATGAATCAAAACAGAAGACAGGACCCTGTAAATGCGGGATGCTGGCAGACTGCGTCAAAAGGAACAAAGTGGGAAGAACAGAAAAAAAAGAAACAACAGAATCTGTCTGCCGACGGTCAGGATTCTATTCCGGAATTGAGAGTTTCTGCAGAGGATAAAGAGAAGGCGGAAGTACTTCTTTCTGTAAAGGAAGTAGATGCTGTCTATATTCCTTTTGAAGAGTACGGCAAAGAAGAGCGGCGAGAACTGCTCCGCAGGGCAGAGCAGTCTGATAAAAAGATTTTTTATGCCCTTCCTTATGTATTCCGAAACCCGGCCCAGAAGAAGTTTGTCCGTCAATGGGAGGAGATAAAAGAAGAAAAGCCGGCAGGTATTTTGATCCGTAATATAGATGAACTTGCATGGATTGCGCAGGCTTGTAAGAAAGAAGTACCGTCTTTTGAAATGATACTGGATCAGAGTCTTTATATTTACAATAAAGAAGCAGTTTCAATGTATAAAGAATGGATGAAAACAAACTATAGACACACATTTCCCTTAGAATTAAACGGAGAGGAATGGAAATCCCTTTCATTGGAGAACGGTGAGATGATCGTTTATGGAAGGATTCCGCTGATGGTATCAGCCCAGTGTGTCACAAATCATACAAAAGGCTGTATGGGAAATCCGGGTTACGTAACAATGACAGATCGTTATCAGAAGAAATTCTATCTGCGCCGTCATTGCAGTTTCTGTTACAATACTATCTGGAATGGTGTTCCTCTTTCCCTTCAGGGACTGAAAAAGGAATTGGAAGATCAAAGACCGTCCTCTCTCCGTCTTCATTTTACAATTGAGAAGGAAGAGGAGATGAGACAGATTATCCGTACTTTCTATGAAGAATGGAATGGGCTGATGATCTCCAAAAACATGCGGGGAGATTTTACAAGAGGACATTATAAACGAGGAATTGAGTAGGTGATTACATGGCAATAGCATTATCTGTGATAACGAAATATCTGATTACCGTCATGTGTATTGTATATGGTGTTTCCAGTGTCACTGTTTTAAGTGCAAAGACAAAACGCAAAGAAAAAATACTGATCAAACGGCAGCAGTACTGTATGTTTGCATTTCATTTCGCATCCTATCTGATTCTCTTTTTAAAAACAGAGAATATAAAGATAGCACTAATCTATATTGTGCAGGTATTGTTTTTCATCATAGCAATGTGGCTGTATCGGTATCTTTATCCTAACTGCTCCCTGGCATTGATGAACCATATGTTTTTCCTGTTGTCTGTTGGGTTTGTAATGCTTTCCAGAATCTCTTTTGATAAAGCGGTAAAACAGTTTATCATCGTTGTTCTGGCGTTTTTAATTTCTCTGTTAGTGCCGGCTTTAATGGATTTCTTTTCCTGGATACCGAAACTTGGATATCTTTATGGACTGGTTGGAATTGTATTCCTGTCTCTGGTATTTGTGATCGGTTCAGAAAAGTACGGCTCTGTCAATTGGATTTCCATCGGAGGATTCGCCCTGCAGCCGTCAGAATTTGTAAAAATATTATTTGTATTTTTCCTTTCCTCCATGTTTGCAAAAGCAAAATCTTTTGGACAGATTGCAGTCACTACTGTTCTGGCAGCACTTCATGTACTGATTCTTGTGGTGGAGAAGGATTTGGGAGCGGCACTGTTGTATTTTGTGATTTATATAGTCATAAGCTATGTTGCAACAGGAAGAATCATATATTTTGCCGGAGGACTGACGGCAGGAACCGTGGCAGGAGTGCTTGCTTATTTCCTGTTTGCCCATGTGCGCAATCGTGTTTTCGCATGGCAGAATCCGTGGCAGATTATCGATGGAGCAGGATATCAGATTACCCAGTCTATGTTTGCCATTGGTACAGGTGGATGGATCGGATCCGGAATTACTCAGGGCAGACCGCTTGACATTCCTGTAGTGGAATCAGATTTTATCTTTTCTGCCATTTCAGAGGAGCTTGGTCTGGTTTTCGCTATTTTACTGATTATTATCTGTTTATTCGTATTTATCTTATATATGAATATTGCCATGGCAGCGCAGGAGCCATTTTACAAACTTGTGGGAATCGGTATGGGAATCTGCTTTATCTTCCAGATCTTTTTAAATATCGGTGGTGTGACTAAGTTTATCCCTTCTACCGGTGTGACCCTTCCCCTTGTCAGTTACGGAGGAAGTTCCATTGTAAGCAGTCTGCTGATTATGGGTATCATGCAGGGCTTATTTATGATGGGCAACAGAGAAGACGATGAGGAGGTGCAGCATGGACGAGAAGCATAAATGGTACTTTCGTATTTTTGAACCAAAAGAGAACAGTATGGAGAACATGAATCGTCAGATTCTTCAAATGTCCGTTCTTGTTGCTGTCTGTTTTCTTGGACTAATCGTGTATCTTGTTCATTTTCAGGTGGTGGAAAGCGGTGATATTATCACCAGTCCTTACAATAAAAGAACAGCAAGCTACGGTGAAAATCTGATTAAAGGAACGATTTACAGTTCCAATGGAAAAGAGCTTGCAGTGACTGAAATAGATGAAGACGGCACAGAATCCAGAGAGTATCCTTACGATAGAATGTTTGCTCATGTAATCGGATATGATTCCAACGGAATGAGCGGCCTGGAAGGAAAATGTGTTTATCAGCTTCTCACGACCAATGCCAACCCATTTGCTCTTTTATTGGATTCTGTAAAAGGAGAAAAAAGTCACGGTGATAACGTGATTTCCACTCTGGATACGAGAATTCAAAAGGCGGCATATGATGCCCTTGGGGACCGCAAAGGTGCAGTTGTTGTCATGGAACCGGACACAGGGCGGATTCTTGCCATGGTGTCCAAACCGGATTTTAATCCGAACAAGATTGAATACAACTGGGACGATTTTGTAAATGATACATCCACGGCGCGGCTTGTGAACAGAGCTGCACAGGGGCTTTATCCTCCGGGATCTACATTTAAGGTTATGACAGCTCTTGCTTATATGGAACAATATAAAAATATTTATGAGGAGTATTCCTATGAATGCGAAGGCAGTATTGTGGAACATGGTGTGGAGATTGGATGCTACGGCGGAAGTGTCCATGGAGAAATTGATTTACAGAAATCTCTTGCAAAGTCCTGCAATACGTCCTTTGTGTATCTGGGAAATCAATTGGATCAGGATAAATTAAACAGTTTATGCGAGACATTTTTATTCAATCGTTCCATTCCATTTAAGCTGGATACCAAAAAAAGCAGTTATGTACTTAACAGCGAAACAGATGTTGGAATGATACCGCAGACCGTAATCGGACAGGGGGATACGCTGATCACACCATTACATAATGCAATGATTATTTCAGCCATCGCCAATGACGGAGTCATGATGAAACCTCTTTTAATTGACAGTGTAACGGATTTTACAGGAAGAAGGGTAAAATCATACAAGTCAGATCCTCTTGATACTGTCATTTCAAAGAAAACAGCCCGTATTATGCAAAACTATCTGACTTCTGTTGTGACCGATGGTACAGCCGGAAGCTTAAAATCTGATCAATACGAAGCAGCAGGTAAGACAGGAACGGCAGAGAACAGCTCCGGAGCTGATCACAGCTGGTTTATAGGTTACGCGTCCACAGATGAAGTGGCAGATGTGGCAGTCAGCGTAATCGTGGAAAACGGCGGTGCAGGCAGTACCAGTGCAGTTCCCATTGCCAAAAAAGTTTTCAACAGTTTTTACAACAATGAATTAAATAAAGACTGAGGAACAGGATAATTTCCTTGAAATTAGTTTAAAAAAATAGTATACTGGTATCAAGTTATGAATACACACCGAATCCTGGTGGAAAGTGCAGGAGGTAAGCCTATGATGGAAGCGGTAAGCTGTGGCGGTGTGGTAATATTCAGAGGAAAGATTTTGCTTTTATATAAGAATTATAAAAACAAATATGAAGGATGGGTTCTTCCAAAAGGAACAGTAGAACCAGGAGAAGATTTTAAGGACACGGCACTTAGAGAAGTCAAAGAAGAGACTGGAGTGTCAGCCTCAATCATCAAATATATTGGCAAAAGCCAGTATAGTTTCAACACACCTGTAGACTTGGTTGTAAAAAATGTGCATTGGTATCTAATGATGGCAGACAGCTATTATTCCAAGCCACAAAAAGAAGAGTACTTTGTTGACTCAGGTTATTACAAATTCCATGAAGCCTATCATTTACTTCGCTTTCCGAATGAAAAACAGATACTGGAAGATGCATATGCACAGTATACCTATCTGAAAAAATCAAATCTATGGGGGAATCGTAAGTATTTCTAAAAAGCAAAAAGCCGGCGCGACCGGCTTTTTTGTTTTTTATATAGATGATTTCCGCTTTTTAGTTTTTGAGAAAGTTTGCGTTCTCTTTCTCCCATATTCGTTAGTTGTCAATGTTAAGTAATACTAAGACTCTTAAAAAAGAACGGAATAGATGGTTGTTATTATTGAATATTTCCGTGAAATTCCAAACTCGCTTCAAGTGTTAAGAAAAGCTTTTGTTCAAGAACTCAAACAGTGGAATTTCACTAGACCGTTCCTTTTTATTCGTCAAGTATTACTAAAACATTGACAAATGCCTCATTTATGGGAGTAAAGGTAACGCAAACTTTTTTCCAGGGGTACAATATAAATCAATATATAATTGAAAATATCCAGATCCTAACAGAAATCAATAAAAGCCGGACGCTGTTTTGCTATAAAAGCGAATCTTCAATGTTCTTCATAATGGGCTTTTTCAGAGATTATGGCAGTTTGAAACCGGGTTTTCTCTATTCTCGAAATAGTTGAATTTTAGATTTTAGCAGGCAGGCCATTTGAAAAAAGCATAGATGTTCTTGATGAAGAAAAATGAGCGGAACAGCATAATTCCATTGTTTGAGCTTGAAAACAAAAGATTTCAAACGAACATTGAGGCGAGTTTGGAATTATGCGGAAATTATCCAAAGAATATATCGTTTCAGCCGCTCAATTTTCTGAATCTTAGAACTTCTTGTTTTTTTCGACTAGGAGTGTCTGTTAAAATCTAAAATTCAACTATACAGAAACCTAAAGTCTCGGTTTCAAACTCAAAACACAAAGAAAAAAGCCCTTCTTCGGAACAGTGAAGAAGAGCTTTTCTCTGATGCCGCTGGCCGGACTCGAACCGGCACGGTTGCCCGCTTGATTTTGAGTCAAGTGCGTCTGCCAATTCCGCCACAGCGGCAAGGTATGAGTTATTACCTTTTTTAATATGCTTGATTATATTAGCATATGGAAACAAAAAAAGCAACTCTTTTTTCAGTTTTTATGGGTTGAAACGGAGGAAAAGATAATTCTTTGGCACAATAGGGGTATGAAAATGAATAGGCAACAGAAATAATCACAAAAAAGATTTTGAAACAAGTTGTTTTTCAAACATTTTTCATAAAAATAATTTTGTTGGAGAAAAACGTTGACGATTGACAAAAATATCTATAAAATAACTGTAATATTTAACATTAATATTAATATAGAAGGAGTATTATCATGGCGTTTTATTTCAGTGAACCATCCCATACATTTAGTGAATATTTATTAGTTCCAGGCTATTCAAGTGCTGAATGCATGCCTCAGAACGTTAGCTTAAAGACACCATTAGTAAAATACAGAAAAGGCGAAGAGCCTGCAATTTCTTTAAATATCCCTCTTGTTTCCGCCATCATGCAGGCTGTATCCAATGATACAATGGCGGTTGCATTAGCAAAAGAAGGCGGCGTTTCTTTTATCTACGGATCCCAGTCTATTGAATCTCAGGCTGAGATGGTTCGTAAAGTAAAGGCATACAAAGCCGGATTTGTAACAAGTGATTCCAACCTTGTTCCAACAAGCACATTAAAGGATGTTCTTGCATTAAAAGAACAGACAGGCCACAGCACAATGGCTGTAACAGATAATGGAACACCACACGGTAAGTTAGTTGGTGTAGTTACAAGCAGAGATTATCGTGTATCCCGTATGTCTTTAGACACACCAGTATCTGCATTCATGACACCATTTGATGCTCTTGTAACAGCTCCACTTGGAATTACATTAAAAGAAGCTAACGACATTATCTGGGATAACAAGTTAAATTCCCTTCCTATTATTGACGAAAATCAGAATCTCGATTCTTTAGTATTCAGAAAAGACTACGAATCCAAGAAAGAGAATGTGAATGAATTACTTGATGCATCCAAGAGATACATTGTAGGTGCAGGTATTAATACTCGTGACTATGCAGAACGTGTTCCAGCATTAGTAGAAGCAGGTGTTGACGTATTATGTATCGACTCCAGTGAAGGCTTCAGCGAATGGCAGCAGCGCACAATTGCATGGATCAGAGAAAACTATGGCGATACAGTGAAAGTTGGTGCAGGTAACGTTGTAGATGCAGAAGGTTTCCGTTTCCTTGCAGACTGCGGTGCAGACTTTGTTAAAGTAGGTATCGGCGGCGGTTCTATCTGTATCACTCGTGAAACAAAAGGTATCGGACGTGGACAGGCTACAGCTACAATCGAAGTTGCAAAAGCAAGAGATGAATATTTTGAAGAAACAGGCGTATATGTTCCTATCTGCAGTGATGGTGGTATTGTACATGATTATCATATGACACTTGCTCTTGCAATGGGCAGTGACTTCATCATGCTGGGAAGATACTTCTCTCGTTTTGACGAATCTCCAACAAACAAAGTAAGCATTAACGGTCAGTACATGAAAGAGTACTGGGGTGAAGGAAGTGCACGTGCCAGAAACTGGCAGCGTTATGACCTTGGCGGAGATGCAAAACTCAAATTCGAAGAAGGCGTAGACTCCTATGTACCATATGCCGGTTCTTTAAAAGACAACGTTGGTTTAACTCTTGCGAAGATTAAATCTGCAATGTGTAACTGTGGTGCTTTATCCATTCCTGAACTTCAGCAGAAAGCAAGACTTACACTTGTATCTTCTGTAAGTATCGTAGAAGGCGGCGCACACGACGTTGTATTAAAAGATTCTACAGCAAATCGTAACCAGTAATGTTTCTAAGGGGCGTAAGATTCGAAGGTGATTTTCAACTTCGGGCCTTGGCCCTTTTTTTAATTAAAGGAGAGAAAACAATGAGAGCAGCAATTGTTATGGGTTCTACAAGCGATCTTGGCAAGATGGAACCTGCTATTGATATTTTAAAAAGTTATGGTGTTAAAGTTGACGTAAGATGTCTTTCCGCACATCGTGCACATCTTGGTCTTTCTGCATTTTTAGAAGAAACTAAGACAAATGGAACAGAAGTAATTATTGCAGCAGCAGGTATGGCCGCAGCCCTTCCGGGTGTAGTAGCTTCTATGACAGTACTTCCGGTTATCGGTGTTCCATTATCAGGATCCGTACTTGACGGCATGGATGCATTAATGTCTATCGTTCAGATGCCGCCTGGAATCCCTGTAGCAACAGTGGCAATTAACGGTGGCAAGAATGCAGCTCACCTTGCACTTCAGATTATGGCTGTAAAACATACAGAATTACAGGATAAATTATGGGCATTCAGAAGAGAAATGGAAGCTCAGGCAATGAAGACAAATGAAGAAGTAATGGCGAAATATGAATAGATTGCCGGAAAAGAATAACAACGCATACAATTTTTTTAGACAGAGATACATACATAATAGAAGAGACAGGCTTTAGAGCAGGAGGAAAGAATGAGCGGATTTTTTGGTGTAGCATCAAAAGAGGATTGCGTATTTGAACTATTTTACGGAGTGGATTATCACTCTCATTTAGGTACACGAAGAGGTGGTATGGCCGTATATGATAAAGAAAAAGGTTTTGACCGTGCCATTCATAACATTCAGAATTCTCCATTCCGTACTAAATTTGAAAATGACGTTGCAACTATGGAGGGAAATATCGGAATTGGATGTATTTCCGATTTCGAACCACAGCCCCTTTTAATGCAGTCTAAACTTGGAAGCTTTGCACTTACATTCATTGGTAAGATCAACAACTATGATGATCTGATTCAGGAATGTTATAAAAACGGCCGTACTCATTTTAATGAGATGACCAACGGCCAGGTGAACGTAGTAGAACTGTTAGGTGCCTTAATCAGTGAAAAAGAGACATTTGAAGAAGGTATCCGCTACGCACAGGAAAAAGTGGAAGGTTCTTTATCCCTTTTACTTATGACAAAAGAAGGCATTTATGCAGCCAGAGATATGGTGGGCAGAACTCCGGTTATTATTGGTAAAAAAGAAGGGGCATACTGTGTGGCTTTTGAAAGTTTTGCTTATCTGAATCTTGGCTTCCAGCATTACAAAGAATTAGGACCTGGAGAAATTGACTTTATTACTGCGGATGAAGTGAAAGTAATCAGGGAAAAAGACGAAGAGATGAAGATCTGTACCTTCCTTTGGACCTATTACGGATATCCGACAGCATCTTATGAAGGTGTCAGTGTAGAGGAAATGCGTAACCGTTGTGGTGAGTATCTTGCCAAACGAGACGAAGGAAACATTGAACCTGACTTGATCGCAGGTGTACCGGATTCCGGTATTGCCCATGCAGTTGGTTATTCCAACGCAACCAAGATTCCTTATGGCAGACCATTTATCAAATATACTCCAACATGGCAGAGATCTTTCATGCCTACCACACAGAAGCAGAGAGAACTGATTGCCAATATGAAACTGATTCCGGTTCAGCCGATGATCGAAGATAAAAAGCTGCTTCTTATTGACGATTCCATTGTACGCGGAACACAGCTTCGTGATACAACAGAGTTCTTATACGAAAGCGGAGCAAAAGAAGTCCATGTAAGACCGGCATGTCCTCCAATCGTATACGGATGTAAATACTTAAACTTCTCCCGTTCCAAATCCGTTATGGACCTGATTACAAGAAGAGTCATCTGTGATCTGGAAAGATCACAGGAAGTAAGTGACGAAATCCTTCAGCAGTATACCGATCCGGATAGTCCAAAGTATAAGGAGATGAATGATGAGATCTGTAAGCGTCTTAAATTCACATCCTTAGAGTTCCTTCGTTTGGATGATTTGATTGAAGCAATCGGAATTGAACCATGTAAGCTTTGTACTTACTGCTGGAACGGAAAAGAATAAAATAGAATATACTATTATAAAAATATAGGCTGTTGCAGTGCAACAGCCTTTTAAGTTTTATGAATGAAAAAATAGAAAATCTTTTTACCATAGCCATGGATGTATCGGAAGAAGAACGAAAGAAAAGCAGTCAGTTGTCAGCAGGTTATGATCAGGCAGATCAGACCTGGGAGTTTGTCATAAAGTATTCCGGCAGTGAGGATGCACTTAACGCTTTCTGGCCCCGTCCTATTGTGTTTTTGTATAATCAATATGCCATCAGCAGGGGAACCAGTGAGGAAATAGAAAGACTGGCATCCAATCCACAGGTGGAGTGGATTGAGAAGCCGAAACAGATGGAATATGAAGTGCTAGATGGAATAAGAGCATCCTGTATTAACGCAGTAAGGCCTCCGGAAGCCGGTCTTACAGGAAACGGGATTTTGATCGCTGTTATTGATTCGGGAATCGATATTTTTCATCCGGATTTTAGAAAGGATGATGGAACGACAAGAATACTTGGGTTATGGGATCAAACGCAGATTCCTGTTTCAATGACAGAGAACGATAGAGATCAAAGTGAAGTGATAGAAAGAAATATTGCAGAAAATGGAGAACCACCGGAAGGTTACTACGGAGGTGTTTTCTATAGTCAGCAGGAAATAAATGAAGCACTTCGTGCGGGAGAAGAACGGGGGATTGTCCAAGGAAGACAGATTGTCTCTTCTCAGGATGTAAACGGTCACGGAACTCATGTTGCAGGTATTGCTGCCGGCAACGGAAGGGCATCGGGCGGAAGGTTAAAAGGTGTGGCGCCGGAGGCGGATCTGCTTATTGTAAAACTGGGAGTTCCCGGTGAAAGTGATTTTCCGAGAACAACTCAGGTCATGACAGGGATTGATTTTGCGGTGAGATTCGCTATGGAACGCAATCTGCCACTGGTCATAAATTTAAGTATCGGGAACAATTATGGGGCACATGACGGAACCACACTTTTAGAGACCTACATGAATCAAATTATGGGGCTTGGCAAGATTACCATTGTGACAGGCATGGGAAATCAGGGTACGTCAGAAAAACATACATCTCATGTATTACAGGAAGGGGAAGAATTAGAAATTCCTTTTATCATAGGCCCCGGAGAGCAAAGCTTTGGACTTCAGATCTGGAAGAATTATGCGGATGTGATTCGTGTCAGTCTGCTTCATCCATCGGGAGAGATTCTTGGTCCCTTTTATTATGGTTTCGGACTTACGGAAACAGGATATGGAGACACAAGAGTGTTGGTTTATAATGGAGAGCCGGTTCCTTATAGCGTAAATCAGGAAATTTATATTACATTTCTGCCTGAAGAGGAATCTTTGGATGAAGGAGAATGGAGGGTTCTTTTGGAATCGGTAAGAATTGTATCAGGTCAAGTGGAACTTTGGCTTCCCGATGCAGGATTGATTAGCGGTGTTACAAAGTTTTTAAAGCCGGATCCAGTCTTGACCCAGACGATTCCTTCTACGGCAGACCGGGTGATTTCTGTGGGAGCTTATGATGCACTTACGAATCGTATCGCTCCTTTTTCAGGAAGGGGAACAAATAAAGTATCCTTAATCAGAATAAAACCAGATCTGGTTGCTCCGGGTGTAAATATTGAAAGCTGTGCTCCGGGGGGAGGATATACCATAAAAAGCGGTACATCGATGGCTGTGCCCTTTGTATCCGGGAGCGCAGCCCTTATGATGGAATGGGGAATCGGAAAAGGAAATGACATATTCTTATATGGGGAGAAATTAAAGGCTTATCTTAGAAGAGGGGCAAGGCAGCTTCCTGGCTTTACGGAGTATCCCAATGAAGTGACCGGATATGGAAAACTATGTTTAGCGGACAGTTTCCCCGATGGAATATAGTTTCGTTGTTGCCATTGCGGATAAATATAAATTCATGTATAATATCAGCAGAAGTAATATTATTGATACGATTTAGTTTTTGAATCGTTTCCGTCTCTGTTTTTGATTTTCATCCCAGCTCTGTCAGCAAGAAATACTAAAACTTAATATCGTTCCCGTGTATTCTTTTGTGGTTTATGACGTTCGGAGAAGTTCTAGATGTTCTTGACGAAGGGTAAAGGGCGTACAAATAAAATCACATGTTTGAACTCATAGACACTATCCTTGTCATATAACTAAAAGTGAGTTTGTGATTTTATGGAAGCAGCCAAAGACAATATCCATATCTGCCGCCCTTTAAACGAGTCTTAGAACATCTTAACGACGGAGCCGGAAGGAACCGCAAAAGAATACACGGGAACGATTCAAGTATAATATCGTGTCAAAAACTATAGAGAACAAACGAATATAACAGGAAGGTTACCTATGAGTAAGATTTTAATGATTACAACAGGCGGAACCCTCGCTTCTTCCCACGGAGACAACGGGTTGGAGCCGGGGCTTCACGGTGATGATATATTAGATAAAATAGCAGGGCTTACCGTTGGATTTGATGTGGATAAAGAAGAGCTGTTTATGCTTGACAGTTCCAATATGCAGCCGGAGAACTGGAGCGAACTTGCCCAGAAGATTTATGATGTTCGAAAGAGATATGATGGTATTGTTATCATTCATGGAACAGATACCCTTGCCTATACGGCCAGTGCGCTTTCTTTTGCTTTACAGGGTATTGAGATTCCCGTTGTTCTTACGGGAAGCCAGGTTTCTATTGAGAATCCCATTGCAGATGCCACTGAGAACTGCCGTGCAGCCCTTCATATGGCAGCAAGCGGATGTCCTGGCGTATTTGTGGCATTTAACAGAAAGATTATGATGGGTACAAGAGCCAGCAAAGTAAGATCCAGAAGTTTTGATGCATTTGAGAGCATTAATTATCCTTATGCGGCAAGGATTAACAGTAACGGCCTGGAAGTAAATGGTGCAATCCGCAGACCATCCAATCAGAGATGTATTCTTAGAAAGAAATTCTGTACGGATGTGTATCTTCTCAAGCTTTTCCCTGGCATATCTCCGGATATTTTTAAACATCTTAAAATGATGGGGATAAAAGGCGTTTATATCGAAGCTTTCGGTATTGGCGGACTTCCTTTTAAAGGGCGTAATTTAAGTGAAGCCATTGGCCAGGCAGTGGAAGAAGGCATGATCGTTGCGGTAGGAAGCCAGTGTACTTATGAGGGGAGCGATTTCTCTGTCTATGAAGTGGGAAGACAGGTGCTTGCCCATGGCGTGATTGAGACAGGCAATATGACTACAGAGGCAGCCGTTACCAAACTTATGTGGGTACTCGGACAATACGAGGACCCGATTGAGATTGAGAATATGATGAATATGAATCTGCTCGGTGAGATGGGAGCGTCTGTAGACTGGTATATCGGATAAGGGATACCTCCCGATTCAAATATGTGAGGAATTTGATCAAAACATGGAATAAACAGGGGACAGAGTATGACAGTAGTAGAAATGTGGGAACAATTTTGTAAATTGAATCCGAAATGTACCGGTATGGACTATGATGCATGGAGCTATGGCACAGAAAATGCAGATGAACTGTCCGCACTGACGCTTTATGGTTTGAAAAGAGCCACATCATCTGCATTTCCAATGTATATATATGAGAATATTGATCTTCCCAAGGCAGGAGAATACAGTGTGGTTCTGGACAGCGATGAGAATGCAGTCTGTATTATCTGCACAACAGATGTGAAGATTATTCCGTATCATCAGGTGGAATCGTTGCATGCTTTTCTGGAAGGAGAGGGTGACAGAAGCCTTAACTATTGGAGGATTGAGCATCAAAGATTTTTTACAGAAGAACTGGAGCGTGTGGGACAGGTGTTTACAGAAGATATGCTAGTTGTATGTGAGGAATTTGAAGTTGTATATCCTTTGGAAGAAGTGTAATTTTTGAGTATAAAATAGTACAATTTTGCGATTGATATATTGACATAAGAGTTATAATTTGCTATTATATATAAGGTTTATGTGACATAATATAAGGACTTAATGAAAACCGGATTACCAATGCCGGTTTTTCTTATGTTATGAAGATTGTTATATTATTATCAGGATTTTTGGGAGGAAGAAAGATGGGATTATTCGATTTCTTAAAGAAAAAAGACACAGCAGCAGATAACAAAGGTATGATTGGATCTCCATTAAAGGGAGAAGTTGTAGAACTTAGTCAGGTGAATGACCCAACATTCAGTTCCGGTATTCTTGGTAGTGGTGTTGCTGTAATTCCTGCAGACGGCAAGATCTGTGCACCTGCAGACGGTACAGTAAACCTTATCTTCCCTACAGGACATGCTGTAGCTATGACAACTACAGATGGGGTTGAACTTTTAGTTCATTTCGGTCTTGACACTGTTAAATTAGAAGGAAAACATTTCAACATCGTTGGTACAGTAGGCGCAGCAGTGAAGAAGGGTGATCTTTTAGTAGAAGCTGACGTGGAAGCCATCAAAGCAGAAGGCTACGATGTAATTACACCTGTATTAGTAAGCAACACAGATGCTTTTGCATCCGTAGAAGGCTTCACAGGCAAAGAAGTAAACGTTGGTGACGAGATCATCAAAGTTACAAAATAGGTTTAAAAGGCACGGCCTTTTAGATAGAGTGCTCCCTATGCTAGGACAGGGACACACAAAGTTACAATTTAACAATTAAATATTTCGAAAGAGGAGGATTCAAAATGTTTAAGTTCTTTCAGAAATTAGGTAAAGCTTTAATGCTTCCTGTAGCAGCTTTACCAGTTTGTGGTATCTTAATGGGTGTTGGATACTGGATCGACCCAGCAGGCTGGGGCGCAAACAGTGCAATCGCTGCATTCTTCTTAAAAGCAGGTGGAGCGATCATCGACAACATGGCAATCTTATTCGCAATCGGTGTTGGTGTTGGTTTATCTGATGACAACGATGGTACAGGCGGTGTAGCAGCTCTTGTTTCCTGGTTAATCATCACAACATTATTAAGCCCAGGTTCTGTATCCATGTTACAGGGAATCCCTGTAGAAGAAGTTCCTGCAGCTTTCGCTAAGATCGGTTCTCAGTTTACAGGTATCTTAGCTGGTTGTATCGGTTCCGCATGTTACAACAAATTCAAAGGAACAAAACTTCCTGCAGCATTAGGTTTCTTCAGTGGTAAGAGATCTGTTGCAATCATTACAGCAGTTGTTTCTTTAGTTGTATCTTTCATTTTATTATTTGTATGGCCAGTAGTTTACGGTGCATTAGTTACATTTGGTACATCTATGGTTAACCTTGGCGCAATCGGTGCTGGTGTATATGGTTTCCTTAACAGATTATTAATCCCAGTTGGTTTACACCATGCATTAAACTCTGTATTCTGGTTCGACGTAGCTGGTATCTCTGATATCACAAACTTCTGGGCTGGTACAGGTACTTTAGGTGTGACTGGTATGTATCAGGCTGGTTTCTTCCCAGTAATGATGTTTGGTCTTCCTGCTGGTGCATTAGCTATGTATCACACTGCAAAAGACAGCAAGAAGAAAGCCGCAGCTGGTCTCTTAATGGCTGCAGCTTTATCTTCCTTCTTTACAGGTGTTACAGAACCTCTTGAATTTGCATTCATGTTCTTAGCTCCAGCTCTTTACCTTGTACATGCATTATTAACAGGTATTTCCTGTACAATCGTAGCTATGCTTCCAACAAGAGCAGGTTTCAACTTCTCCGCTGGTTTAGTTGACTACGTTTTATCTTTCAAAGCTCCTATGGTATTAAATCCAGCAATGCTTCTTGCAATCGGTGCTGTATTCGCAGTTGTTTACTATGTAGTATTCAGATTTGTAATCACAAAATTCGATCTTAAAACACCTGGTCGTGAAGATGATGATTTAGAAGCAGAAAAGAGCTTAAAACTTGCTAACAACGACTTTACAGCAATTGCTGCAACAGTACTTGAAGGTCTTGGCGGCAAAGGAAACGTTGTTTCTTTAGAAAACTGTATTACAAGACTTCGTCTTGAAGTAAAAGATCAGGCTGTAGTTGATGAAAAGAAAATCAAATCTGCAGGTGTTGCTGGTGTTATCAGACCAAGCAAGACATCTGTTCAGGTTATCGTTGGAACACAGGTTCAGTTCGTTGCAGACGAAATGAAGAAAATGCTCTAATCTAAATACATATAATTTGTATATGATCCTAGCGATAAAGCCGGAAGTATTTGCCCACTTCCGGCTTTTTTCTTTTATTAATGAAAATAAAGTATGATTTGCATTCGTATCTGAGTGTAAAAAATTGAAATGAATTAAAGAAATTTGCAAAAAAACATATAAAATCTCTTTACTTCTGTCCTAAAAAATAATATTATAAATATGTATGAAATTATAAATCCGAAAACATGGAGGAGATCTATTATGAGAATTATTAAAGCAAAAGATTACGCTGATATGAGCAAAAAGGCAGCAGCAATTATCGCAGCTCAGATTACAATGAAACCTGACTGTGTTCTTGGTCTTGCTACAGGTTCCACTCCAGAAGGTCTTTATGCAGAATTAGTAAAAATGTATGAAGCAGGAGAACTTGATTTCTCTAATGTACAGAGTGTAAACCTTGATGAATACAAAGGATTACCAAGAGACAATGATCAGAGTTATTACTATTTCATGAACCATCATTTATTCAGCCATGTTAATATTGATAAAGCAAATACAAATCTTCCAGATGGAACAATCGAAGATAGTGAAGAGGCATGTGCACAGTACAATGCAATCTTAGATAGCTTTGGTGGTGCTGACATCCAGCTTCTTGGTATTGGACATAATGGTCATATCGGTTTCAATGAACCAGCTGATACATTTGAATTACTTACACACTGTGTAGATTTACAGGAATCCACAATCAAAGCAAACCAGAGATTCTTCGCTTCTTATGATGATGTTCCAAAACAGGCATACACAATGGGTATCAAGAACATCATGGATGCAAAGATGGTATTATTAGTGGCAAACGGTGAAGGCAAAGCGGATATCGTTAAAGAAGCTTTCTTCGGTCCTGTTACACCTCAGGTTCCAGCTTCTATTCTTCAGCTTCATAAAAACGTTGTTTTAGTAGCTGATGAAGCAGCTCTTTCCAAAGTAGAATTATAATAAGAGCAAATGACAGTACGTGTTGCGTATCTGTATATAGAACTATTCATATAAGATTTATACATATCAGCCGGGAGAATGGAGATGCCTGATAGTTCAGACACTGTTTTTCCGGCTGAAGTAGAAATGAGGTAATGATATGATTATTCAGAGTAAAAAAGTATGGATTGCAGGTCAGTTTATCGCGGCTCAGCTTGTGATAGAAGAAGATAAGATTGTATCTGTACTTCCATATGGCACAAAAGAAGCAGACGCTGATTATGGATCTAAAAGAATCATTCCGGGATTCATCGATGTTCATACACACGGCGCATACGGATTTGATACTAACGATGCAGAAGAAGAAGGTTTAAGACACTGGATGAAGAACATCCCGGAAGAAGGTGTTACTGGTATTCTTCCAACAACAGTAACACAGCTTCCTGACGTACTTACTGCAGCTCTTAAAAATGTTGCCAAAGTAGTAGAAGAAGGTTATGAAGGTGCAGAGATTTTAGGCGTTCATTTTGAAGGTCCATATCTTGATATGGATTACAAAGGAGCTCAGCCTCCGGAAGCCATTGCCCAGGCTACTGTAGAGCAGTTCTCCATGTATCAGGAAGCAGCGAAAGGACTGATCAAATACATTACTCTTGCACCGGAACACGATATCGACCATGCCCTTACAAAACACTGTAAAGCAACAGGCGTAGTCGTAAGTATGGGACATTCCTCCGCAACTTACGAACAGGCTCTTATGGGCATCGCCAACGGTGCAACAAGTATGACTCATGTTTATAACGGCATGACACCATACCATCATAGAAATCCTGGTTTAGTTGGTACTGCTTTCCGTGTAAGAAACATCTACGGCGAAATTATTGCCGATGGATGCCATTCCCATATAGCTGCAGTAAATAACTACTACCAGTGCAAAGGTCCTAACCATGTAATTATGGTAAGTGATTCTCTGCGTGCAAAACATTGTCCTCCAGGAGGTAACTACCAGCTTGGCGGACATGATATCGAAATCGGTGAAGATGGTCTTGCAAGATTAAAAGGTACAACAACAATTGCTGGATCAACACTGCCTATGAACAAAGGTCTCAAGATTCTGGTAGAAGATGCTATGGTTCCATTTGATGCAGCTCTCAATTCCTGTACATTAAACCCTGCAAGATGTTTAGGCGTAGATGATCGTAAGGGCCAGCTTGGAGCAGGATTTGATGCGGATATCGTTGTATTAGAAGACGATTACGCAGTATGCCAGACATATTGTAAAGGCGTTGCTATGTTATAATAGAGGTGTTTGAATATGAGTGATTTCATTACGAATTTGCTGACAGATATCGCTTATTATTTTACAGAAAACTGGTTAAATAAAAATTTGCCAACAAAAAAAGGAAACTAATTGACTGTCTCAAATCGACAGTTAAAGTAACAAAACCCCATCCTATTGTACAAAAAGCTGACTTTGCCCTTTTAGGTCAACGGAAGATTTTTGTACAATAGGATGGGGTTTTGCTTATGAATCAATCTTTTGGGACAATTGTTTTGCTGTTTCTTATCTGTTAATAGAATCTGCCATTCTTCTGTAAGTATGTCGGATGCCTCTTACAGCAATAGAATATGCCTGAATATTCTCCGGAAGAGCTATGCCGCCGTAACCGGAGTCTCCGAGGTGATGGATATCGGTTCCAGCCATTTTACACATAAGGGCAATCTGCTTGATGGTAGCTGTGTCGGCACCTTCCTGAGATGTTCCGATGGCTGTGATCGTAAGACAGCCAAGGGAATGAGCGAAAGTGATTAATTCTTTCACATATTCTAATGTGATGCCAGGGACTGTACCTGGGGCAGGGAGAAGAATAATATCGGCACCTGCTTCACGGAAGGATTTGATATCTTCTTTTGTGATGATTTTTTCTGCAGCTTCATTTAAAATACCGGATGCATGCATTTTGCCAGCGGCAAGGATAATGCGATCGCCGAGTTCTTTTTTGAAGACAGAGAGTGTCTGAAGAATCGCTTCATTTGTTACACCGATTCCAGGATTTCCTGTAAGGAGAATGAAGTTGACTCCCATATCAGCAGCCTTCTTAGCATTCTCTAAAGTTGCTTTACGGCCGGAAGTCATTGCCCACATGTTCTCTGTAGGATCATCGGAAGAAAGAGATTGCTCTACTGGCTCTAAGTTGATACCAATCGGACGTCCGGTAAGCTCCTTCAGTTTGCGGATGGTATTCTCAGGTTCTGTTTTCGGAAGACCATAGATAAATGGTTTCTGAACATCGAATACATTGAGAAGAAGAATATCTGCTCCCATGGATGCAGCAAATTCCGCGTTGGTGATATCGCCGAGCATAGGAATGATAGAACCGATGGTTTCGCATGCGATTGTACGACCTTCGCCGGCAGCAATGGCAAATAATAATTCGTCTTTTGTCATATTTAAAAAGTCAGATGCGTGACAGTCTAAAATTCGTTTCATAATAGAATTCCTCCTGAAAAATTTCTGCTCTAATTATATACGGAAAGCAATAAAATGAAAAGTACTTGAGTCAAAAGTCTGCCAAAACTTATAGTTTTTGATGTAGTTATGTCAATTTTTGTAGACAGCTTTAGCAAAATGCAGTACAATAGGGTTTAAGTTTTTTGCCGTAAAAGGCATTCTTAATATGAAGGAGATTGATACTTATGAGCAAAGTGACAGAAATCAGATGGCACGGCCGCGGCGGTCAAGGTGCCAAGACAGCAGCCCTTCTTTTAGCAGACGTTGCTTTCCAGACAGGCAAGTATGTGCAGGGGTTCCCGGAATATGGTCCGGAACGAATGGGCGCCCCTATTACAGCTTATAACAGAATCAGTGACACGGTAATCCGTGTACATTCCAACATTTACGATCCACAGTATGTTGTGGTAGTTGATGAATCTTTATTAGAAACAATCGATGTAACCGCAGGTCTGAAAAAGGAAGGCGGTATATTAATTAATACAGCAAAAGCAAAAGAAGATATTATTCCCCTTCTTCGCGGATATGAAGGCAAAGTATATACTATCGATGCGAAGAAGGTATCCGTGGAAGCCATGGGGGCTTATTTCCCTAATACACCAATGCTTGCAGCCATTGTAAAGGTTGCAGATATTATGGAACGGGACCGTTTCCTTTCTGAGATGGAAGCTTCTTTTAAGCATAAATTTGCAGGAAAACCGGAAGTAATTGCAGGTAATATGCGCGCACTTACCAAGGCATTTGAGGAGGTAAAATAATGGCAACAGATATTACAAAATTAGGATTAAGAACCAATTGGCAGGATCTGACCGAAGGTATGACAATTGCCGGTTCCGGAACCTCCAAAGCATTTCATACCGGTGAATGGACTTCTGTAAAACCAGGATTTCATGCAGACAAATGCAGACAGTGTCTTCTGTGCACACCGGTCTGCCCAGACAGTTCCATCCCTGTAGTTGACGGCAAAAGAGGAGAATTTGATTATTTACACTGCAAAGGATGCGGTATCTGTGTGAAAGCCTGTCCATTTGGAGCAAT
>SVDY01000066.1 GCA_015057665.1 Lachnospiraceae bacterium | reverse complement strand
CATTTGTCTGCACGAAGAGCAGCAGCAAGAGCAACCGCTGTTGTATCAGATCCGCCTCTTCCAAGGGTTGTATAATCGTCGTATTTGTTAATTCCCTGGAAGCCGGTGATAAGAACAATTCTTCTGTCATCCAGCTCTTTTCGGATTCGTTCTGTTTCAATCTTTTTAAGTCTTGCATTGCCGTAAGCAGCCGTTGTCTTCATTTGCACCTGAAAAGCATTTAAAGATACAGCATTCACACCTAATTCGGCCATTGCCATTGCCATTAACGAAACAGACATCTGTTCACCGATGGTGTAGAGCATGTCCATCTCACGTTTTGGCGGATAAGGATTGATATCTTTGGCCATGGATACCAGTTCATCTGTGTACTTGCCCATGGCGGATAGAACTACGATAACATCGTGTCCTTTTTTGTAATCTTCAATGCAGCGTTTCGCCACGTTAAAGATCCGCTCTTTGTTGGCAACAGAAGTGCCGCCAAATTTTTTTACTATAAGCATGGTATACCTCCATTTAACGGTCAGTCATTTCCTTTCAAGAAGAGCCTTTACAGACTCACAAATACTCCTTGAATTCGACTATAATTCCATTAAAAAGCATACCTTTTTTTTGTGTTAACGTCAATAAAAAATGAATTATGTAAAGAACGCATTTTCTTTCTGATTATAATTGGAAAGAATGCCTTTCATATATGAAATCAAAGTACTTGTTGTTTCAAAGGAAAAAGATGTGTTATAATTTTTTGTAAAATAAATACAAAAGAAATGGAGTGAAACCATGAACCATTATTTAAACAGTGTCAATGCACCTTCTTTTTATCTTATCGTTGCATTGATTCTTACTTTTATTACTGTAATGTGCGTTGTCTTTTTAGTGAAAAGCTACCGTGCCGGTGTGAAACTTGGAATGGATAAGAAAGTATTGAGAAAAACCATTACTGCAAGTGCCACTTTTACATTGCTGCCTTCCATTAGTATTTTACTTGGTGTCATTGCTCTTAGCGGAACATTGGGTGTTCCATTATCCTGGCTTCGTCTGTCAGTCATCGGAGCTCTTCAGTATGAACTGAATGTGGCTGAGATTGCGGCTCAGAGTGTGGGTCTTAACGGCCTTGTTTTATCCGAATTAAATATGAAGGCTTTTGTAACGATTGCTCTCGTAATGACTGCGGGAATTCTTGGCGGTGTTATCTGCTGTATATTCTTTCTTAAGAAATATCTTGGCAAAGTCCAGTCTGTTCCAAAGAAAGAAAGTAGCGGCAAACCGGGATTTGGGGCCCATGCCACAACAGCCATGTTTGTTGGCCTTTGTGCGGCCTATATCGGTTCTTACATAGGAAGAGCTGTTCCAAGAGAGGGATCCGATATTATGCCGATCCTTGTAGCAATTATAGCAGCCTGCATTATGGCAGTGTTTGAATATTTTATTCAGAAAAAGGGTAAAGCAGTTCTTGAAAACTTCAGTCTCGCAGCCAGCATGTTACTGGCAATGGCTGCTGCAGTATTGATTCAGTTGGTATTATAGGAGGATGATAAGATGAATGAAAAAGAATTATTTTTAAAAGATTTTAATGACAGCCTCCACAAACTTGGCAGACTTACTTCTATGGCTGTTATTGTATTATTAATTGGATTTCCTTTTTTCGCATCTATCATGAGTGGAGAATCCATCAGCTTGCAGGGATTCCTTGCAGGATTTGCTAAAGTAGGAATTATCTATATTCCTGTTGCGATTGTAGAATTCCTTGTTTATACTCCAATGCTTGGAGTCGGCGGAAGTTATTTGTCTTTCATTACAGGAAACGTAACAAATATGAAGATTCCCTGTGTGATGAATGCAAAGGATATTGCAGGAACAGAACCCGGAACACCGGAGCATGAAATTATTTCAACTATCAGTGTAGCCACAAGTGCTATCGTGACAACACTTGTTATTGTGTTAGGAGTTATCTTACTTGTTCCACTTCAGCCGATTCTTCAAAGCGAAATGCTGCTTCCTGCATTTAACAATGTAGTTCCCGCTTTATTTGGAGCTCTTGGAATCAAATATTTCTTAAAGAGTCCAAAGATTGCAGTAATTCCGTTATTGCTGATGAGTTTACTGTGTATTTTCGTACCGTCTATGATCAGCCAGACAAGTATTCTGATTATTCCAAGCGGAGGACTTGCACTTCTCATCGGATTTGTTTTATTTAAAAAGAACATGATTTAAGTTATAATATCATTTGCAAATATTTATATTTGATTTAATTTCAAGATAAACAGGAGGACGAACAGTATTATGAAGATTGCATTATTTATTTTAATTCTTCTCATTATACTTACATCAGTAGTTTTAACCCGGGCTTTTATGTTAAAACCTACGTCTGCCAAAGAAGCAAAAGTATCTTTGGATACCAGCGAAAGAAGTGTTGGGTATGGAAAACAGCTTGCTAAAATGGTACAAAAAGAGACCATATCCAGCCGGTTTGATCCTGACAGAACCAAATTTTTAGAATTTCATGAAGTGTTGGAGGAGTTGTTTCCAAATGTCCACAAGACATGTGAGAAGCATGTATTTAATGGAAGTCTTTTATACAAATGGCTAGGAAAAACTGATAAAGATCCAATCCTTTTTATGAGTCATCAGGACGTAGTAGAAGCGGGAGGAACCTGGGAACATGAACCTTTCAGCGGTCATATTGATGAGACAGGTAGAGTTTGGGGACGCGGTACGGTAGATACAAAAGCCAGTCTGTTCTGCATTTTCACAGCTTTTGAGGAATTGATTAAAGAAGGTTATGTGCCGGAAGTAGACGTGTATATTGGAAGCAGCTGCACGGAAGAATGGAGCGGGGAAGGAGCTCCGGCAACCGTGGCCTATCTGAAAGAGCAGGGCATTGAACTTGCTCTCGTATTAGATGAAGGCGGCATGATTCTGGAAGAACCGGTTGGCGGCGTAAAAGGAACCTATGCCATGATCGGTCTTGTAGAAAAAGGCTATGGGGATGTGAAATTTATTGCAAAGAGCAATGGAGGACATGCAAGTGCACCGACAAAGAATACACCTCTTGTCCGCCTTGGCAAATTCATGGCAGAAGTGGAGAAACATAGTCCGTTTGAATCGAAGTTCTCACCAACTTTAGAAGAAATGTTTAAACGCATGGCACCAAATATGGATTTGGGTATGAAAGTGATTTTTGCAAATATGTGGCTGTTTAAACCGTTGTTATTAAAATTGCTTCCATCTATCAGCTCTGCTGCAGGAGCCATGCTTCATACCACCCTTGCATTTACAACGGCAAAAGGTTCCGACGGATTAAATGTCCTTCCACAGGAAGCATATGTGACAGGAAATATGCGTTTCATCCATCATCAGCCGAATAAAGAAAGCATTGAAGCAGTAGCAGCCGTAGCAAAAAGATATGACATTGAAACAGAAATTATCTATCAGGACGATCCTTGTCCAGTGGTTGATTATCACAGTGAGGCATTTCGACTGGTAGAAGAAACTGTCAGAGAAATCTATCCGGGAATTGGAACCTGTCCTTATATTATGACTGGCGGAACAGATGCCAAATATTACGGAGAAGTAAGTAAAAACTGTATTCGTTTTGCTCCTCTTTATATTGACCAGCAGCAGTACGGAAGCGTGCATGCATTAAACGAAAACATCTATCAGGGAGTTCTTCCGATGGGAGTAGATTTTTATAAGGCAGTTATTAAAAAGAGCAGATAATAATTGTGAATTCCTACGCATCCCTGCGTAGTTATCTAATAAATACTAAAACCAATAACACTCTGTCGATTTAAAACTTTCCATTGACAAAGTTCCGACAGAGTGTTATTATTTGCCTATGAGAATTTATTACATAAAAGTGTAAAAGTTTAAATAATATATTTATTCTTTCACAGTGAATATTTTTTACACTTTAAAATCAAGAAAAGAGGAGAGTAGTTATGACAGTAAAAATTTTGATGCTTATCGTGTTCTTTGGAGTTATGATCGGAGTCGGCATATATTCGCGTAAATCTACCACAAGCGTTGACGGTTTCGTTCTTGGCGGAAGATCTGTAGGTCCCTGGCTTACCGCATTTGCATACGGTACATCTTATTTTTCTGCAGTAGTATTTGTAGGATATGCAGGTCAGTTTGGTTGGAAATACGGTCTTGCATCTACCTGGATTGGTATTGGAAATGCAATCATCGGAAGTTTACTTGCCTGGGTCATTCTTGGACGAAGAACAAGAGTTATGAGCCAGCATTTACAGTCAAAGACAATGCCTGATTTTTTTGGAGAGAGATTCAAGAGTAAATCTTTAAAGATAACCGCATCCATTATTTCCTTTGTTTTCCTTGTTCCTTATACAGCTTCTGTATATAACGGACTTTCCAGATTGTTTGGAATGGCTTTCAATATTCCTTATACCTATTGTGTTTTAATGATGGCCGTGATAACAGGAGTTTATGTTATTCTTGGCGGTTACATGGCTACTGCAATCAATGATTTTATTCAGGGAATTATTATGTTATTCGGTATTGTAGTAGTTATCCTGTCCGTGTTAAACGGCCAGGGAGGTTTTATTGAAGCTATTAAGACTATGGCTGAGATTCCAAGTGATGTTCCTCTTACTTTAGGACAGCAGGGTGCATTCACATCCTTCTTTGGTCCGGATCCTTTGAACCTTCTCGGAGTTGTAATTCTTACATCTCTTGGTACCTGGGGACTTCCTCAGATGGTGCATAAATTTTATGCAATCAAAGATGAAAAGGCGGTTCAGACAGGAACTATTATCTCCACATTATTTGCAGTTGTTATCTCCGGAGGATGTTACTTCCTTGGCGGATTCAGCAGACTCTTTGATAATCCTGAGATTTACAATGAAGCCGGTGCAGTTGTATACGACAGTATTATTCCATTTATGTTATCCAAGCTTCCGGATATTTTAATTGGTATTGTAGTGGTACTTGTTTTATCCGCATCTATGTCAACCTTGTCATCATTAGTTCTCACATCCAGTTCCACATTAACACTGGATTTTTTAAAGGATAACATTATTAAAAAGATGGATGAAAAGAAACAGGTATGGATCATGCAGGTTTTAATCATATTCTTTATTGTGTTATCCGTTGTAATTGCATTGGATCCTCCAACCTTCATCGCACAGCTTATGGGTATCTCCTGGGGTGC
>SVDY01000031.1 GCA_015057665.1 Lachnospiraceae bacterium | reverse complement strand
GTTTGCCAAATAGTGCAATATGGAGGCGTTCGCCTCTTGGAGTATCATTTAATCCCATAGGTGTGTCTCCTTTCTATTCATTAATCTGTGACAAGATTTCTTCACATATCTCTTCTACAGATTTATGATCTACATAGATAACATAATCGGCACAAGCTTCATACTTCTCTCTGCGTTTTTCCATCAGTTTTGCAATAAAAGAGACGGTCATATTGTTTTCTAGAAGCGGTCTGTTGTGACAGTCCTTTACCCGGTCATATATGGTTTCCGGTTTTGCAGTAAGGAGAAAAACCATACCGTTTTTTTTCATTTCTATTACATTTTGCTCTCTTAAAGGAACTCCGCCGCCACAGGATATGACAAGTCCCTGCTGCGTCTGGGTTTCTATTAATAGGTTGGTTTCTAACTGCCGAAAATATGACTCGCCTTTTTTAGAAAAAATCTCTGAAACAGACATTCCTTCTCTTTCTTCAATGGTTTCGTCCATTTCTATAATCTTAAATCCATGTTGTTCACAAAGATTTCTGGCAACAGTGGACTTGCCGGTTCCCATGAAACCGATTAAAAATATATTTTTAGAAAGCTTCTGTTTGGTCATAACGTAATATTGTCCTTTCCAATTTTAATGTCAGGTACCTCTTTTAGAAAAACCTGATCGTACCTGAATTATACCTCGTTTTTCCCAAACAAATCAAGTGTGTCCGCACTCATGCTTCCTATATCATATGGAGAAAGCAAAAGGACGATTTTGGCAAAAGTATGCCGGAAATCGTCCTTTTTATAAAAAATAACTAGGGAAAACTATTTTATAAAACGTACATGAATTCTGCATCTTCCACTATTTAGTAGAAGCATGCAATACACCATCTTTTACATCAATTAAAATCACATCTTCCGCTTTCACACCATCAGAAAGAATCAGTCTCGCAGCCAGTGTTTCTACATGTTTCTGCAGATATCTCTTGAGTGGGCGAGCTCCGTATACAGGATCGTAACCACCTTCTACGATAAAATCCTTAGCTGGTTCTGTCAATTCGATGGAAAGTTCTTTGTCGGCCAAACGTTTGTTAATATCTTTTACCAGTAAGTTGATGATTGCACCGATGTTATCTTTTGTAAGAGGTTTGAAAAGGATTACTTCATCCAGACGGTTTAAGAATTCCGGTCTGAAGTGGCCTTTTAATTCATTCATAACCATGGACTCCGCTTCAGGACGAATATCGCCCTTATCATCGATACCATCTAACAGGTACATGGAGCCGATATTGGATGTCATGATAAGAATGGTGTTTTTAAAATCAACGGTTTTACCTTTGGAATCCGTGATTCGTCCATCATCTAATACCTGTAACAGTACATTGAATACGTCCGGATGGGCTTTTTCAATTTCGTCAAATAGAACTACAGAGTATGGTTTTCTTCTGACTGCTTCTGTAAGCTGACCGCCTTCTTCGTAACCAATGTATCCCGGAGGCGCTCCAATTAAACGTGCTACAGAATGTTTCTCCATGTACTCACTCATATCGATACGAACGATATTCTGTTCGTTATCAAATAAGCTTTCGGCTAAAGCTTTGGCAAGTTCTGTTTTACCAACACCTGTTGGTCCGAGGAATAGGAAGGAGCCGATTGGTTTGGTTGGATCTTTGATTCCGGCTTTAGAGCGGATAATAGAATCGGTAACTTTTTCTACGCCTTCATCCTGACCAATAACTCTTTCGTGGAGGATGCGGTCAAGGTTTAACGTTTTATTTCTTTCACTTTCTGTAAGCTTGGATACAGGAATTCCGGTCCACTTGGAAATGATCTTCGCGATCTCCTCTTCGGAGACATTTTCATGAACTAATTTTCTTTCTTCTGTTTTCGCTTCTAATTCAGCAAGTTCTTTTTGTAAAGCTGGTAATTTGCCGTACTGTAATTCAGCTACTTTATTTAAGTCATAGTTTCTTGTTGCAATGGCAATTTCACCCTGGACTGCTTCGATTTCTTCTTTTACTTTCTGAACCTTTTCTACAGCATTTTTCTCATTATCCCAGGTTGCTTTTCCGCTCTGATATTCTTCACGGAGTTCAGATAACTCCTTCTGAAGAGTTGCAAGACGATCCTGGCTTAAGCGGTCAGTTTCTTTCTTAAGAGCCGCTTCTTCAATCTCAAGCATCATAATCTTTCGATGGATTTCGTCAAGTTCTGCAGGCATGGAGTCGAGTTCTGTTTTGATTAATGCACATGCTTCGTCCACTAAGTCAATTGCTTTGTCAGGCAGGAATCGGTCAGAAATATAACGGTTGGAAAGAGTTGCGGCAGTTACTAATGCTCCGTCGGTAATCTTAACACCGTGATATACTTCGTATCTGTCTTTTAATCCACGAAGAATGGAAATGGTATCTTCTACTGTTGGTTCATCGACCATTACAGGCTGGAAACGACGCTCCAGAGCAGGGTCTTTTTCAATTAATCTGTATTCATCTAATGTTGTTGCACCGATACAGTGAAGCTCTCCACGGGCAAGCATTGGTTTTAACATGTTGCCTGCATCCATGGATCCTTCCGTTTTGCCGGCACCTACGATGGTGTGAAGCTCGTCAATGAAAAGAATAATCTGTCCATCGCTGCCTTTTACTTCGTCAAGAACTGCTTTTAATCGTTCTTCAAATTCGCCTCGGTATTTGGCACCCGCAACTAAAGCACCCATGTCGAGGGCAAATAATCTTTTATCTTTTAATCCTTCCGGTACATCACCGCGAACAATACGCTGGGCAAGACCTTCGACTACGGCTGTTTTACCAACACCAGGCTCACCGATAAGAACCGGATTGTTCTTTGTCTTTCTGGACAAAATGCGGACTACGTTACGAATCTCATCGTCACGGCCGATAACAGGATCGAGTTTCTGCTGTTTGGCACGTTCTACGAGGTCATAGCCGTATTTTTCTAATGTATCGTAGATGGCTTCCGGATTATCGGAAGTTACTTTCTGATTGCCTCTTACGGTTACTAAGGCTTTTAAAAATTCATCCCTTGTAATTCCAAAACTTTTGAAAAATGCTTTCATATCTTTGGATGGATATTTTAAAAGAGCGAGGAAAAGATGTTCTACAGAGATGTACTCATCTCCCATGGCCTTGGCTTCATCTTCACCATGAATCAGTACTTTATTTAAGTCCTGGCTGATGTATACCTGGCCGCCGGATACCTTTGGTCTTGCATTTAATTGCTGTTCTAAGCGGGCTTTTACTGTATCTAAGGAAATCTCCATTTTCTCAATTAATTTGGCGATTAAGCTGTCATTTATAGTTAATAAACTATAGAGGAAATGTTCCTGAGCGATTTCCTGATTGCCGTATTCGTATGCTAATTTTTCACATCCGTTGACTGCCTGGATGGAGTTCTGTGTGAATTTATTGATATTCATCGTTAACAACACCTCCTGTGTTATTCTTTGCATATATGAAAATGTGAATACATCGAATGCTTGTATTTTCATATATGCGGATCAAAATGTGTTATATGTTCTAGTTGCACTATAACATTACTTATTAGCACTGTCAAGAGGTGAGTGCTAAATTATTTGGTTAAAATTTGCGAAGCCCGATAAAACAAGGCTTCGCAGGTTTTTATGTAATGTTTTTTTCTTTAAATTTATCGTTTGAATCCATTGTGCCCGATTAGTTTTTATACCATAGCATACATTATATCTAGAAGCACTCCTCCGCTTGCATTCAATTGCACCATTGTATTCAAAAGTGAAAGTTGCTATCATTATTTTTTTACATAAAAAATGTTTACATTATAAAAGGGATGTTGCAACATCCCCATTTATAAATAAAATAAATTTAAAAATCTTTCTCTGTAAGGGTCAGATCAGTGACTTTCCAACCATTTATCATATGTTCTGTTTTGATGGTTCCTTTAGCAGTCACATCTTTTGTACCAGTATTAGAACTGTATCCCATCGTTACACAATAAGTATATGTCTTGGGCTCAGCATTATATTTTAATGCGGCATTTTCTAATTCTAATTGGATATCCTTTATCATAATACTTGCATTCGCCTCAATGGCAGCCAACTTCGTAACCGTGATAATTCCTGTGCTTTTTAGACTTTCCATGCAGTCATTTGAATAATAATGGCCGTAATTTTTTATATAGAGATCTTCCATTGCGGAAATATCATATGTAATTTCTGCTGATGGATTACTGTAGGCTGTAAATAATGTATTCAGAACAGCAATTGCTTTTACCTCACTGTTCGTATTACTAATGAAAGGATGATTATAGAATTTAAAGCTGCTGATTTCTTTCATACCGTCTGTTGTTTCTTTTGCGATAACACTACAATAAAGATCGCCATACTGTTTCACCCACTCATATGATTTTATATAAGAATTGGCAGCAGGTTCAAAATCTGTAATAATAGAATTTTTTTCATAATTCTTTATAAAATCATTATATACCTGATCTGGATCCATGGAACCACCATAGAGATTAACACCAAGTTTTATAATATCGTCCCACTGATCCTCTAAAAGAAATACGGAAGCTTCTCCTTTCATGGCATATCCAACCAGAGTAAAACCAAGAAAACGTTTATCGCCGTCTTTTTCACTTGCAATGCCCGCAATCAGTCTTTCTTCTTCATCTCTTAGAGAAATACTGGTACGATTTTCTCGGTCTATGGTTGCATCCGCTACAACACAGGAAAGATCTACTTCTTTTAAGGCTGTTTCTACAACTTCCTTGCTGAGTGGATATTCAGGAACAGGTAAAGCATTTTTCTTGCAGCCGGTCATGGATAGAATGAAAATAATTAGAACAAGAAAATGAATGATATATTTCCTCATAAGTGGCACCTCCTGTCGTTGCTTACGGCAAGTTATGGTTTGTTTGTACCGAGATAATTGTTTGACAATTAACAATATTTCCAGTCTTTTGTTGTATTTATTGTCTCATATTTCCTTAGAAACCACAATACTTCTTGTCTGTCGTAAGGAAATTGTAAGATACTTGTATTAATCTAACGGAACATATCCTTCTCTTTCAATAATTGCACTTCCTCTTTCAGAAAGAACCGCAGATACCCATTTATCCACTGCCGGATTATCTTCGCCAGCACGTGTCATAATGAAACCATTGGTGTAAATTGGATATTCGCCATTCTTGATTGTTTCAATAGACGGTGTTATACCATCAACTGCAATCATTTTGATTGTGTCTCTTTTATACATGGTGTTGACATAGTAAAAATAGGAATAACCGATGGCGTTTCGTGCATTGTCATATTCTGCTACTGCATCAACCAATTCCCCCATCTCCCCTTGTACTTCACTTGTCGTTGGAGCCATAATTTCTTTATCCTTCATGACAAGTGATAACATAGCTGTCTGACTTCCGGAACCGGTTGGGCGCTGGTAAGGAATGATCTCTTCATCATTTCCTCCGACTTCTGACCAATTGGTTATTTCGCCTGTATATATTTTCTGGATTTCTTCGAAGGTAAGGCTGTCTACCGGATTATCTTTATTTACAATAAATACAAAGCCGGATGCGGTTGCAGGGATGATATTAAGTTCTACGCCCTGTTCTTTTGCATATGCCTTATCTTCCGGTGATATCTCTGCTGCAAAGATTACATCCACCTTTCCGTCAATTAAGTTACGATGTACTTCACTGGAACGGGTCGTTGTATATTCAAACTCGAGTTCAATCTCATCGATTCCAATAAAATCAGCTGCCAAACTGTCCATTAATGGATGAATCGCTAAGGATGCATCTGCTTTTGGATAGTCTTCTAAAGTAAAAATCGGAGTATGTTCGATGGAATCTGTTTCATTTAATGAAATGTGTTCTGTCGTAGTATTATTTTCCGTTATTCCATTCGTTTCTTCCTGATTATTACATCCCACTATGGTAACTGACATAAGAGCCACAATTAGATAAGTAATCCATTTTTTCATGAAAATCTCCTTTCTGGTATTTATTCCATAAACGGCACTATTTTTTCTTCTCGTTTTTCCGTTAATGTTACGCCTTCTTCCACTTCTGAATCCAGATAGACCCCGCCTTGCATTGCAAAATATCGATAACGATAGGCGTCAATAATCTTATCTTTATAAATACTTTCATAAAGTGTCATTGGCATTTCAAAAATCTGTATATTTTCATTAACACAGGCACGATTGGTATATGTCATATCCCAGAATTCACCGTTCCAGACAGACTCAGATTCTATGTAGACATTTGGTTTTGCGAGGAATATGTAAAATCGATCCGGGTGTTCCTGTGCTGTTTTTCTATATTCCTCTATTTGCTGAAATACACTTTCATAAATGCGTTCTTCAAAAGCAACGAATTGTTCCTTTTTCGCAGAATCAATGGTTTCGTCAAATTGTTGATTCCATACAGTGACATCATACCAGAGGTTGTCTTCGAGGTGGCCAAATTCAAAAATTTTGAAAAGGTTGTCAGGGAAGTTGGCACAAGTAAAAATATTCTTTTTACCAATGTCATTTCTTTCATACAGACTATCTTCTGTTAGATACTTGGAATAAATGCAAATTTGATCTGCATGGTCTTTCATGCTGACACTAGCTGCATAATCTTTGTAGTAAAGATAGATATCGGACGGTGAAAATGAAAAGGTTTTGTTTTCGCTGTTGTTATATCTTTTTACGATTCGATATAATTCATTTTCATCGAGAGAAACGACTTGACCATTCATTCCATCCATCAGATGAAATTGAACCAAAGTTTTATAGAATGCTTCACGGATAATTGTTAAAAGGTCCGTATCCTTTAGAAACAGGTCTTCCAGCTTGAGTTCCTCTCCGTTTATCAGATTATAATTAAAATAGAGCTGTTTACTTGTTTCGTTATTGGAGATGTATGTCTGAATAGAGATTACATTGGCAAAATTAGAATAGGTATAATGGCTGGCATTGATAAGATCAGGTGTTTCCTTTACCGCTTCCATGATGCGTTGATAAATTTCCTGATTGATTTTTTCCTGTATCTTTTGATCTTTAAGTCCATTGAGTTGCGGAATCTCTAGGGTAACTTCTTTGTACTTTTCTTCTAAAGTTTCAATAAGAAGATCATTTTGGTCATAGGTTCCATATAGGTCAATGCTTTTTTCTGTAGGAATAATATTATTTTCGTCTTCCGCGCTATTATCATTTTGAGCAATAGAAGTTGATGAGTTTGAATCGGAAGTATTATCTTTAGAAGTTGGATGGTTACAGCCAATCAGGAGTACTGTTAAAATGATACATATAGTAATTGTCATAGATTGTTTTCTGATTGTCATGCACACTCCCTCCTAATCATTTATCAAATTATATGCTCATTTTTATAGAATCATAGATAATCGATGACATGCATTGGCATTTCAATTTGCTCAAATTCTTCTTTAATCTTTATTACATGTTCCGATTTTTCATTTCGATACCAGATAGCCTGTAACGGATGCATGCCTAACGCTTTTGCTGTCTCTAACTCACGGCTGCCGCCATCACCTATGTAGAGACATTCCTCAGGTTTTACTTGTAATGCATTCATACATCTTTGATAAATGTCTGCATCAGGTTTTGCGGTTTTTTCTTCACAAGAAAGAAATGCAGCATAAAAATAAGAATATAATATGCTTTCACGAATTACTTTAATTTGTGGTAAGTTTCTATAATACAATTATCTTATATTTGTTTGATTTATACAATTGTTATCTGACATCTTAAGGAAATTGTAAGAAAAAAGCAGCCCTGTCTTAACGGACGGGCTGCTATGATATACTTTCATATATTTATTTCTTTGAATAATATTCATTCATTTGAGAAAGAAATTCTTCTTTTGTTAATTTCGTTCTAATATAAGCATCTTCTGTTGTGATAATATTATCATGTACCAATTCAAATAATTGATATAATTTACCGGTTACCATGCCAGCTTCCATGCCAGCTTCCATGCCGGCTTTCATACCAGCTTCCTTACCTTCTTCCCATCCTGCATCTCTTGCCTCATCCCAAATGTCGTAAAACTTCAATTGTAATGACATATATTCTGTCCTCCATTCTACGTGATCGCGGGCTTTTTTTACAGCGTGGTCCAATTTTTTGACGAAGGAACTGTTTCCAATTCCTTCTCGTAAATATCTAAGAAACTCCGACATATCTTTTGATATATCATCGGCTGTACCATCCGCGTTTATAAAAACTTTCGTAGTCTCATCACCCAATAAAAGGTCGGGAGCCTCCTTACAACTGTTCTGAAAGGTATAAATATGCAACCCTCTATCAAAAGGATCTTTCAAACATATAAATATAACAAAACTTTTCTTAAGTTTATCATATTTATCTCCGCGCTCAATGATATTAAGATCAATCATACCTTGATAATACCTGCTTCTTTTTGGAAGATTTTTAGTCTTTGATGTCTCCATTTCAATGTCATAAACTAAATTATCATCATCTTCCACATATACATCTAAGCGTACACTTTTAGCATCTGCGGTAATAGAAATTTCCTGTTGTTTATTTACTATTACAATCTTACGGATTCTAATACCTAGAATAAGTTCCAGAAGTTCTTTGCATAAATCTTCATTATTAGAAAGAATTTTGCAAAACATAAAATCATCGGTAAAGGTCAATTCTTCATATCTTTTGTTCCCCATATTGTGTTCTCCTTTATTTTATAAAAATCTACTCTAAGTGTCAACAAAATGTATTATTACCAGATATTTACATCTATAGCATAACATACATAAATTTACATTTCAACACAATATTGGTTCTATACATGTTTGGTTTATATATAGAAAAACACTGTCAAAAAACAGTGGCTCTATTCGTAATCTTATTTAATTTATTGTTTGATGTCATATAACCGCTGCAATCGATATACTCCATCCTTCTCCATTAATATATACATAAATTCATCGGAACTTCCTTGTCTAAAAAGAGGCATATATCCTTCTCTACATAGATTAGGTTCAGAATTTATATATTGTTCCATAGTCCCAGCAAACCCGGTTCCTTCATATTTCATATATACATTTAAATATGGAATTAACCATATTTTTTCACCAAGAGGAATCAATCTCTGTTTCTCCACATAATAATCTGTAATTACATAGAAAAAACCCGTCTCTTCTTTCGTATATGGCATCATAATAGAATCAATCATTTTCATTAAAATGTCACTGAGTGTTTCTTCAGAATTTGCTTTAGAAAAGAATATATCAGAACTAATATCCGGAGAAGATGCAGAAGGTGGATTTATGACAATTCTTTGAAAGCTCTGATTATTATATTCTTCAAAATATAAATCCGTATCCAAGTTTGAGCAATTGTTCACCCATTCTTTTAATGCAGAATCTTCTATCATTGCGATGTATTCATCGTCCGATAATACAATATCTATTTCAGTTATATCTTCAGAACTGTTTTGACTAGAAAGATTACTTTCATTATTTGCATTATTGTGACTAGAAATTCCATTATCTAATACATCCGCCCATTCATAGGCCAGCTCCAGTGCTTTACTTGCGTCTTCCTCTTTATATGACTGATGCAGGCAATATAAAATGTCATCCATGACAAGGAAATGATCCATCATGCAATAACCGTTTTCATTTGCTGTCGTACTGATGGAATGAAAACGCAGGTGCTTATCTGTACAAAGATATGTATCATAAAATTCCAATTCTTCTGTCGTATGCATACTTGTAGATAATTCATCCTTGAATTTGTCTGTATAGATTACAGAGGTTGCTTGCATACGAATGTTATCTACTTCATAATCATTCTCAACGCTGATGTATTCAAATTCTCCTTTGTTATTGCCATAAAGAGAAATATTAGAATAGGTTTCACCATAATTCCAATTTAAATGTCGCAGATCTTTTAATCCTATATAGCTAACGGCTTCTTTTCCGGATGAAAACTCTTTTGTCCAAAATCCGGGGCTGGTGCTGGAATATACATTCTGTTGCTTATGTTGCTTCACAATTTCATCTTTTAATTCTAAGATGCTACCTTTGATTTTTGATAAAGGAATTTTCGATGTATGAATTTCTAACAGATATCCGGCCCCTCCGTCATTTTTATCTTCTTTATAATATTGTGCTATTTTAGTTCCTAGTAGATGGGTTATCTTTTCATACACATCTTTTACAGACTGAGCAAAGTCCTGATGCTCTGTATAGCTGGCTGCGGCAAATCCCTGACTTAGATTATCAAAGTTGTTTTTTAAATAATCGGCCAATTCTTCTTTCGGTTTTTCTTTATATGAATCCGGAAGAATCAGACCATTATCGAGAAACAAATCATATAATTCTAAAGATGGCATCTGCATTAATTCCCGGTGCGTATAAAGATTATCATGAATTGGAGAAGTCAGAAAACAAAGCACCAGTATAAAACATAAAACTATAGTTAATACAATTCGTAGTATAGTCGGTTTTTTATATTGAAAAATAGACTTAATTCTCTCCTTTACTCCCACTTCTCCAAAAGCAACCGGACAAGCAAATATTCTTTGATTATAGATACTGCATATTAGGAGTGTCTGAGAATAGTCAGCACGTTCTTCTGGTGTAAGGTCTTTGATAACCTTCTCATCACAAGCAAGTTCTAGATCACGGCATAATAAAAGGTATGCAATCCACATGAAAGGATTAAACCAATGGATTGTAAGCAAGAGAAATCCTATGAGCTTCCACCAATGGTCCCTTCGTTTTAAATGTGCCATTTCATGGGCGATAACATATTTCATACTTTCTTCTTTTATATCAAATGGCAGATAAATGCGGGGATGAAATATACCAAATAGAAACGGAGAATCTAAAGTATCGCTTTGATAGATGTTATCTTTGTATAATACTGCTGTACTAACTTGTCTATAAATACGCCAATAACTGATTACACAATATACACTTAAAAAAGCCATACCAATCATCCATAAAGATGCTAAAATTGGAAGAATTGTATCTTCATTTGTAACAGGTTCGCTGATCTGATCTTCTTGCGTTACAACGTAGTAATTTCCATTATCATCAACTATCGGTTCTCTTCCGGCATAAATAGCATCTTTATAATGCTCGGAGTTTTCAGGAATGATGGTAATCTCTCCTGCATAGTCTTCTTTCCAATCTGTTACTATATCTCCGTTATCAATAAACTCTGGAATAAGAGAATATGCACTCTCGATAGAGAAAGGGCAAATTAATCTTAATGCTACGATGCCCCAAAAAAGAACCATAATCCATTTTGGAGAACGCTTTAATACTAATCTCGCGATAAAAACTGCAAGAATAAACCAAGTTGCTGAAATACTTAGATTAAATACATTTAAAAAGAGTTCTGTCATTGTATGCCTCCTTTCCTGATTCGGTCAATCATCTGTTGTACTTCATCTAAATCTTCTTTAGAAAGTTTTTGATGTTTTGTAAAGGATGCGATAAAAGCTGGCATTGATCCTTCGAATTTCTTCTCAACTAAATCACTTATTTCAAATGCCTGAGCCTCTTCTTTGGATATTAAAGATGTTATTAATCCGTTTTCATTCTTTAAAACACCACGTTCGCCAAGACGTTTGATTACTGTATAGGTTGTTGTTCTTTTCCAGCCTAGTTTTAGCTGACACATTTTTACTAATTCAACTGCAGTGACAGGTTCCTGTTCCCATAAGATTAAACAGAATCTGTATTCGCTTTCATGAATTTTAGGTATTTCCATCTTATCACCTCCTTTTGTCTAATCTATTAGACTTATTAACAATCTACCAGATTAGACAAAAATAGTCAATGGATTTAACAAAAAAAGTGCCATTATTTATGACACTTTTTCTGTTTCTGTATGAATATTTAATAAATGATTCCTTTACATTTATAGAAATCCTATCTATTAGAAAATAGATGGAATGATATTTGCCAGCCAGATTCCAATCAGTAAAGAGGCACCATTCGCAGTTATTGCATAAAATATTGGATGCATTTTTCTGTCTGAAACCGGATCAACAGGACTTGTACGTCTTTTATAAATATAACCTTCAATCAGTATTACCATTATTTCTAACAACACATAACTGAATATGAAGCTATAGAAACCGTTAATGTAACGAACAAAGTATAAAAATACATTTAACAATACCTGAGTGGAAATGTTCGTGATAGTAATCACTTGAAGATTTTTCTTATAACGATATCCAAATATAAGAGCAATTACGATTTCAATTAATATTGTGATGATAATTCTTATTACGAGAGAAAAGATTTCCTTTGTATAATTATAATTCTTCTCTAATACAAGTGTGCCATTACTATCAATACCCTCTGTCTTATCTATATTTACAACAAAATAAGAATCAAATGCATACCGTTCATAAATATCATCGGATACCTGAAAAACATCATGATCCGGATAATAAATCAGTAATTTAAATTTATTAGGAGGATAATAAGTCCATTCAAACCGGTTATCATGGGAACAATCCTGCATGAAACTTAAATAATAATATCCGTCGCTGTCTTCATATTCATAGAATTTATCAAAAACAGCCTTGTCTCCCATATATTCATAATAAGAATTACCATGGCTCCAAGGACCCGTAGAGTCTCTTTCTGAAAGTAAGGTCACATAATAGTTTTCATCCTCCAGTCCATTAAAATTAATGACAACGGAAGGTTTTGGACCGGTATCTGCATGTACTGTTATAGGACAGGAAATAAGAGTCATGATAAAAATAATAAGTAACCAATGTTTTATCTTCATATGTATTTCCTCCTCGTATAATATCTGGAATTCAAGTTATTCTACCTTCTGAATTTTAAATGATATTCTAATACTGCAATCTTTGAGGACCAAAGTCAATACGATAGATATTACGTTATAAATGAAGCCAGTTTCTAAAAGATTGATTCGAAATCCCAAGGCAGCAATTGCTTCAAATATGGTTGTATATATGGTAAGGTCTAAACTTCGTGCAAATAATCTTCTCCATGGAAACGGCTCCTGTTTTTTCTCAAATTGGTCGTAATAGCCATTTTTATTCTTATCGAAATCAGGAACTTCAGGATCATAGTAATGATGGGTGTCATTTCGCATATCTTGCGTTTTCAATTTATGAATTTCTATCTCAGAATCTCTTGGAGATCCACCGTTCCAATTGTTATAGTTTGAAAACATAAGAACACTTCCTGCCAATGTTCGCTGAATTATATCAATTAATTCGGACATATTAATCATAATTGATTATTTTATTATCTTAATTATCATATATTTCTTTTGTTAAAACAACTATTTTCTGATATCTTAAGGAAACTGTAAGAAAGTGAGACTACAATCACCAAAAGCATAAAAAGTCCGCCAGATGACTCCGGCGGACTTGTCTTTTTTATGTAATTTATTCTTTTGCACATTTAATAGCAAGTGCCATAATAGCATCTCCTACTACAAGAAGAAGTAAAACTCCTGTAACGAAGAATGGAATAAATGTTCCATATAAGGCAGGGATAGATGCAATTGCTGCAAATGGCGCTTTGTTTAATACACATACTACAAAGATTGTAATGATTGGACACATTAATGTGAGCATTACAAGAAGAAGTGTAGAAAACATAATAATCTTAAATAAGATAGAACCTGGTTTTGCAAATTTAGCTCCTAACTGTTCGCCCCAGTGTGCACATGGAATTACAGTACAAATAACAAAACCTACAACTGTTCCAAAAAGAATCTGAACAGGAATGGTAGGCCAGTCAATGTGCCCTTGAAGTAATCCTGCTTCAAATGTGAATACCACACTGAAAAGGATGGAACAGAATAAACCATTTAACATAGCTGCTTTTTTACTCATAAATTCTCCTCTTTCCTAACTTGATTTTTGTGAAAATGTTGACGAATAATATTATATAGGAGAATTTTGTCTTTTTCAATCATATTTTATTTAAAATGCTACTTTTACACCAATATCTGTATTTTCAAACCGGAAGGAAATATTATGGATATCAAAGATGCGTTTTACAAGGTATAATCCCAGTCCTTTATGCTGACTGCCCAAATGACGGCTCTTATCCCCGGTATAGAACATCTCGCAAAGATGAGGAAGATCTTCCTCCGGAATTGGCTCTGCGGTATTTTCTATACGGCATCCTGTATGGTCAATATGAATGGAAATCTTTCCGTCCATTCTGTTATGTGACACTGCATTTTCCAAAAGATTAAATAGGGCTTTTTCTATGGAAGTACTTTCGCCATTGAGGATATAATCTTCTTCCTGCCAATATTGAATCTGGATATTTTTTTCCTCTATCAGTGGTTCCAGTCTGGCAATCTGTGTATTTATAATTTCTGTAATGGACAGAGGAACAAACTGTCCTTTTATCTGATCCGCATCTATCTTGGAGATAAAAATCATTTCTTTGACAAGATTATCCATCACTTCTGTCTGACGTATCGCTTCCTCTCGATAATAAGCATTCTTCTCTTCTGATTTCTCCCGATCCATGTTTTCCAGAATATTTCGTACAATAGCCAATGGTGTTTTTAACTCATGAGCCGCCGCATTGGTAAAATCTCTTCTTGTTTGTTCCAGTTCTTCCTGTTTGCAGTAAGCTTTGTTGGTGGTATGGATTGTTTTGATCATACAGACAAGCATTAAGATGAAACCGTAAAGATAGACGTATTTCATATAGTCAATGGCGGCGTGCCATGGATAGGTTGTTTGTTTGATCTGAAGGGCATAGTTGGAATAAAAAGATTCTTCTATAGGATTTTTCCCATCTGTCGTAACTTGTGATCTATTATTTAAAGTAATATTGTTAACAGAAAAAATGTTGTTTCCATCTTTCCCTGCTGACGGATTATATTTTTGCCCGTCATATTGAAGCTCTTTTACATCGAATGTCTGCAGGAATGAATTATTTTTCCACTGCTCATAATATTTTCTTCCATTCGATAAATAAGGGAAGGAGTACCGATTAGTCATATTTCCACTGATTGCATTGGTCTCTTCATTTATAAATTCAAAAGAAGCGTCAGTATTTGGATTAGTCCATTCCCAGATTAATTCCGGATCTCCAATCATTTTATAAGATTCATATCCTAAACCAGTTTCGCCGATGATATGTTCTACTTTACAATCTGTTTTCTCCAATTCGATACGAAGTGGTTCTCCCGTATGCTGGTTGTAAATGAGACGGTGTTCATAACTTGTGATAATTCCATCACCTTTGGAAAGTTCATTCTCTGCCTGTTCCAGGTAATCCAAGATTTGATTCAGTTCTTCCTTCGTAAAATAATCATATGGCGAACTGACAATCATGGCATCCGGATAAAAATGTGTATTTTCTTCATCACTGTAACTTAATATGGTTTCTCCGAAATATTCCTGTGTACGGGCAATCACTTCCCCATTAGGTCCAAATAATGCAGCACTGATTTGATTATACTTGTCTCCGTCTTTTAGTCCTGCTGAAAATGCAAGGGTAATTTCTTCCACAAAATTTTCATTTAATTTACCATCTGCATCAAATTTATCAAAGTAAGAATTGTAGATGGAATTTCGATAAGTTAAAAACTGATTTGACAGATAGTCCTGATAATTTTTCGCATAATTCTCTTTCACAAGATAAGTGGAAAATAACATACAGGTAATATAAAGTGCTGCAAACCCTATAATAATAGATTTCTGATAGGTTATTTTTTTTCGTGTTTGTCGTTTCATACTGGCACCTCCATCCTATAACCGGCTTTATGGACTGTAGTAATCTTACAATCACTTCCGGCGATAGCTTTTCTCAGTTTCTTAATATGAGTGTCCACGACTCTTTCATTTCCTTCAAAATCATAGCCCCAGAAACGAATAAGAATCTGGTCTCTTGTAAGGATCCGATTCGGATTTTCTAAAAGGTACAGAAGAATCTCGTATTGAAGCTTTGGCAGATGACAGAATTCTCCTGCAATGACTACCTGCTTTGTCCCAAGATCAATCTCAATATTCCCTTTTTTCAAAATGCGAAGAGATTCATTCCCTCTTAACCTTTTCATTAAAGTTGTGGCTTTTGCGTAAAGTACCGGCAGGGAAAAAGGTTTGGTTATATAATCATCGGCGCCTAAAGAATAACCATGAAGTTCATCTTCTTCCAATACTCTTGCTGTGATAAAAAAGATTGGTACATCGCTTGATTCCCTTATCTTTTTACAGACAGTAAATCCATCTTTTTTAGGAAGCATGACATCAAGAAGAATCAGATCATAAGACTGTTCTTCGAACAGCTCTAACCCCATTTCCCCATCTTGTGCAAGGCAGGAATCCCATTCTTCTCTTTCAAAAAAATCCTGAATCAAAGATCCCAGAACCGGGTCATCTTCTACAATAAGTAATCGTGGTTTCATAAAAATCAACTCCATTTATCTTTCTATCTGTAGGATAAAGGTGAAATTTGGACTTTTTATGTCCTTTTGTATATATTATAAAATATTTTACAATTTTTTGTTCTGTAGAAACGATTTTTTTAGAATATAAAAACGAGATGCCGCATAACATCTCGTTTTTACATTATTTCAATAAATCTTTTCTAAGCAATTTATCAATTTTATCCTGATCTAAAGAACGGATAATCTCCACTGCCATGGAAACAGCGGCTTTTACATCTTCCAATGCACAATAATTATAATGAGTATGTACATATCTACATGGAACGCCAAGTACAAGAACAGGTACTGCTTTTTCTTCTAAACTGATCCGTGATGCGTTGGTACTACCTCCGCGTCTGACGGTCTCCTGATATTTGATGCCATGGGCATCTCCTGTTTCACGAGCCAGTTCGATAAAGTCGCGGTTTGCAATATACAGCCTGTCCACAAGACGGAGTTGGACTCCTTTTTTTAAAGCACTCTGAGATCTTGTTTCATTATAATAGAAATCATCAGCCGGTGATCCTTCAAATACAATAGCCAGATCCGGTTTTACAACGGTCGTTGTGACGGAAGCGCCACGCATCCCTACTTCTTCCTGCGACGCAAATGCACCTACAAGGTCAACATTTAATTCATCTTTTAAAAGTTCTTTCATAGTTTCAATAATGCAGGCACAGCCAATACGGTTATCCAAAGCTTTCCCAAAGAAAATACCATGTTTCTCATCGTAATCGGATTTTACATCCGGCATCATAGTGTCACCAACAGAGATACCATAGTCTTCCATTACTTCTTTTTTGCTGGAAGCACCTACGTCAACAAAGATTTCTTCAATATCAAGGTCGTTGCCCCGTTCTTTTTCCTTTAGAAAATGTACCGGTTTGGATGTAATGATTCCACGAATCTTTTCCCCTTTTCGATTGCGGATGATAACTGTATGAGCCGGAAGGTTGGTAAGATGCATACCTCCAAGAGGCAGAATACTTAAAAGCCCGTTATCAAGAATACACTGTACCATAAAGCTGCACTCGTCCATATGAGCATCTAGCATAAGAACAGGTTTCCTGCCGGAAAAGTCCGGTCGTTTCATGTATGTGTTATACATAGCGTCATTGGACAGATGAAATCCATCACTGTATTTTTTAATTACCTGACATACCTCGGATTCAAATCCGCTTGGTCCGAAGGCGTCGGAAAGTTCTTTTATCATTTCAATATTCATAATGTCATTCCCCTCGATGTTCTTTTATTTGATCCATTCCTTCTTTTGCACTGATAAAATGGAATAAGTAGACAACCTGCATAATGGTTGCTGCCATACTGAACATATTGGCCATTACATCAAACATTTCAAATGGAATTAATGTTAAAAGCGCATTACCTGCTGTAAACATAAGGATTAATCTCCATGTGGAAGATAATTTATCTCCTTTGATGTAAAAATGGCTGCATCGTTCGATTTCTTTGATTCCACTGTTAATCATATATAAGATAAACAGTGAAAGTACAATGTTAATGAATCCCATTCCTACAAGAATAATCGGCGGGATCCACTGTCCTAAAACTGCATAAATGAAATTTAATACAATCATGAAAAGTGTATATGGTTTTGCATTCATAAAGTTCTGTTCTTCCTGAAGCTTTGTAAGACCCATATAGACAAAGAAATAGCCGATAAAGTCGGCAAGCAGGTCAAAACCATTAAACTGGAAGTTGAAAAATACAAATACCAGGCCTATAAAAATCAATAACATATTATACTCCTCCATAGTTAATTTACATAAAATTTATTGTAACTTATTGGCATGACCTAGGCAAGCATTATTGAATAGAAATCCTGAAAATGTCGAAAACAGTTAAAATTTATGATATACTAATTGCAACAATATAGTCTGATTATCGTGTAGAATTGTATCTAAAATAATTGTTTTCGAAGGGAGATGCTTTTATGAAAAGATATAACAAAATACTATCCATTCTATGTTTTTTTTGTATTGCTGCTTGCCATTTCTCCAATTTTTGTATCTGCCAATTCTGTCCAGTCCTGGTGGTCCGGCACTGACTCCACGGGAGCCATTATCACATCAGAGAATTGTCCTCTGATTGTGGAAAAAGAAGTATTGACTTTTGATATCAATGAATTGCCACAAGGGCACTATTTTACCATGGATGAATTTTTATCTTACACCGGCAAAGTGACTGCCCAGTATTCTTTTTATAATCCAGCAGAGTACAAAGTAGATGCCACTATTGAAAGCAGTCCGGAAGGTTTCGAATATGGAAATCCCGGATACGAACTTCATCTGACAGGTCTTCCGGAAGGAGAACTGCATTTTAAATTATCCGAAGATGCTGATCCGAAGATTCCATATCATTCATTTTTTTATTTTTTAAACAGCTTTGGAGTATTGCCTGTATTTTTTATTCTGGTTCTTCTTTTCCTATTATTTTATCGACGCCATAAGCAGATAAAGTAACGTAGCACACAATCCAAGACAGAATAAAATCAATCCATAAGATAAACTCCGCCCAATCAGGGTCGTGTTTTCTTTAAATGCAGAATATTTCAGTGTAAACCAATGATAGAAATTTTGTATATGCGGATGTTCCTCTTCTCCACTATCCTGATAAATGGTTTTGCGAAGAAGAACAAGGATTCCATCTGATGTAATATCCAGGCATCCTGAGAAAAAACTTCCCGTTGCAAGAAGGATTTTGGCCAATAAATCCGGAGCATGATTTATGATATTGCATAGGAATCCTGTAAATGCGAGGATCCAGCGGGTAATGATATCAAAGATTTTATCAAAAATATGGCAGACAAATCCCATCACTGCGGGCAGAACTGTAAGAAGCAATGGACGATACACAGCATCTTCCAGATCTGCCCATACAGGCCACCGATTCACATAAATTTTTACTCCATTTTCCTTTTCTTTCATTAAGAACTTGCGGATCAGAACAAAATAAACAAATGCTCCAATAAGAACAGAGATTACACTTCCTTTTAAGTTCTGCCAGATATAATAATCCACTTCATGTCCAGGGTGATGAACGCCCATAAATCCCTGAGCAAAATCTGCAAAAGAGTCCATAGTAAAATGTGCGGTAAGTCCAAAGAAAGGAATAAGAACTGCACTTACCAGTAATACGGTCTTACTGGTTCGATTCATATATTCTCTATTATCATCGTACTTCTTTTGAATCTCTTTCTTTTCATTTTCTTCAATAAAAACAGCTGCAAACAATTTTGTCATATAAGCAACCGTAAGTCCTCCACTGATTAAAAAGATCCATTCGATTCCTTTTATGCTTCCTTCTGACAAAAGAACAGGCATCATGGTTCCACATTCCAACTCATGAATATATTCTACAATGCTTTCATGAAGCAGGGTCTTACTAATATATCCGCTCCAAAGCGGAATACCTCCAATTCCCAAAGCACCCATAAGATAAAGAAAAGCAAGCATTGGTTTTTTGCGGCCGTAACCACGAATTTCATTTAAATCAAGTTTGTGAAGATTCATGTAAATTACACCGGCTGCCATAAAAAGAATCAGTTTAAACATAGAATGATTCATCATATGAAGAAAGGTTCCTCTGACAGCGAGTGTATTATGTTCTCCCAGCAGCCCGATCATGCCGATTCCAACCAGAATAAATCCAATCTGGGATACAGAGGAACAGGCGAGGGTGCGTTTAAAATTAATGGAGAATACTGCAAGAACCGCTCCCCAGAACATAGTAATAGTTCCAATGATTAAAATAAAAGTGCCCCACATTCCATCGTAAATCAACATTTTACAGCTTATGATAAGAATTCCCATGATGCCTGTCTTTGTTAAAATGCCGGATAACAAAGCACTTGCGGGAGCCGGTGCCACAGGATGGGCTTTCGGAAGCCAGATATGCATGGGAAATGCACCTGCTTTTGCTCCAAAACCAATAAACATGCACAGTGCAGCCGGATATAAATTTTTACCTGCACAAGCGTTTGGAAGCTCATTGATTATGAGGGTTCCTGTCTCCTGATATAAAAGAAAGATTCCCATAAGAAGGAAAAGCCCGCCGATAACTGCTACTGCCAGATAGGTATTGGCAGCTTTCATTGCATCTTTTGTCTCTTCCTGGGCTACCCATACAAAAGATGCCAGGGACATGATTTCAAAAAACACAAAAGTTGTGTAAAGGTCTGCAGAGAAAAAGATTGCTTCCGTTGCGATAAAAGTTATTATTTGTGCGATAATATATCGTTTCCTTTTTTTATAATGGGCAAAATATTCTAGGGAAAAGATTCCTGTCATGATCCAGGCAAAAGCTGCAATGAAGCCATACATAATGCGGAATCCATCCAGCGCAAAGGAAAGTCCCATGCCGCATACTGCAGGTAAAACAAATATCTGATTCATGTCAACTCTCCTTTCTTACAATAATCCCTTTGCCACATTTTCAAAAAACGTAACAATCGGTGTGGATCCTAACCCAAGGATCAAAGTCATTGAGGCACAGAAAAGTAAGGGCAGACACATCTTCCAGGTTGGATCCGTAACTTTGGCGATTGTGCCATAATCAAAGTTTTCTTTTGGAAAAAATGCCTGGATTACAACATTTAACATATAGATAGCCGTTAATAAAGCGGATAATAACAAGCAGCCGATCCCGGCATAGGCAAGAAGGAAACCGCTTTCTACTGCCGCCTCTGTCAACTTCCATTTACTGATAAAGCCTGCAAAGCCGGGAACTCCCATAAGCCCTGCAGCAGATACGAAAAAGCAGCCAAACACAAGGGGCATTCTTCTTCCCATTCCATCCATTTCATAGACATACTTCTTTTCTGTCTGATGCATAAAAGAACCGGCACAGAGGAAAGAACATATTTTCATAAATCCATGGAAAACAAAATGTGTCAAGGCACCTGTAAGACCGGCAGGACTCATCATAGCTGCACCAAATAAAATGTAGGAAAGATTGCTTACGGTAGAATAAGCCAGTCTCTTTTTGATATGCGATTCTTTGACTGCTCTGCTGCATCCATACACAATGGTAAACATAGAAAGTCCCATAACAACATACTGCACCCATGTTCCTTTTACCGCTTCTGTACCAAAGCTATAGTAGGTAATGCGGATAATTCCAAAGGCTCCCGCATTTACAACGGCAACCGCATGCAAAAGTGCGGTGACAGGAGTTGGCGCCACACCTGCTTTGGGAAGCCAGGAAGAAAGAGGCCAGATGGCTGTCTTTACACCAAAGCCCATAAAGGCAAGAAGATAGATCCACGGAATCATCCATGCTCTTTCTCCAAAAGAAACACCGCTTAATACTCCGCCATATATAAAATCACAGGTATTCGCATATACAATCAGGAAAATGATCCCAATCAGGGCAAACGCAGCCCCGCCGAGGGAATAATAAAGATATTTGCGGCTGGCGTGAATGGCTTCTTTTGTAAGCGTATGCATAACCAGCGGCAGGGTAGACAATGTAAGAAGCTCATAAAAGAAATACATTGTCAATGAATCCGATGCAAAGGAAATTCCCAGAGTGATGCCATATGTAATGGTATAAAACAGAAAGAAATAGTTCTCTCTTCTTTCGTGCTCCATGTATTCAAATGCATATAAAGTTGCAATTGGCCAGAGAATGGATATCAGTCCGGCAAATATCATGGTCATTCCATCTATATGAAATGAAATAGAAAGATCATGAACAAAACGAACCACATGAAAAACCTTGGTTGTTCCATTTAAAAGTAAAGTCCATACAATCCCTGAAGTCAAAAGAACAATGGTTTCAATATAGAGTAATCTATGGTTCCTTTTCGTAAAAGGAAGAATGGGAATCAGAGATCCTCCGATTATAGGCAGCAGGATTGCCGCCAAAATTCCTAAATGATTCATGATTCACCTCATTTCCGTTTATAATAAAGTACCGGTGATACCTTTTATAAACTCAGTCAGCGGATTTGGAAAGATACCAAGAAGCAGGGTCAAAACAGCTAAAATTCCCAACGGAAGAAGCATCATTTTTACCGGTTCTTTCTTTTCCAATGTTTTATCGCTATATTCCGCACCAGGAAGGAAACCATGTACTGTAATTGGCAAAAGATATCCTGCCGTAAGTAATGCACTGACTAACAAAATGACCGGTCCTAGCCAGGAAAAAACGGGAATGCCGGATGATAAAGATCCGATTGCCAGATGCCATTTACTGATGAATCCACTTGCCGGAGGAATTCCAACAAGGGCTGCAGATGCCAAAGTATAACACCAGATAGTAAGAGGCATTTCTTTTCCGATACCAACAAGTTCATCTACTTTTGTTTTTCCAGTCTTATAAATAATAGCCCCTGCTGACATAAATAAAGTTGATTTAATAAGGGCATGGAATACAACATGCAACAAGGCGCCATCCATAGATTGCGGACATAACAAAGATAACCCAAATAAAATATAAGAAATCTGGCTGACCGTAGA
>SVDY01000009.1:24986-87147 GCA_015057665.1 Lachnospiraceae bacterium | reverse complement strand
ATTCTCTTAAGAATTTTCAAGGATTCATGTTACTGTTCAGTTATCAATGTCCATTCTGTCGTTTCGTGCGACAGCTTTTATAGTTTAACATCTCGTTCCAAACTTGTCAAGAACTTTTTTCATCTTTTTTAAGTTGTTTTGAAATGTTTTCCTGTTGCTCTCAGCAACGAATATTAATTTAACACAAGCTTCTCCACATGTCAACAACTTTTTTCATCTTTTTTTGAATTCTTTTTTTTCTGCTCCCGTACATGATTTTTGGCTTTTTCATAGATATCAAAGACCTCTTGATAACGGGGACGATAATCACCAAAATGAAAGCCGCCAGGAGAGCACTGCTCTCCTTCAGCGGCTTTGCGATCCCGGATCAAAGTCTTCTTTATTCTTTTAAGGGATTCTTCTTTCATTCTTCTATCTCCACGGTTTCTGTATCTTCCGCCAGTTTCACTATATTCTCCAGACGGATTCTTGCACTGCTTTCACTGTATACAAAGAGGAATTCCGTCCGGGAATTCGTAGGAAGAATATCTACGATATTTTTTCCCATGTCACAATAGAACATTTCCATTCCATTTGTCCGGATTATGCTGCATACATTTCCGGTAAAGCCTGCAATAAGGTTATCGATCATCTTTACGTTATCATATACTGCTGCCGCCCCGAAATGTTTTAACAGATTTCCATTTTTGGTATATACATAGATTTCATAAGGTTCTGCTTTCTCTGCCTCGACCTCTTCTATCGGATTCTCGCAGGTAAATCCAATGTAATCTTCATTATTAAAAATATTAATCGGATTGGCTGGGTAAAGAATCTCCTTTTTCTGCTTCGGAATATCTTTCACATCATATACCAACATTCTGCTGTCCCCAACTACATACACTGTGTCATCATCTGTAAAGGCAACTTTAGGGATCAGCATATTATCCATCTGGTAGGTACCTACCAGATTGCCGGACTGGCCTTTTCCACCTTCTCCGAAGTTATAAAAGGAAACAATATTCTGAGAATCGATACCGTCTACTCTGTAATAACTTGCAACCAGTTTGGATGCATCCGAAGAGAGAGCTACCGCCATAGGATATCCGTTATTTTCAATCTTGGTTTTTATCTCTGCCAGCATAACACCTTTCGTGTCAAAAAGACGGATATAATTTTCATTCATTCCATCTAAAACGACACAGAAAACGCCCTGTTTTGCAAGCAAAATCTTTTTTATAGGATGGGTCATGGAGAATTCTCCAACTTTTCCATTTCGATCAAACAGATGAACAAGATTTCCGTCCATATCTGCAGCGACTGCATACTGTCCATTGGAAACAACCAATGGTTTTCCCATGGTAAATGCTTCTGTCCACTGCACCTCATCTTTCTGGCTCAGATAGGAGATTCCATCCTTACTGTATTTTAAATATCCTTGTAAAAAGACTTCGTATCTTGTTCCATTGCCCTCCGTATTCTGCGTGTATCTAATTTCTTCATAGGAATTAAAAGAGCGGAACCAATAAGCGAGGAAGAGAGAAATAACAACCAGAACAACTGCTATCCCTATTCCCAATCTTCGATTTCTCCTGATTCGTTCATGTTCCGTATAAGACATGAGCCTGCTGCCATCACTGACTATTTCAATTTTATTCATATCATCCATATAGTAACCTTCATTCTTTTCCTTTTGTCTCTTCTGCCAGAGCATAAATACCCATTTTGACAGTTTCTTTTACTATATACGATTTTCCCAAGGAATTCAATAGAGGTTATTCCATCGAAGGGATCAAAATTTTCTGTCCCACATAGATCTGATCTGCATTGGACAGATTATTTGCTTCTGCAATTTGGCGGGCATGTTTATCCGATGAATACATCTTTCTGCTGATGGAAACAAGTGTGTCGCCTTTTTTTACAACGTAATACAGCGGCTTCGGAAAAGCTGCTGTTTCTTCCAGTTCATCTGATTCTGTCTCTTTTGAGGTCTTCTCTTCTTTTCCTGTGTCCGTACTGTTCCCTTCCTTTCCTATGGTTGTGCTTTTCCCTTCCTTATCTGCAAGGCTTTCTCCCTCTGACACACTGCCAGTTTCACCCTGACGGATATCTTCTTCTACTCTGCCTGATTCCTCCGGCATAAAGACACTTTTCACTGTCTGGAACGTTGCAATTGTATAGTCTTCGAATCCCATATTGACAAACCGAGAGCCCAATTTTCCTGCTATATAAATACCCATAAGAAAAATAAGCGCTGCACAGGCGGCACGTACCGCCTTAATCTTTACATCCTGTTTTTTACTGTTTTTCCTATACTGACTCATTCTCCGGTAAGTATTTACAATTTTTCTGTCTCCCCGTATTTCATTTTCCACAGCCTTTTCCTTTGAATCTTTTCTTTTTCCCCTTTCTATTTCCAACATATACTCCTGCATGGCATTATTTTTCTCGTAATAAATATAATAACCTTTCTGACGTGTCATTTGCTGATTCTCACATAAATACATGGCATCTTCCTTTTCCAGGGCATCGATCATGTACAATACTTTAAATTCTCCCGGAAAGTTTTTTTTATGGATTTCTATCATCTTTTGATTTATTTCCACCGAGTAACCCATTCGGGACAGGAACCATCCCACTACATCCTGGCCGGGAAAATACTGCCCCCCCTTTTCCATCAATTCATACCATATCATTTCATTGAAAAAGGTCTCATCCATATCCAGTTCCAGATTTCCCGCTTCAATTGCACCGCTTATAAAGACGGCTGGTCCTTCTTCCGTATCAAAAGTTCCGCCAAAAAGAATGGCCCCTCTGGCGCATACCTGATCCGGCTTGGATAGTTTATTAAGATAGGTTACCACATAATCCTCTATGTATATTTTCTGCTTTCCTCTGCATTCGCCAATCTGCCGGACATTTTTTGGAAGACTCCGCCTCTTTCGTTCCTCTTCTCCATGTTCTACTCCGATTATTTCAATCATTCCATTACCTCCTTTTATAAAGTGAGACTAACACACCAAAAGGAAAAAATTTGTCAAACGAAAAAGGGCTCTTTCATTTTTTCTGTTTGAACATAACATATTCTGCCTATACTCTTTATAAAATGAAATAAAGCAAGATGGAGATTATTATGGAAAATATCTTATATAAAAAGCAAAATGCACCTGCACTCTATTTTGAACGGAACCTGCCTGATTACTATCATTTCTGCAATGCCATAAAAAATAATATTGCACATTGCAGAAATGAGCTGCAGCCTGTTTTTCTGTGTATCGGAACAGACAGAATAACCGGCGACTGCCTCGGTCCTTTGGTCGGTTCCAAACTGGAAAAGCATTTTCACAAAAAAGAGTGCATCTTCGGCACGCTCCGGCATCCGGTGCATGCTCTTAACCTGAATTTTGCTCTGACGAAAATACGCCTGCGTTTTTCTGACCCCTATATTGTAGTAGTAGATGCAGCCCTCGGTCTTCCCGGTCATATTGGAAATATTACTTTATCCACAGGTTCTCTTTCTCCGGGAGAGGGAATGAATAAGCATCTGCCTCCTGTGGGCGATTTATCGATTACCGGAATCGTCAACTCCTGTCACGGCAATGCAAGTCTGCTTTTGCAAAACACAAGACTTCATCTTGTCAACGAACTTTCTGATTTCATATATACCGGACTGATCAGTTGTTTTTCTTTTTAAATCCGGCTTCTTTACATTTTATCCTCTATTCGCTATACTTAACTCTCAAAGGAGGATGTGTTTTATGTTTCGGGTATGGGGAAAAGTATTTAAAAGTAATCGGCTGATAAAAGATATTACTATAGAGAATCCTTCTAAAGATATGACCAGAACCGCCAAAGTGTATCAGGCATTACACGATATGTGCTATGAACTTGACCTGCAGGTTCCAATCTGGCTGGATTCTAACAAGAGGGAATTTATCCGCCATGATAAGACGAGGTTCTACCAGGATAACTTTATAGAAGGAATTGATTTTGATTTTCTGGAATTTCAGGTCATCGAAGAAGATATGTAACCTGCTGCTTACGCTTTGCAAAAACGGAGTATTGCAAAATGAAATCCCAATAGAAAAAGTGCAGCAAGTCTGTCAAAAACTTTAGTCACAAGGCATTGTGACGATGCAGTTTTCGGCAGGCTTGCTGCACTTTTTTATTCAGGTTTGTATTTTACAATACCCAGTTCTTTCTTATCTGACTATAATTTTTTTATAATCTCTTCCAATTCAGCAAGATTTATCTTCTTTTTCTGACCTTTTAATGTAACGGTCAGATTCTCTCTTCTTAAAATCTCGTCGGCCACCTGATTCAACCGCTCTGCGCTTACCTTCTGATATGCCTGTCTGCGTTCTTCAATATCAGCATAGCCGCATTCTAAAATGTGATTCTCGTATGCAAAACACCAGTTAAAATCATCTACGTCGTCATACATAATATATGCATTGTCCACATAAGGAGGCAGTACATAGGGAAGCCGCTCTTCCAAACCGCCTTTTAAATCATGCAGCTTCTCTGTTATGATGGCAACAGATTCCAATAGGTTATTGTGTCGTACTTCATAAGAGAAATGCAGGTTTCCGATATTTCGATACTGTTCGAATCGGGCGTCGAAACTATAAATAAGACCGCTTTTTTCCGAAAGCTCCTGGTATACCACACAGGAATCTCCGCTGAATAAAATGTCGTATAAGAGATCCAGTTCCGCATTTTTATACTTTCCTACGTCAATATCAAAGGAAAATCGGATGTAACAGTATTCACTGTTTTTGATCTGTACTTCTCCCGTTCTATGAAAAAATGCTTCCGGAACAGGTGCAAGATTCTCATGTTTCTCTCCTTCTTCCGGCAGCCAGTAAATCTGTTCCAAAACCTCGCTTAGACTGTCAATCTGCCCCTCTTCAACATCTCCGGTGAGATAAAAGAAAATATTGTCTTTATAAAACAGATCTCTATGTGCATCTGCCAGCTTTCGCTGCCCCATTTTATTGAGATATTTTATCTTACCCGCAATATCTCTGGTGAGACAGGTTCCTTTCCAGATGATCTGATCTGTAAAACAATCCAGGGATTTTTCATACTCTTTCTCCCGGATTTCTGCCTTTACACGTTGTTTTTCTACCTCAATCTGGCTGGCAGAAAGAGTAAGAGGATCAAAAATGTGAGACATAATGTCCACTGCCTGATCAAAATAGGCTGGTGCCCCGGTAATAAGGAACTGAACAAATTCTTTGTATGTGGATGCATTAAAGGATAACCCGCATCGGTCCAGGATCCGGTACATCTGCCCGTTCATCTTCTTATCAATATTTCGAAACACAAGATGCTCCAGTAAATGGGTAATCCCGTTATCCTCTTCCCTTTCATAGAGACATCCGGCCTTTACATATAATGCAATACAAAAACTATGCAGATGACGATTAGGATAGGTATAGACAGGAATTCCATTCTTCGTCATCCTAAGTTGTTCTTTTACTTTAATATTGATTCCTTCTTTCTAAACTATGGTCTTCCATGTATAATATCAAATAAGAATTGTATCATCAATACCAATTTTTCTTGCAAATCAAGTCTCACTCGCCAGACCTGGCGCAGGAGTCATCCCGTATCTGGTACAATTTGAACCAATCTATAATCATCAGAAAGGATAACCGCTATGCCAATTATCGATATGCACTGTGATACTATCAGCCGGGATACATTTTCAGCAGAAGGACTCCGCCGCAATCATCTTCAGATCGACTTACATAAGATGAAAGAGGCCGGCTATCTTCTTCAGAATTTTGCTCTCTTTGTCAATATGGAGACCGATCCCAATCCATTGGTTTCCGGTCTTCGCATGGCCGACATGTTCCATGAAGAAATGTCCAAAAATGCTGACCTGATTCGTCCGGTGACTACATATAAGGAAATCGAAGAGAACCACCGTCTTGGCCTTATGTCCGGTCTTCTGACCCTGGAAGAAGGAGAGATCTGCCAGGGAGAAATTCCGATTCTTAGAGATTTTTATCGTCTGGGGGTTCGCATGATCACATTGACCTGGAATCACTTCAACAGTATCGGCGCTCCCAACAACTACAAAACCGCTTCCTCTGTCCATGGAGAACCTGACATGACAGGACTTACAGGAAAAGGATTCGCATTTATTACAGAGATGGAACGTCTGGGAGTCATCATTGATGTTTCCCACCTGTCTGACGGCGGATTCTATGATGTACTCCATCACACCAGCAGACCTTTCGTGGCCAGTCACTCCAACGCCCGCTCTCTTGCTCCCCACTGCCGCAACCTGACTGATGACATGATCCGTCACATGGGCGAACGAGGCTGTGTAACAGGATTAAACTATTGTAAGGGATTCCTCAATCCTTTCGAAATATGGGCTGATGCTAAAGGCGGAGCTTTAGACATTGCCCGTCATGCCCGTCACATTACCAATGTGGGCGGCATGGACGTACTGGGTCTTGGATCTGACTTTGACGGCTGTGACAACGACTTCAGAGACTGTTCTCAGATGTATCTTTTGGAGAATGAATTGAAAAAACAGGGATTTAAAGCCTCTGAGATTGATAAGATCTTCTATCAAAACGTACTCCGTCTCTATAAAGAAATACTTCGTTAATGGTTCTGCCCATTCCAGGCACGCCTCGTCCTTCCCGGCATTCTGAAGGTTTGAAGTCTATTCCGATTCTTTTCAACATAGAATAAAAAAAACTTAAGATTTTTCCTATTATGAAAATAAAATGGATTCTTTTTTGTATTGTGTCAGCCCTGATCATCGTCCTATGGCAGTTTACCCATAAAACCATGATTGTCTGGAACTCCTCTTCTCTGCCTTCCCAGATCGTAATCGATATTGGCCACGGCGGCAATGATCCCGGAAAAGTAGGAGTAAATCAGGCACTGGAGAAGGATATTAATCTGGCCATCGGCCTCTATCTAAAAGAATACCTGTCAGCAGCCGGCTACAGCCTTATTCTAACCCGGGAGTCTGATATGTCTCTGGCGGATTCCGATGCTTCCAATCAGAAACTGTCTGATCTGAAAAACAGGGCCGCACTGATTGAACGTGCAGCCCCTTCTGCTGTCATCAGTATTCATCAGAACAGTTATCCACAGGAAACCGTAAACGGAGCTCAGGTTTTCCACTCCGGATCCACAGAAAGTGAACTTCTTGCTTCCTATATTCAGGAACAATGCAGAAGAATTCTTGATCCGGACAACAAAAGACTTGTGAAACAGAATCCAGACTATTACCTGTTCCGCCATACTGCATGCCCCATTGTTATCGTTGAATGTGGTTTTCTCTCTAATTACAAGGAGGCAAATCTTCTCATTACAGAAGACTATCAAAGAAAAACTGCCTGGGCTATTTATATGGGTACCGTTCAGTTTTTGCAAACACTGGAATAAGCAAAATAAAAAGAACCACTGTGCGTCGGTACATCTTAAGTCACATAGATTTGCGGCCAAAAGACTTCCGATACACAGTAGTTCTTTTTTGAAACTGCTGTCTCAAATACACCTGGATATAGTTGAGACAGCCAGCTCCTTCTTCACAATAGAAAAAGACCTGCGCCTTTAAGTTTGAGTCTCCTCCTCTACTTTGGTAAAATGCACCGCTGTAATCTGGCCCTGAGACCCGACTTCATAGTCTCTCATGTAGTTACTGCCTTCTAATACATGGCATATCTTATTAATGTCTTCTGTCTTGCAGACCTTCTCTTCCACAAGAATTGACAATCCCCATTCGTAATATGCACATAATTCCAAACGGAGACCGGCATTATATCCCCCGATTTCAGCCATAGTCATCCCTCCCTAGCGTTTATGACAGGTAAAAACCCTCAAAAAAGAGTGCTTGAAAGAATGCCTTCCAAATTCGATGAATACCCTTACTTTCATGTTCTATTATATAACACGCACATGGAATATTCAAGTTTGTTTTCCATTTATTTACTAAAATTCACATTTAAAACACTTTACACTCTTGTATTCTATGATTATACTAATAGTAGATAAGAATAACTAATTATTATGCGAAGGAAGGTGAGCTTATGAAGTTTGAAAAAATTAACGAAAATCAAATCCGTTGCACACTGAACAAAGCAGATCTGGCAGATAGAGACTTACTTATTCACGAACTCGCTTACGGCACCCCGAAAGCCAAGGAATTATTCCGCGAGATGATGCAGCAGGCTTCCTACGAAGTAGGTTTTGAAGCAGAAGATATTCCACTCATGATTGAAGCCATCCCTGTATCCCCTGACTGCCTCGTACTCATCATCACAAAGGTAGAAGATCCGGAAGAGCTGGATACACGTTTTTCAAAATTTACCAAGCCTCACTCATTTGAGCTTCCAGGTGAGGATGAAGACAGCCCTCATGATGAAGATGAAGAAGATATTACTACCATATATGATCAGTCCGAAGACAGCCCTTCTATCCCATTTGGACCGAATGGCGCTATTTCTGATGCGCTGAATCTTCTTGCACCTATTACGAACGCAATCAAGCATGCTCAGGATGTTGCCAGCGCCAACAAGGAGAAGGTTTCCGAAGAAAGAGAAGTCCAAAAAGTCTTTCTTTTTAAAGATATGAAGATGCTCATGGAACTTGCTCCTAAGCTTCACTCCATCTATAAGGAGGAGAACTCCCTCTACAAAGACCAGAAGAATCAGGAATACTACCTTTTCTTAAACAAAGGCAACTCTGATCCCGTTAAGTTTAAGCAGATCTGCAACCTGTTATCTGAATATGGCAAGCGTGTTTCTTACACCTATGCTTCCACTTCTTACTACAAGGAGCATTTTGATACCATCGTAGAGAAGAAAGCCATCAAGGTGCTTGCCGGATTATAACGTAATAAAACCCACCGGATTCCGGTGGGTTTTTCTTGTTTTGTCTTAACTACTGTTCTAATTAAGCTTCTTCTTTTGTTGCAAGGTATTCGTTGATTCTGTCAACAAGCTGATCGCAGTCCATCATATGAACCATAGCAGCTTCTTCTAAACTTTCCATCTGAGCAGATGGGCAGCCTACACAGTGCATGCCGGATGCCATAAGAATTGCAGCGATGCTTGGATCCATTCTTAATAATTCACCAATTAATACGTCTTTTGTGATCATTTTTACCATGACAAATTCCTCCATTAAAAATTAATAATGTATATGCTATTTAATAATATCCATAAGTGTAAGGTTAATACGTCCCTGTTTGTCAACTTCAAGAACTTTAACGATTACGATGTCGCCAATTTCAACAACATCTTCTACTTTTTCTACTCTCTTCTTGGAGAGCTTGGAGATGTGGATAAGACCATCTTTGTTAGGCGCAAGCTGTACGAATGCACCGAAATTCATGATTCTTACAACTTTACCTTCGTAGATAGCGCCTTCTGTTACAGGTTCTACGATAGATTTGATAATCTGGATCGCTTTGTCGATGCCGGCTTTTTCTACACCGCAGATTGCTACGCGGCCGTCTTCATCGATATCAATCTTAACTCCTGTTTCTTCGATGATACCGTTGATTGTTTTGCCCTGTTTACCGATGATTTCGCTGATCTTTTCAGGGTCAACTTTAATCATCTCAATCTTTGGAGCATATTTGCCAACTTCCGGTCTCGCTTCTGCAATTACAGGATTCATTACTTCATTTAAGATGTGCATTCTTGCTTCTTTTGTTCTCGCAATTGCTTCTTCAATGATAGGTCTTGTAAGACCATGAATCTTAATATCCATCTGGATTGCTGTGATACCATCTTTTGTACCAGCTACTTTAAAGTCCATATCGCCGAAGAAGTCTTCTAACCCCTGGATATCTGTTAATACGATGTAATCATCATCAGACTCACCTGTTACGAGACCTGTAGAAATACCTGCTACCGGTTTCTTAATCGGTACACCTGCTGCCATTAAGGAGAGAGAAGATGCACAGATACTAGCCTGGGATGTAGAACCGTTGGATTCTAATGTTTCGGATACAGTACGGATTGCATATGGGAATTCTTCTGCTGTTGGAAGAACTGGAACTAATGCTTTTTCTGCTAATGCGCCGTGACCGATTTCTCTACGTCCAGGACCTCTGCTTGGTTTTGTTTCGCCAACAGAGTAGGATGGGAAGTTGTAGTGATGCATGTAACGTTTTGTTGTTTCTGTCAAATCAAGACCATCGATTCTCTGTGCTTCGGAAAGCGGAGCAAGAGTTGTGATTGTCATGATCTGTGTCTGTCCTCTTGTGAACATACCGGAACCGTGTACTCTAGGGAGTAAATCGATCTCTGCTGCAAGTGGACGAATCTGATTAATTGCACGTCCGTCTGGTCTCTTCTGGTCTTTTAAGATCATCTTACGTACAGTCTTTTTCTGATAGTTATATACTGCTTCTCCGATGAAAGATAACCATTCTTCGTGATCTTCTGCGTATCTTTCTTCTAATCTGTCTTTGATCTGTCTGATGTTCTCTTCTCTTACCTGTTTCACGTCTGTGAATACAGCTTCTTCCATCTCTTCTGCAGGAATGAATGCTGTCATATCAGCCCACATATCTGCAGGGATTTCGAATTTTTCGTATGCGTGTTTTTCTTTGCCGCATTCTGCTACGATTGTTTCGATGAAAGCGATAATTTCCTGATTTAATTCATGAGCAGCAAAGATTGCTTCAATCATCTTATCTTCCGGAACTTCGTTGGCACCAGCTTCAATCATGATAACTTTTTCTTTTGTAGATGCTACAGTAAGAGAAAGGTCAGATACGTTTTTCTGTTCTGTTGTAGGGTTGAAGATGAGCTCTCCATCGATCATACCAACCATTGTTGCAGCTGTTGGGCCGTCAAATGGGATATCAGATACGCATGTTGCGATCGCAGAACCCAGCATAGCTGTGATTTCAGGTGCACAGTCAGGGTCTACGGACATAACAAGGTTGTTTAATGTAACATCGTTTCTGTAATCTTTAGGGAATAAAGGTCTCATTGGTCTGTCGATAACACGGGATGTTAAAATCGCATGTTCGGAAGCCTTACCTTCTCTTTTATTGAAGCCGCCCGGGATTTTACCTACGGCGTATAATTTTTCTTCATATTCTACACTTAATGGGAAGAAATCAATGCCTTCACGAGGCTTTTCAGATGCTGTTGCTGTAGATAATACCACAGTATCACCATAGTGCATCAGTGCAGCACCATTCGCCTGAGCAGCTACACGGCCGATTTCTACTACCAGTGGTCTGCCGGCCAGTTCCATTGTAAACTGTTTCATAGTCGTTCTCCTTTTTTCATTCAATCAAAAATTGTCTTTACCTAGGTGTGTCGACGCCGAAACCACTGAAAAACCAACCTGTTCTGATGCCGATTGGCTTTTCAGAAGTCTCGGTCACGTCGTTTTTGCACACACCGTAGTATTATAACACTGCTTTTTAAAAATTACCAGAGGTTTTTTTCAATTTCCTTCGAAGAAATCGCCGAAAACAGGGACTTTTTTGCTCTTATCCTGTCTTTTGTCACAGCTTGTTTGATATTTGTGCTTGCCATCTATAATAAATTGTTATAGAATGAATTAAAGGTCGAACTGCATATCGACCCAATTTTACATAATTCCAAGGAGGGTATTATAATGGCACATGTAATTTCTGATGAATGCATTATGTGTGGAGCATGTGAATCCACATGTCCAGTTGGCGCTATTGCTGAAGGCGATGGCAAATACGTTATCGATGCTGATGCTTGTATCGATTGTGGCGCTTGTGAAGATGGATGTCCAGTTGGAGCTATCTCTGCTGAATAGTCATTACTTTTCCGGCGCCATAGCCGGGATTCATAAGACAGAACAATGAAAGAGGACCGTTAGACAGGATCAAAGATGTGACTGTCTGGCGGTCCCTTTTTCATCTCCATTATTTATAAAACAAATCAGAAACAACAAAGAATTATATCATTCTTTTTCTTCGTTTCTGAAAAAACCTGCTTTTCCTTTTCTTCTTCGGCGCTTTTACGACTACTCTGGCAGCTGCAGCCTCCTTCTTTCCTTTCTGGTATTGACGAATCGTATTATCCAAGTTCTGAAAATGTTTTTCTTCCCGTTCTTCCTGCAGCCGCATAAGATAATCCATCTCTTTTAAAACCCTCTCTGAAACCTGTTCGCTTACTTCCTCCCCAAAGACATGACTGTTTTCTTTCATGGCATGTCCCACAATTCGTTTCATAATCTCTTCAAATTCCTGCAGCTTACGTCCCTGACTTTGCACCATGCTGCCATCCTTATATGTATCTCTGCGAATAGGAATCACATTATCCATAGGTTCTTGCTCCATTGGGAAATCCGGATCTTCTCCCCTCATATTTTCATAGTGTTCTTCTTTTATCTCCTCTGCCTGAATCGCTCTTAAAGTATCAACTGCCTGACCCTTTCCTTCCTGAAGTTCATTTAAAATCTGTCCGATTGTCTTTAATTGGAATCCTCGTGCTTTGAGCTCTTTTATGCATTTTAACATTTCAAGCTCGTCCTCTCTGTAGTATCTATGGCCCATCTCATTTCTTGGAATCTCCAGATTTAATTCTTCTTCCCAATAACGGAGAACATGAGACTCAACCTCCAATTCTTTTGCGGCATCTGATATAAAATAGCGTTTTTCCTTCATTCTTCCCCTTCCTTGTACACTCTTATTTTGGATGTTGTTTCCCTATTCGAAAAAGATCTTCTGGTCTTTACCGAATCAGAAACGGGGACATCTCCTGCTTAAAATTATAGGACACACAAAAAAAGAGGACAAGAAATACTGTCCTCTAAATTCTTCTCTATTCTTATGAAATACGCTCTTTATTGGCAAATTTCGTGTACTGGCCAAGCCATACAAGCTCAATGGTTCCCGTGGAACCGCTTCGTTGTTTGGCCACAATGACTTCTGCCAGATTCTTCTTCTCCGTATCCGGATTATAATATTCATCTCGGTAAAGGAACATTACCACGTCTGCATCCTGCTCGATGGCACCGGATTCTCGAAGGTCAGAGAGCATCGGTCTGTGATCCTGTCTGGATTCCACGGCACGGGAAAGCTGGGAAAGGGCAATAATCGGAACATTACATTCTCTGGCAAGTGCCTTTAAGGAACGGGAAATCTCGGAAATCTCCTGCTGACGGGATTCGCTGCTTCTTCTACTGCTTCCTGACATGAGCTGTAAGTAGTCAATGATAATAAGGTCAAGCCCCATGCTCTGTTTATATTTACGGCATTTGGAACGGAGCTCCGCAATGGTAATACCCGGAGTATCATCAATCATCAGGTTGGAATTGCCGATTACACCGGCACTCTCCATTAATTTCTCCCACTCCGTATCTTTTAAGTTACCCGTACGGATCAGCTGGGAATCTACCATAGATTCCATGGACATAAGACGGGTTACCAGCTGTTCCTTTGACATTTCAAGGCTGAAAATGGCTACCCGGTAATCATGCTTAAAGGCTACATGCTGGGCAATATTCAGCACAAAGGCTGTCTTACCCATGGCCGGACGGGCTGCAACTAGAATCAATTCGGAAGGATGCAGACCGGTCAGTTTAAAATCAAGGTCCAAAAAGCCGGTTGGTATGCCGGTTACTGCCCCTTTGTTCTTTGCCGCCTGTTCGATGGCATCCAGGGAATTCAATACAACTTCTCTGATCGGAACAAAGTCCTTTGCACCGCTGTGATTCTGAAGCAGATTAAAAATACTCTTCTCCGTCTTTTCCAGAATCACATCTGTGTCTTCTTTGGACAGATAACATTCTGCCGCAATATCTTCTGTAGTCTTAATCAGACGGCGGAGCGTGGATTTATCTTTTACAATAGCCGCATACTGAGCTGCGTTGGCAGAAGTAGGAACGCTGGCCACCAGATCTCTGATAAAGTCAATGCTCATAAGAGCTTCCGGCACGTCTTTCTCTCTAAGCTTATTCTGAAGGGTAACTAAATCAACCGGTTTCCCTTCCTGATAGAGTTCCACCATGGCTTCAAATAAAATTCCATACTGAGCCTGATAAAAATCTCCTCTTGTCAGAAGATCTGCTGCCTCTACAATGGCATCTCTGTCCATAATCATGGAACCAATGACGGATTTTTCTGCTTCTATGTTATTGGGCTGTATTTTCTTGATAAAAGCCTCTTCCATGGTTCTCTTTCTCCCGGGTGACTATTTTTCTACTACTTTTACCCTTAAAGTTCCTGTTACCTTAGGGTGTAATTTCAACTTAATATTGTGTGTGCCAAGAGCTTTGATCGGTTCATCAAGAACCATCTTCTTCTTGTCAAGATCAAGACTTAACTGTTCTTTTACGGCCTGTGCGATTTCTTTTGTGGAAATGGAGCCGAAAGTTCTTCCGCCTTCTCCCACTTTCATGGTACATGTTACTTCTTTGGACTCTAAATCTTTAGCAAGATCCTGAGCAGCCACAAGATTCTCCTGCGCCACTTTATCTGCGTGGGCTTTCTGGAGTTTTAAGTCATTCATATTCTTATTGGTTGCTTCAATTCCAAGCTTCTTCTTTAAGATAAAGTTACGTGCGTAACCATCGTTCACTTCCACTAATTCGCCTTTTTTGCCTAAGGCTTTTACATCCTGTAATAAAATCACTTTCATGTCTATATATCTCCTTCTTCTTTCATTGTTTTAAGTAATACTTTCACTGTCTCCATGGCATTTGCAAGGGTACAGTTATACAGCTGGGTCGCAGCCATATTCATATGACCGCCGCCGCCGATCTTCTCCATAATCACCTGAACATTCAGATTCTCCAAAGAACGGGCACTTACATGAATCTTATCCGGAAGCTCCGTTAAAACAAAGGAAGCCCGCACTCCTTGAATATCCAAAAGTTCATTGGCAACCTGAGCACCAAGTACTGTCGGATTTCCTGTACCCGTAGTCGGACAGACTGTAAGGGCAAACTCATCCAGATACATCTGTGAACTTCTAACTGCTTCTGCTCGGAGTTTATAATGATCCATATCTTCACGGAACAGCTTTCTTACACGGACTACATCTGCACCGCTTCGACGAAGATATGCTGCTGCCTCAAATGTACGCACACCGGCTTTGGAGACAAAGTTATCCGTATCTACAAGCATACCGGAATAAAGGGCATCTGCTTCCGCCGGTCTTAACTTCGGTTTGTCTACAATATACTGTAAAATCTCTGTTACCATCTCACAAGAGGAGGATGCATATGGTTCAATATAAGAAAGAACCGCATTCTTAATTGTATCACCAGCCTGTCTGTGGTGGTCAAGTACTACGATTGTCTTTACATATTTGAGCAGATCTTCACATTCTGTAAGACACGGTCTGTTCACGTCTACAACAACAAGCATGGTATTGGCATCTTTTAAATCAATGGCTTTCTCGTTGTTGATAAACATATCGTCCCCATAGACTGCCGTCTGGTTGTGGATCGTATCGTAAACCGGACGGATGGCACTGGTCACTTCGTTTAAAATAATATGAGCATTCTTGCCAAGGGTTTTGGCCAGACGATAAATACCGATAGCGGAACCAAGAGAATCCGCATCCGGGTTCTTATGTCCCATGACAAAAACACGGTCTTTTGACTGAATAATCTCTCGAAGGGCATGAGCCTTTACTCTTGCTTTTACTCTTGTCGTCTTTTCTACCGTCTGAGTCTTGCCGCCATAATAATAATTCTGATCACCGTATTTTACAACCGCCTGATCGCCGCCTCGTCCAAGAGCAAGGTCCATGGCTGCACGGGCATTCTCATAGGATTCCATATAATTGGCACCTGCAAGACCGATACCGATACTCAAAGTAACGGACATCTCATTTCCTACATTGATTGAACGGACTTCGTCCAGAATGGAGAATTTATTCTCCTGAAGATTATGAACATATTTGTTCGGAAATACAACCACGTATTTGTCTTTCTCAAACTTCTTAATAATAGCATCGATGCTCTGCATGTATTTGGTAATCTTACGCTCTACAAGAGCTACCATCAGCGGTCTTCTTACTTCTTCTATAGATTCCAGCACCTCTTCATAGTTGTCAATATAGATCAGGCCTGCGATGAGTTTCTGGTTTTCACATTCTTCCTTGAACGCCACAAGTTCTGTCTCATCATAAAAATACATCGCCGTCATGGAATTATCCCGCACCGCCGTGGAACCCTGATCGATATTGATCAGTTCGTCTACAACGATTTCTTTCATCTCCACCCTGTAATTACCGGCTTTGTATTCAATATTGACATTGATTCGTTCTTCCCCTTTTGGGAATACTTCTTTTGTCAGTTCCGGGAACAGATGTCTTATTGTTCTATAATTCTTTGTCTCTCCTGCAATCAGCTTTTCGAATTCCTGATTGGCCCAGAGAATCTTGCCTTCCCAGTCCACGAGAGCATATGGGATTGAGAGTTCCTTTAACAAATGCTTTTGAATCTGTCCCTGTTCAAAGATATAGTTTACCAGGTGTTCTGTCAGTTTTGGTCCGGAACGATAGTATAAAATAGCGACAACGATGCCGTAAACTGCAGTTACCACCGCCATTGCGTATCCATAGGGGCTTTCCATCGCAAGTCCTATTCCTGAAAGAACTGCGAATAGGGGAATGAGATACATAGGTACCCGCAGAAACTGTTCAATCTGCTGGCCGATCTTCTTTTCCTGTTTCATAGTCTGACTCCTTATGTGTATAGGCTGATTTCTTACAGACTTAGAGATAAATCTGCATTCAAAACCGCATACAATCGATAGTTTGAATCATTATAACACTATTCGCATAGAAATACCAGTACCAAGAAAAGAAGCGGAATCCATTCCGCTTCTTTTCTTAACGATTTCATTCTCATTATTTAATTGGCACATACAGATAAATCTTGTTATCGATATATCTTTCAAAAGTAATCCTGCTAAGATCTACCACATCCTCATGTTCCTTGATCCATCCATAAAAGGCACATCTGGTAAACATTCGGAGAGTTTCCGCAAGATCGTCCCCATCTGACGTCTTATTCGTCTCAAACATGGCATATTTGCCGCCTTTCACAGTAACCTGTATCATTTCTTCCGGTATATCTTCCCCAAATTCCTCTACCACAGGACCCAGAATGTAATCTACATTTTCTTTCTCGGAAACATGATACCAGAGTGCAATCTTTTCTTCCCTCCGCTCCTTATTGCAGGAAAACCGGGTGTTCTGAAGACAAGGGAAATCCTTATCAAGCCAATAACATACCTGAGCCGGAAGATCCGCATCTCCACTGTCTGCTTCTATGACAGAATGCCCAATCATATACATATCTTTGATTTCCACAAAAGTTATAATAAAACTATCCTTATATTCTTTGTAATATTGAGCCAGGTCAATCACTTCAAAGGCATTATTGGCATAATCTGCCGGCGTCATATTAAATTCTTTATAAAATGCTCTGGCAAAACCGGCATAAGTCTTAAAATTAAAACGCGCCGCCACTTCTGCACATTTTACCCCGTTTCGAATCTGTTCCGCCGCAAACTGCAGCCGGCGCTTTCTGATATAATCTGAAACAGACATTTTATAATAATAACGAAAAATCCGCTTAAAATGTGTTTCCGAATAATGAAACTGCTGGGCAAGACCGGTCGTTGTAAGGTTCATAGCAATATGTTCATCGATATATTTGGTCCATGTCTCAATACTATAAACAGCCTCTCTCGGTTTCTGTTTTTCTTTTTCCAGAATTGGAATGAAAAAATATACTTTTCCTTCCTCATAGCATAGAAATTCATATCCAAATCTGTTGTATTTATCATCATTGTTCGGAATCCATGTTCCATAAACATAATGAATTAAATTTTTAGCGGCTTCTGCAAGCATACCCTCTTCTTTCTCCTGCAAAGAAAAAATAGCATAATCGCTTCCGGGAACGCAAATTGTAATTTTATCCTCAGGAACAGAATCCACGTCCTTACAGAAAAAGGCCTCATACGGTTCCATGGTATAAGAATCGTCATGCCACCAGATTGATATATAAGATTCTTTAGCATCCAGCTCTCCCAGCTCTGTCATGGTCTGATAACGTTTGGACGCCACATGAATGGGATCATAGATCTCCCTGTCATTTTTTAAAATAGGACTGCTGGCAAGGACAAATGGTTCCATAGTCAGATAGCGGATCTGGATGTCTTCATCCTTTAACTGTTCTCTATCTTTCAGCCCGCAGCGTTGCTCTGCACTCCCTTCTTTTTCCTGTTTCAGTTCACTCAGATAACGGTCCAGGGGTCTGTCATAATAGGCGCTGAAAAGATAACCCAAATATTTATCTGTATAGGAATAAACCTGACCCAGTTTGACACTGTCTAAATCTTCCGTCCAGTGCTGGCTGATATATCTGGCACAATCTCTCATCATTGTATTGTAATTCATCTGTCTTTCCTCTTCTTCTGTCATTTTAACAGACATTCTCTGCCTGTCTCCGGCATCCGGATTTTGCTCGTTCTATTCCAGATATCCAAGCACTCTGCTCTGTGTCTCGGCATAACTTTCGTATTCTTCCCTTGTCGCCGGCTGAAACTCAAAAGTCACATAATCCGGAGCAATTCTTTCAATCAATTTCCTTACACCATCTCCGATAAACGGCTGATGAAGATCAATGAAACAGGCATGTTCATAAGCAAGACGGAACAGTTCATAGAATGGAATTTCTTCAAAATTCATTGGATTCTCGGCCCATTCCCTGCGCTGTTTCCTGACATATTCTCCGCTCAAAGACATATGAAGGTGGATTCCTTTAAAATAATCAAGAAGCCCCAATTCTTCATGCCTGTCCAGCATTTCATGGATATAGGCAACTCCTTCCTCTGCTGTTTTAAGTTCACAATTGGTATTCATATAATGTCCTGTATCGAGAAGAATACCTTTTTTGTCACTATGAATTCCATCCACCAGTTTTTTTGTAAGTGCCGCATCCTTCATGGTAAGTCCGCTCCACCAGAGGTTCTCCACAAGAAAATCGAAAGAATATTCCCGCTCGCCCAGCAAAGTATTAATCACTTCCAAACTGGCATTGATAACTTCTTCGTCCGTATATTTGTATTCATAAATATAGCTTTCTCTTAAGGTAACTTCTGCCACATGGAATACTACATATTTGGCACCCATTCTCTCTGCATAATCAAGATCCGCACGGAGTGAATTCAAGTATACCTCTCTATCCATGCCGCCGTAGTATTCTATCCACTGTTCCCTCGATTCAAATTCTTCATCCAGGCGATCGTAATTGCCTAACCACCAGTCCATCCAGAAAATATGGAAATACAGATGTACCCCATTTACCATATCTGCATGAATCTTTCCCTGATCAGATTCACCTGCCAAAATCACCTCTAGACCATTTAATCCTACCTTCTTACAGGCATTCCGAATATCATCACTGTCCTTATAACGATTTAACATACCTTCGTATATAGAAAAATTCATGGAACGGCATTGTGGTTTCTTTGGCATAGGTGTTTCCTCCTCGAATCATATCTTTTTTTTATTTTAACCTAATGGGCTTTCTCTTTTCAAGCAGTGGTTTCTTTATCTGATATACAAACCGACCATTTCCCTTTCCCTGAGAAGTCGCCAAAAGCCCTGGCAAGCTCGGTCTTTTCCTCGTCGCTGGGATCCTTGCGGAGCATTTTTTGTTCTATAGAAACGAAGTTTTTTATAGAACAAAAAAAGAATCCGGTTATCGGATTCTTTTTCTGATTTATTAATTTGCATCATCATTATTAATTTCTGCTGCAGGATTCACATCTGAAGTCGACTGGTTTCCTGAATCAGACGCACCCTGCCCTTCATCCTGGGAATCGTTAGAACCGCCCTGATTGTTATTGTCCGGTTCGTTTTCTACGGATGTATCTGGTTCTTCCTTGTCTGTTGCCGGTTCATTTTCCACGGATGTATCCGGTTCCTGAGCGGTAGTACTGTCCGCATCATTGTCCTGTTCTGTTGTTCCATCTTCAGATTCTGTTGTGCTTTCGGATTCATCAGATGTGTTAGTAGTCGTATCCTCACTTGTCATATCATCGTCGTCTGAATCTTCCACATAATCCTCTGACTGGAGAGAGCCTTTGGCATTTCTAACAACATATGCAATCTCATCCCCAATACTCTTAACTTTATTCGATGGCTCATAATTTACCGTACCAAACAAAAATTCATGGAGCTGTGATACTTCGCCGGCAAGGTCTTTTGTATAAGCACAGCTTCCTCTTCCGGAAAGAGTCGCATTCCACTTTTCAAATGGGAATCCGGAAGTCTCTCCAATCTGATATTTTGTCAAGCTCTTAGCATATTTTAAAATTTCTGACATGGTGAGATTCGTAGAAATCTGTGGAAATACAGTATCAATCAGGTCATTGATAGTTCCAAGATCTGCTTTAACTGCTTTTTTTAATGCAAGTTCAATTAAAAGTCTCTGACGTCCTGTTCTTGCATAATCGTCACCGACACCTTTACGGATTCGAGCATAGGTTGTAGCCTGAACACCGTCTAAAGTCTGCTTTCCAGGCTTCTTGATATAATTAACTTTTTTATGCGCAACTGCTGCAGTTTCAAGAATGAATTTATTCATTTCCTTCATCTCTGCTTCAGACACATCTACCTCAACACCACCCAGTGTATCAATAACTTCTGATACCACGCTCCAGTTTACCGTAACGTACTTCTGAATATTCAAGTCCAGATTCATGTTAAGCATATTGATTGCCTGTTTTGCACCGCCGCGTCTGTATGCAGAATTACACTTCTGAATGTTATTATTCTTAATATCTAAAAGTGTATCTCGATACACAGATACTAACTTAATCTCTTTTGTCTCATTATTCAGGCTTACAATAATAATCGAGTCTGTATTCAAATCCTTTGTTACATCATTATCTCTGGAATCTGCACCAAAGAGAACAAAATTGGTATAGCCAACGCCTATGTCTTCTAACTCGTCATTGACAATAATATCACCATCTTTAAAGGTTTCCGTATCTATCTTATCAAACTTAGACATGAGATAACCACTTACTACTGCTACACCTAAAGCAATGACCACTGCTGCCGCCGCCAAAATAACGGCTGCTTTTTTTACAGCGTTCTGTTTTTTAAACCATACAACAAATCTATTCTTTTTCTTCGCTTTAAACTGAAACTCTGACATATGCATTACCCCTTTTGTATTTCACAATAAATTACAATTTATTCTACACCTTTTAAAGCATTTCGACAAGTGTCAGGATTGTGTATTTTTATATTTAAGAATTAGACTGTTCTTTTTTTACCGCATTTAATGCTTCTTTGATTACTTTGTCCATATCGTAATAGCGGTATTCCCCTAATCTTCCGCCAAATATTACATTCTCTTCCTTTGCAGCAAGAGTTCGGTACTTTTGGGCCACCCGCTCATTCTTCTCATCATTGACAGGATAATAAGGTTCTTCTCCCAGCTTCCATTCACTTGGATACTCTCTGGAGATTACAGTTGTTGGCTGTTTTCCATATTCAAAATGTTTGTGTTCAATAATTCTTGTATATGGAACTTCTCTCTCCGTATAATTTACAACTGCATTGCCCTGATAATTATCCATATCAAGCTTCTCTGTTTCAAAACGTACTGCACGGTATTCTAAAACCCCGTACTGATAGTAATAGAACCTGTCAAGTGCTCCTGTATAAACTACTTTATCCCACACCCTCGGATACTCTTTACAAAAGTCAAAATAATCCACACCAAGAATGACATCACTGCCTTCCAGCATCTTCTCTACAATCTTTGTATATCCGCCTACAGGAATCCCCTGGAAACGGTCATTAAAATAATTATTATCGTAAGTAAAGCGAAGAGGCAGTCTTTTAATAATAAATGCAGGCAGGTCTTTACAGTCTCTTCCCCATTGTTTTTCTGTATAGCCTTTTACAAGCTTTTCATATACAGATGTCCCCACCAGAGAGAGAGCCTGCTCTTCCAGATTTTTCGGTTCTGTAATACCAAGTTCCTCAATCTCTGCCTGAATCTTCGCTTTTGCCTCTGCAGGCGTTTTAATGTTAAACATTTTGCTGAAAGTATTCATATTAAAAGGCAGATTATAAAGCTCATCCTTATATACAGCGACCGGTGAATTGATGTAATTATTAAACTCTGCAAACTGATTGATATATTCCCAAATCTCTTTATCTGAGGTATGGAATATGTGGGCGCCATATTTATGTACATTAATGCCCTCTACTTCTTCACAATAAATGTTTCCTGCAATGTGATCCCTTTTATCGATGACAAGGCAGTTTTTTCCATTCTTATTCATTTCATGTGCGAAAACAGCGCCATATAGACCAGCTCCAACAATCAAATAATCGTAATGTTTCATATCTTTTTGCTCCCTGAATTTAGGCCACGTCACACTATACATTATAAATGGAATCAATCTGTTTCAATTCGTTATATGTATCGATTTCAATAATATCGCCTTTATTTACAGGACGTACCCATACTTTATAGTTTTTAATGCATTCACGCAGAGGGACTTCATCCCAGTATCTTTCTTTTCCGCCCGGACTCTTGAATACTTTCTCAATATCCTGTTCCATTTTTTCACCATCTTCTTTTGTCCAGTAAGAAATACCAAACATATGATGTACGTTTTCACCGCCGACTTTTACTTTTGTAATATAGTCTTTTCGTGTTTCAAAACACCAGTCATCCGTACGATCCACATACATTCCTAGATAGTTGGATGTATACTCATACTTACGAATCAGATCTTTGTTATATAATAATAAGTCAGATTCTAATACATAGGCATTGCAGAGCATATCCCTAACCACATATGCACTGGAAATATTATTTGCTTCGTTGTAGATTGGGTTCTCCACAAACTTAATCATCGGATATTTTTTTAATAACAGGTCAAACTGTTCTCCAAGATAACCGCGCACCACTGTAATATCTGTAATCCCTGCATCAAGTACCGCATCGAGAAGCGTTTCGATTAATTTTTTTCCATGTACTTTAATTAATGGCTTTGGTGTGTTTAACGTCACCGGAACCATACGGCTTCCAAAACCCGCTGCCATAAAGATTGCCTTTTTCACCCGGTATGGTTCTAATAATTCGTAACCTTTTAATGTTACACTATATTTTGCGTCATCAAGAACTTTCAATACTTCCATTTCCTGAAGTTCCGCCAATACCTTATTTGTTTTTCCTAAAGAAAGATTACATTTTTTTGCAATGTCTCTCTGTGTTAATTTATCATCCTGTTTTCTTTCAATAAGTGTAAGCACTTCAAACTGATTTAATGTAAAACTCATCTTTTTCTCCTTCATTACTTGTTTTTATTTCCTTTTCCTGCAACTAAAGCAGCAACAATCATCACTACTAACACACCTACAATGCAGGCAAATACTAAATTCCAGTTTCCACTATTGGTCAAGACGCTTCCAAAGAAAATTGCCTGTACAGATGCACCAATATATGCTGCACAATCTAAAATTCCCGTTGCGGTTCCGCCAAAAGTTCTTCCTCCGATATCTGTAGCGAAAGTCCACACAAGACTGTTAATTCCATAGATAAAGAATCCGGCAAAGAATAACAAGAAAGAGGCAATCATTCCCGGCTCTGCATTCATAAAGCCGAAAACAGTAAGTGCCGCCCCTATAGAGGAAATAACAACCCAAGGAAGTCTGTTCTGGGACCACATACGGTCGGACAACCATGGTATTACCAGCGCACCTGCTGCCATACCAAGAGGACAAATCACAGAACCAATAATTCCTGTTTCAATATCTGCCTGAAAAACTTCAGTATAGTATGTTGGAATCCAGGTCAGTAATCCATATCTTGCAATACTAGAACATGCAATAATGACCATCCAAACGTCGAAACGCCACTGTTTTAAAAGATGGATATACGGATATAATTTTCCTTTTTTCTCGATAATCAATCGTAATTCATTATCATTTGTTTCTATTACCTGATTCGGATCAATATATTCCGGCAAACCAATTTTTGAAGGTTTCTCTTTTGCAAAGAAAGGATATACAGCTACAACAAGAAGCATCACTATAGCTGAACCCACAAAAGCACCTCTCCATCCCATCTTTGGAAATACCATATAGGATAAGGATACCACAAAGGCTGTTACTACTGAACCAAGCCCGGAAAAGGCATTGGCAAAACCCGTTGCAAAGCCTCGTTTACTGCTTGGCCACCAATTTGCAAGCAGTGCCATCCCCGGTGACCACAACATCGATTGCACGTATCCATTTACAGCCCACAAAATAATTATAAAAAGTAAACTAGCCTGAAATCCAATCAGCATATTCATCGCTGCCGACAGAACCATACCAATTACAATTAATTTGTTAACACCTATTATTTCACCTAATCTGCCATTTACCAAATGTCCAAATGCATAGGTCCAGAACTGAACAGAAGAAAGCACACCCAGCTGTAATGCTGTCCAACCTTCCTCCTGCATCATTGCCGGCATGGCATATGATAAATTTTGCCTTCCACAATACAGGAAACAATATAAGATCGAAAATGCCAGTAACACAATCCACGCATTTTTTTTGAAAATCTTATATTGTTCTCTCGTATAACCCAAATGTTCTTTTTTTTCCATTGTAATCATACCTTTCTACCAAAAATACTTTTTTAGTTCTTTGTTCATTTATAAATGATATCTCTTAGTTTTGAACATGTCAATACACATTTTTCAAAACAAAATGCATGTTTAGTACTAAACTAAACATGCATTCGTTCATTTAAACTATTCTTGATTCTTGTAATAATCATTAGCCAAATAAAATTGTGCCTTTTTCAAGTTATCAAACAAAGCATTATTTTCCGGTGTAACCTCCTCTGATGTTACCAATTTTCCATTTTGCAGATATCTATCGTTATTTGTCACAACAGGAAGATTTTCCATCAATTTATTGGATATTTTCATAAGGGAAGGCCCCTGCCATCCACATTGATTAAATAATACATTCATCAAATAACACGGGCTAATGGTAGGTCCTTGCCCTACAAAGTCATTTTCCAATACCTTTTTAGCAGCGTTGTTGGCCCAAATAAGATATTCCGTATTATAGTGGTTATAAAAACTTTCTTCCGTTTCTTCAAAAATATCTATTCCCAAGGCCGTGTATGTTGTACTGGATTCTCCAAGCCACGGTTTATGGTCTCCAAAAAAGACAAGAATAACCGGCTCTTCATGATTGCGGAAGCGCTCTGCCATTTGATACATATGACCAGCTGTATTTTCCACTCCTGTCAGATAATTATTCACAATAGCATAATCTTCCGTTTTTAAATCTCCCTGTGGAACATACTCCTTACTTGTAGAACTCATCGTCGCCGCATAAGGACCGTGATTCTGATAAGTTACATTAAAAGAAAAAACTTTTTTCCCACTATCTATCGCTTCTTCAAACAAACGGCTTATTTCCGGCAGAAAATCATCGTCCATCGGAATTCCATCCACAATCTCGTTATAATAATTCTCTATAAATCGATAATTATCTATTCCTAAATTCCTGTTAATATTATGTCTATTATAAAATGCCTTATATCCCGCATGAGATCCTTCTAAAATATATCCCATCTCACCAAAATATCTAGCATAACTCCAACTACTCTTTCGAAAAGATGACAATTTGGAAAATCCAGTTAATACACTTCTTTCTGTATCTATAGTTCCTCCTGCGAATATATTTGTTACAAGTTCGCCACACAAACTTTCTTCCTGAAGTTTGTGAAAATATTCATAAGGGTCCGCCTCAGTAATATTATTCGTATAGTTTGTCAAATCAGAAAACGCCTCATACATTACCAACATCAGATTTACTTGTTTTTCCTCTGGAATGAAATCATATTCTTCTGCGTCAAGAAGTTTTTTGGCTTCTTCTTCCTCATATCCTTCCGGAGGCTGCGGTACAGCTCGTTGAATACTATAAATAAATGGGTATATGCCGCCTCGAGATATATATTTACTATTCTCGAACCATGGATTCAATTTCTGCCATGCGGAAAATGAATCATATATAGTTGGCGATATATATATATTGTTATACATCCATAAAGTACTCAATATTAGAATTGATATCAGCACTAATCGTAATGATTTTCTTTCAAATCTTCCTTTTATCAAAATTGCCAGTATAATCGTTCCAAAAATTACCAGACCCAGTGCCAGATACATCTGCCAGGTAATAGTAATATATTCGTCAGACATCTTTACCGCTTCTTTCAATAAGGATAAATCTTCTGCAAAAATGGGATCATCTCTGGACACCAATTTCCAATAATTTGTAAATGAATAAACTATACATACTGTTGATGCGGTTAAAAATCCAGCCCATGCTCGATTAAAGAAAATCCACCCAAACAGACCCAACAAGATGTACGGCACTGTATTTAAAAGTACCAATTTAGGTTGTTGTAAATAAAACGCAAACAAGTCCAGCTTGTGTAGTCCCGTAGAAAAGTACAATCCCATCAATCCTAAACAAAAACAGCTAGTAATCAACGCAACTATTGCGATTATACACAATACCCATCGATATCTTTTTGTTTTTCCTTCCGGAGAACTTATAGTTCGTATTTTTCTTATTGTTTTTTTCAACATATCATTTCCTTTAATTCAATCAACTCTTGCTGTGTCTATATTACAAATTGTAAATTATTCATAGTATTTTACAATGTCATCTATGGTTTCGATTTCGTAATGCTGTGGCAAAGTAATATCCATAGAATCCTTTCCCAGACCCATATTTTCTGTCAGATATTCTTTACCAATCAGTTGCTGATACCATCCAATTACTTTGTCCATCATCGGTGTCTTCATGTTACAAATATTTGCAAAGGCTTTCAGAATGAGTAGACCATATGGAAAATCAGCTGTAAAATAACGGGATTCTAAATCCGGATGCTTTTTCCCATTCTTTTCTATCTGTGGAGTAGTCAGCCCCTTAAAACTGCCAATGCTGCAGATTTTATTCTTTAACTGAACCGCATCCTCAGATTCATAATGAAGCAATAATGATCTTACATCTGTTAAATCCAACGGAATCAAACGGCACATCTCCTGTACTTCCGCATCCAAAGCAATTAATACTTCACTTGCTTCCAAACTCCATTCTTCATAGAACAACGGAATAGAATCATATCCAACTTCAGGATCGTAGTCATTAAATAAAGCATATAATCTGGATGTATGTAAAATTGGATTACTTGGTGTAAATGTAACTGACAAATAGTTTGGAAGAGCCGTCGTCTTAATATCGAAGAAAGATTCTATGAGATTTTTTGCTTCTTCTCCGTATTGAGACGGAATTGCTGCCACAAACATTTCTGTTCTTTTTCCACTTCCAATAACATGTTTTCCATATTCTTTTAACCGGGCAACAGAACACACTCTCTGAGACCCAAACACAACTCCACCTGCCTCAACAAATTCCTTACAATAGAATTCCACTCCACCTGTTCCCGGAAAAAACATTACGCGAGTTGTGATATCAATCAGAGGGAAAACTCGTTCCATTAATTCTTTAATCGCAAACGAAGGAACTGTGACAATAACCAAATCAGTTCCTGTCACAACCTCTTTCAGATTACTGGATACAAGACATAACTCAACCTCCTGTTGTACAGCCAAATCCACATCTTCATAAACTATGGTTTTCCCAAACAAATGTGCCTTTCTGGAATACAAACGAACCTCATGTCCTTTCAGTGTCATCTGCGCACTAATCAATGTTCCTACATTTCCACTTCCCAATACAGCGATTTTCATCATTACACCTCTTTTCTCATTTATTCATTTTTTTGTATATCAAAAACAATTCTTAACGTCCGGTGATTTACACGGTCTTCTTCCTTTGGAAGTTTCATATAATCACCATATACCATTGTCAAATATTCATGGTACTTATATGGTATCTTAAAGGAATTCCCCTCAAAGTCACCTTCTGCAACAGGGAAGAAAAAATGAATCGGATAAATTGCCGCCAGATAATTTCTAGACGAATTAAAGTCGGCCAGATACTCTGCTCCTTCCTTATTTTGCAGCTTCGATATGTTGTTCTGTATTCTAGACAAGGATTTCATCGACAAACAATTTAATACAGCAAATAATTTTTTATATTTTATAGTTTGTTTATCAGTATATACTCCCGCCTTAAAATACATTGTTTCACATATCGCTTTTGACAGGATAAATTGAAGATGCACAAACATGCCTTTATTTTCCTGTACGTAATCAAAAGGAAAAATATCAACAAAAATTCCTTTGTGTACAGACTCCGGCATACGTGAAAATGATGGTTCTTCAAAAATTGTATTATTCTTTCTGATTTTAATAAAAGGAAGCCAGTAATAGGGTTCTTTTTCTGTACTTTGCAAATAATAAGCTGAGCCCAGTTCCTGATTCGCAACTTTTATAAATTTCTCATAATCATCTCGAGGCATCCCTATATCCAGATCATCATCCCAGGGTATAAAACCTTTATGTCTGATTGCTCCAATCAACGTACCATAAATCAGGAAATAACGAAGGTTGTGTTTTTCGCATATTCTAACAATTTCCTTCATAATCTCAATTTGCGTATCCTGAAGTTTTTTGAGTACCCCTGGCTCTATTTCTGTCATAAGTGATTTATTATTCATACTTGCTCCTTTGCATTTAAAAGGGTCTTTGACCATGTAATCTCAACCTTTGCGCTTTAACAGATACATGACTCTTTTCATAAATACAGTTTCTTTTATCATCCAATAGATGAACAGAAGAAAAGCTCCATTTAATGTGGTAAACACAGCAAATGAAACAAACCAGATAAGAATACTATCCAGTTTCATAATTGAAACAATCGCATTGCCAGCCAACAGATCAATGAATGCAATCAGCCAGAATTTCAGGTTATTTATAAAATAAGATTTGCTGGATAAACCAAAGATTTCTTTATGAATCACAACTGTTTTCATAATATATTCTGCAATAAATACGGAGATACATGTTGCAAAAATAACACCGGATACTCCGAAAATTTGAACTAAAATCAAAGATAACGTTAAATTCACAACCGTATCTGTCATTGCACATTTTTTTGTCTGTTCAAACAGCCCGGCTGCATTTACAAAAACCGTAATTGCAATCTTTACAATTGCAAGGAACAGTACACCGCAAAACGCATACGCGATCAATGTATCTGTCGCTATCATTTTTTCATACCAGATTTCTATGAAAGGATCAATGGCCAGCACAAGAGGCACACATACTGCTGTAGCGACGAAAAACATAAGTGAATTTAATTCTCTAAACAAATAATAGGCCTGGGTTTTATCTTTACTTAAGATATTACCTAAAATGGCCAATGTAGAAGAATACACCTTCTCAATAATCTGTTTCATCATATTTATAATGTAATTGTATGTGGAATACACATTCGTCGCAGTCAGGCCTAAAAATCTGGTGACAATCAACACATCAATGTTTGATCCGACTAAGCCATTAATTTTATGAAACATCAGATGTTTTACCTGATGCTTAAAGTTATAGTTTTTCTCTTTATTTCTAAAATTATATTCCGGGAATTTCTTTTTGGCAATTATTGCCACTGTTGAGTATACTGCCAGCTTTATAACACTGTGCATCATCAGAATAACAAAAAAATCTACGCCTGCAAGCAGCATGGTAATCTCTAATATACTTTGCATGACCTGCCCGATCTGGTAAACAGAATTATAGATATATCTATGCTCTTTTACCTCAAGCAGACATTGATACGGTACAAAGAAATAGCTGATTACACTGCTGGTAGCAAACAGTAAAAAAGTAATGATAACGTACTTATGATCAAATGGACAATCTTTAATAAAGTACGGCACAAAAAAGGACACAACAAAAGCAATACCATATACAATTATCCCGAGAAAAGAGAAGATTCTTTTTGCTCCAGAGAGAATTGCATCCATTTCCGCTTTATTCTCATCCGTATTTGGCCGGTATAGGGCATGCAGAACTGCGCTGCTGAGCCCCCCATCCACGATAGCAATGTAAAACATTATTTGCGTAAATAACTGATACATTCCCTGAACTTCCTGGCCAAGGACCTGAACAAATAACTTGAACTTAAAGATCCCCAGCAAAGAGATGAGCAACATTGGCAATACATCTGTTATCAAATTTAATAAAACTCTTTTTGTTCTCATGTTATGTTCATTCTCCGTGTTACAAACGTCTCTTTATGACCAATAATTCTCATAGCATTCATCGAATTTAATAAGTACATCCGGACTATCGCTGTGCTTTGTTTTATCTTTAGGTATCTGCATATAATCACCATAATATGCTTTCAAATATGCATCATAATTCTGCGGACATGGAACTTTAAGATCTTCATAATCCAACTCAACCGCTTCTTTGAACCATTCAGTCTCTAAATAATGGTCCGGTTTTCGGAATGCATAAGCTGTCAGACATTCCGCTTCAAATTCAGATGGATAACATAATTCCAAAAACAGTTTTTTAAACAGTTTACAGCTTATCCAGTCTGGAACAAAGAAATGTGCCATTTTTTTAATTTTTTCTTTTGGACCTGCATTTTTCATCGTTCCGATATGATAGTATTTTAAACTCAGCATATTTAATAAATGGTACTTTTTGTACATTTTTTTCTGCAATCCGGAATCCTTTGTATAAGGGAAAATCGGAAAGATATCTACACAGATTCCCCATGGTTTATGCACTCTGCTCATAGACATATTAATTGACGTACTGTTTTTTACCCCAAACTGAAGCCAGAAATTGTATGCTTTTGCATCATCCATATGATTTTGGAGATAATACTTTCCATCCTTAAGTTCTGTTTTACATACCTCAATAAATTTAAGATAATCATCTGCTTTCATTAAAAGATCTATATCATCATCCCATGGAATAAAACCTTTATGTCTAACTGCTCCAAGACAGCTTCCGTACCCAAAATAGTATTTAATATCATGTTTTTTGCATATTCTATCAATCTCTTTATAGATATTTAACATATATAATTGCAACTCTCTTAAATCTACATTCGCCATAATTTTACTCCATTTTTCTTGATGTATTTTCAGTTCTTTTCACAAGTTGTTTTTCTTGTATGAATCAATAAAATTCCTGTCAGTAATGCAATTACCAGCAATGGATAAGTCCTCTCCAAAACATGCCCTGACATCTTAGCTACCACTAAACCAATACATGGGGCAATAAAATATGTTGCACTTTCCAAGGTAAACATTTTTTTAAAATTGCGAAGACCTTTATAGATAACATAAAGTAACGTCCAAAAGTATGGACCAACAAACAATAGCAGACCTACTATTCCGTACAGATAAATCTGATAGGTATAATCAGCCTCTGTATAAATATAATTTGTTGTATATCCCATTCCCAAATACCTGTCTAACGGATTATCGTTATTATTATAAATATCTTTTAAAATCATAGTCTTTAATACTCGATAATCATTGTTTGGTGTTGTTTGGATATATCGCACCCAGAACTCACTATGATCCAAATCATCATAATTTTCAATAATAAATGTGGAAATCCCAAAGTAACTGCCATATGTGATCATATATTCCCTGACGAATTCCTTTTCTTCATTGGTCAGTTTGTCTGCTTCCAGTTTTTTAAAAATAATAGAATCATGAACTAAATTCTCGTAAAAAACCTTTATCTCTTCATCCAGTTCCTCCAATTCCGAAGACTCAGCTATTGCCGCATCTAAAATAAGCCCGCTTTCACCATCAGATTCCTCCTCGTGTTCAAAATGAAATCGATATTTATATCCTATTGGGGAAAAAGGAAGAACCGCAGAAAGTATAAGCAAAAGTATTACAGAAAAGACAATCCCCTTTTTATGTTGCTTTAAACATGCAAACAAACACCATAATAAAATAAAAAGTGCCACAATCAGTAAACAGCCTACATTGGCCACCTTCGTTCCCAGCATACACATTGCAAGCATCTGCAAGACTACTAAACCATAATGAAAGACATCTCTTTTCTTATATAAACGATACATGGAAACCAGAAGTGTCATAAACAAGATGGAGGACATTTGATTGCCGGATAAAAACCATCCTTTTGTTGTGAGGTCATAATAAGCATATTCTCTCGTATTTTCAAATGTAAACCAATCAAAAATACTATATGATGCACGAACCATATCTTCAGAGTAATTAATGAATGCAACTTTAAACAAATTCGTTGCAACCATAACACTCACTACAACAAACAGCATTTTTTCTAAAATCCCAATAATCTTTTCCTTTTCAATTCCCGAATAATAGACGTTAAACATAAGCAGTAATGGGACAAAGAACGTACGGAAAATATAATAAGTTTCCACAAGAAAACTTGGACTTTGTGCCTCATATACTGAATTATTAAACTGATAAATATTATATCCATGCGCCAAAATATATGCTGCTAATATAACAACATATGGTACATATTTCAAAAACATTCTTTTATTGTTATAAGTATAAATAGTTAGGCACAGGCTCACTACTGAGAGTAAAATATTGAATCCTTCAAATACAGATAATCCCAAAAACTGTACATCTCTTACGATATTCGCCTGAAACATAATAATAAATGGCTGTGCTAAAATCAAAAGGCTAATCAGAACATGATTTATTTTTTTTACCTTACTTTCCATTTGATTTATTCCTTTCCTTTTAATAAATATAACAATTTCCCCATGAGTGGAGAAAAGAGGAGACAATATATCCCCTTCGCTGACTGGTAGAAATATTTATTTTTTCTATACTTAGGAAAGCGTTTTTTTACTTCACAATGGGCAGTCTGAAGTGCCTTGTTATATGTCTTTTTATCATACTTTAAAGATGCCTTCAAAAATGTAGCGTATAAATATCTCACATAGCTATATTCTATTTCTTCTCTGTAGCAATCCATAAATCCGCATCTGTTATAATAATCTACGATACCATTCCAATTATCCACACAATGGAAAATTCTCGGATCTGTCGATTTGGAGATACTGCCTTCGCGCTGTATATAATAGTAAAAAGGCTCCTCAACAATACCTACAGAATGAATATGCGGAAACAAACGGTACATACATTCCACGTCTTCAAACCATACGCCTTTTTTGAATTGAACTTCTTTAAATAACTCCTTTTTATAGATTTTATTCCATGCAGATGGATAGAAATCTATCATGGACTTTCGTACTTCCTCTATGGATTTCAAATCATTTCTTACTCTTGAAGTTCCTCTTATGCTACGATCCACATACACTTCAATGAAGTCGCAGACTACCATGTCATAGTTTTCCCGACTTGCCTTTTCCAGCATTTTTTCATACATGTGGATATCTACATAATCGTCACTGTCTACAAAGGCCACATATCTTCCTTTTGCTCTGTGTAATCCATAATTTCTGGCATCGCTCAGTCCGCCATTTGTTTTTTGCAATCCAATCAGATTGTTATATTGTTCAGCATACCTGTCGATAATGCGCTGACTATTATCCGGAGAACCGTCATTCACTACAATAATCTCATAACGATGATCCTCTAATGTCTGATTTACAAGACTATCCAAACATCGTTCCAGATATTTTTCCACATTATATACAGGCACAATTATACTTAATTCCATCATTCTTCTCCTACATCAGTCCTTTCAAAAAGGAGAGTACTCTGTATTGTTTCCATTTTCCTAACAGACATACCAATCGAAATTTCCAGCTGGATTGTTTTAAATATGGATTTTTTGTCCATTCAGGGAAATTTTCTCTCATCATGACATGAACTCTTTCCAGTAACGGCTCTGCACTTTCTAAATTTACATATCTCAGAATTCCGCTTCGTTGCAGATGTGTAATGGCGAGATATTCCAATTCCTTTTCATATTTTTTATAAACACCGTTTTCTTTAAATGCATCGATGATGTTCTGCATTACTTCAAACAAATCTTCCAGATGTGCATTATATTTTAATTGATGCATAATGCTGCCTTCGCGCTGAACATAATAATAAAAAGGCTTTTTGACAAAACCTATCTTATCTGTATAGACCGCAAAGACCGGCATTAATTCAAGATCCTCATACCAAACCCCTTTACGAAACAAATGCTCTTTCATCAGGGATGCTTTGATAATCCTTGCCGGTGGATTCGGATATGCAATAATATAGTCTTTCACATCATTTTCCGCATAACCCAAATACCCTTTCATGACATAAGAATGGGAAGGATACTCTGCAATGGTATCACAGACAACGATATCAAGAGAATCATTCTGAGCCTTTTCATACATTTGCGCATACATATCAGGCTCCACATAATCATCACTGTCTATAAATCCGATATATTCTCCTTCAGCTCTCACAATGCCATAATTGCGCGCATCACTCATTCCGCCATTCTCTTTTACAAAACCACGTACATTTTTATATTTTCGTTCGTATTCCTCGATAATTGCCTGGCTGTTATCCGGAGAACCATCGTTCACCACAAGGATTTCTATCTCTTTGAGTGTCTGTTCAACTAAGCTGTCTAAACATTTTCTTAAATACTTCTCCGTTCCATATACAGGAACAACAATACTAACTTTTATACTCATTTTCCAATTCCTGAAATAATTTTATCCACTGTTGGCCAATTGTTTCAATTGAAAACTGATTGGCAAATTCTTTTGCATTTTCACTCAGCATTTTTCTATAAGGTTCATTTGACATCAGTTCTTTTAACGCTTTTTTATACTCTGTGCTATCGTTCTGAGGAATAATAACACCTGTTTCCCCATGTTTAATTACTTCGCGGCTAGACTCTCCGAAGTCATAAATCAATGCAGGTACACCGCACTCATTTGCTTCGAGTACTACTAACGGCATCCCCTCAAAATCTGATGTTAAAAGTAACAGGCTGCTTTCCAACAGTACCTGTTGGACAGAATCCGTTCTTCCCATATAGAAAATCTGTGGTTCATTTTTTGTCAGACTTTCAATTTCTTCTTTCAATGGACCATCTCCATATATTTCAAATATCCAGTCCCTGTTGTTTTCTTCGGCGATCACCTCTTTAAAATATTCTATCGCAAGATGAATACGTTTCTCCTCTGCCAGTCTCCCAAGAAATATTACTTTCTTTTTGCGCAGATCCATTACGTTAGCAGAAGCAAAAGGCAATGGATTATAGATACATACACTATTCTTCCACCCATAACGGACAGCCTCTTCTTTTGTTTTTTCTGTCAGCCAAAGAAATCTGAATATTCTATCAGCATATTTATTAAAGATAGTCCGATAGCTTTTAGTTGCGTAGACCTGATCAAAACTAGTATGAAAATGCATAATTGTTCTGCTTAGATAAGATGCATCTATCCCCGCCAGCACTTCATAATGTGAATTGATAATCACATCTGGTTGTAATTCTTTTATTAACTGACGGCAGGCAGAATAATCTTTTTCTATGCTTTTTTTATACAGATAACGATTCTTTATCGTCTTAACAGCATGCACTATTTTGCCGTTTTTTAAAAATTCAAGCACTTCTTTTAAACGCGGGCATCCCCATATATCTCTGTCATTAATCAGATATCTGTCCGTTCCTGCAGGATAATCCAAGGTCTCCCAAGTATTGCTGTGACGAATGGACACTACCGCAACTTGATGACCAAGAGAAAGAAAATAGGACATTAATTTCAAATTAACAGTTGCAATGCCTCCTTTGGCATTATCCATATTTTGCAGAAATACAATTCTCATTCTTTATTTCTCCACAGAAAACTTCTCAACAATCGCATCTACAATACGTTTGCTTGCCTTTCCATCTCCATATGGATTAGAAGCCTTGCTCATTCTTTCGTATTCTGCATCATCTGAGAGAAGTTCATCAATAAGCTGATAGATTACTTCTTCATTTGTTCCTGCAAGTTTCAATGTTCCTGCTGCAATTCCCTCCGGACGCTCTGTTGTGTCTCTGAGAACAATGACCGGTTTCCCAAGGGATGGCGCTTCTTCCTGAATTCCGCCGCTGTCTGTAAGAATCAAATGGGATCTTCCTAATAAGTTATGAAAATCTAATACTTCTAACGGTTTAATCAGCTTCACTCTGTCACAGTCACCAAAGATTTCTTCCGCTGTCTGAACAACAATTGGATTTAAATGTACCGGGTACACAACCTTAATATCTTCATATTTATCAATGATTCTTCGAATTGCACGGAACATATTTCTCATAGGTTCTCCAAGATTCTCTCTTCTGTGTGCAGTAAGCATAATCATTCTGGATCCTTTTGCCCAGTCGATGATTTCATGTTCATAATCATCTCTTACCGTTGTCTGCAATGCATCGATAGCAGTATTACCTGTTACATAAATTGTTTCTGGATTTTTCCCTTCTTTAAGAAGATTTTCTTTACTCTGTTCTGTCGGTGCAAAATTCATATCTGAAATCACGCCTACAAACTGTCTGTTTGCCTCTTCCGGGAAAGGTGAATATTTATTATAGGTTCTGAGTCCGGCCTCAACATGTCCAATAGCAACCTGGTTATAAAAAGCGGCAAGTGCGCCTGCAAAAGTAGTCGTTGTATCTCCGTGTACAAGAACAATATCCGGTTTTACTTCTTTGATGACATCTTGAAGCCCCACAAGTACTCTTGTTGTAATATCAGAAAGTGTTTGTCCTTGTTTCATAATATCTAAATCGTAATCCGGAACAATCTTAAATGCATTAAGAACCTGGTCAAGCATCTGTCTGTGTTGTGCTGTAACACATACAGTGGTTTCAATCTCTTCACGGCTTTTCAATTCTTTTACAAGAGGTGCCATCTTAATAGTCTCCGGACGTGTTCCAAATACAGTCATAACTTTTATCTTCATTATTTATCCCCTCATTTTTCTAATAATAGAAATAAACTTTACATTACTTACATAAAATCTCTTAATACGTTTTGGCTCTGTTACAATACGATACAGCCATTCCAGATTCAGCTTGATGAAAATCTTCGGTGCTCTTTTCTTTGTACCGCTTAATACATCAAATGAACCGCCAACACCAATGAAAATACCTTTTTCAAATCTGTCATAGTGTTTGTCGATTAAAAGTTCCTGCGCCGGAATCCCCAGTGCAACCAGCACTACATCCGGTTTGGCTTCCACAATTTTATCAAAAACTGCATCTTTATCTTTTACATACCCATCACAATGTCCCACTAGAACAATGCCCGGATATTCATTTCTCAGCCGTTCCACTAATTTATCAAGGACTTCCTTTTTTGCGCCTAATAAATACAGCGATCCCTTCCTTTCATTTAAAAACTCAAACAGTTTCTGAACAATTTCCACACCGGTCACTCGTTCTTTTACCGGAATGTGAAGCATGTTTGCTGCTTTCACAACACCAATCCCATCAGGTACGATTACAGTTTTATCTGACCTTAATATTCGGTCAAATTCGCTGTTGTCCTGACCGATCATTAATGTCTCAGGATTCGCCGTAATGACAAATGTTTTTTCCTGTTTTTCCAGTTTGTCTTTTAAAACATCAGAAAAAGCCAGGAATCCTTCTGTATATATCTTATCAAAATATGCCTGCATCTTTTCTCCTCTTATCTTATTCATTCTTTGACTGAATTTCGCTGATCTGCTTTTCATCAAAGCCTTCTGTACTTTCTTTCATGAAAATAATTTTGATTGTCATGAAAATCAGTTTCAGATCCAATAAAATAGAATAATTCTGAATGTACATCAAATCCAGCTTTAACTTATCATAAGCGGTTGTGTTATATTTACCATAAATCTGAGCATATCCGGTAAGTCCGCCTTTTACTTTCAGTCGGTAGGCAAATTCTGGAATATCTTCTGTGTATTTCTCTACATGCTCGATTCGTTCCGGTCTTGGACCTACAAGACTCATATTACCAACAAGGATATCGAAAATCTGAGGAAGCTCATCCAGTCTTGTCGCTCTGATAATATTTCCAATCGGCGTAATGCGCGGATCTTTTTCGGATGCCGGTACAGAAATACCATCTTTTTCCGCATCCACAATCATACTTCTGAATTTGTGAATTTCAAACACTTTCCCATCTAACGTACAGCGTTTCTGTTTAAAGAATACAGGGCCGCCGTCATGAAGCTTGATTGCTGCCGCAATAATTACCATAATCGGTGCCGTTACAACAATAACAAGCAGAGATACCACAACATCCATTAGGCGCTTTAATACCCTGTCTTCGAAAGAAAGGCCATTATTTCTCATTAATAACAGCGGTGTATCGAATAAATGAATATTTTCGGAACTGCGGGTTAAAATATCGGAAATCTTCGGTGTTACATACAATCTGATATCTTTCTCGTAACAGTATTTCATGATTTTATTTTTCAGTTCTGAATGAATATCATATACCATTACCGCTTCACTTCGATCCATGATTTCAAGAAGCTGCTCCCATTCCATATCAACATGTACAACTTTATCAATTAAGTATCTGTCTGTTCGTGTTTGTACTTTACGAAGCAGATCGGAAGGATCATATTCCTGATACAGTACTGTAATCTTACGTGGTGGAAACATTTTTTCAAACATTTTTTCCAACAGAAAAGTAATAACAGCAACTATGATCATCTGAACCGCCGTCATCTCAATGATAGGCACCAGACTGACGAATTTAACTGAGAGAAGCACGGTTTCCAGATAAATAGCCGCATTGGCACAAATCAGAGCCAGAATCTGCGAGAAAATAATATTATTACTTCTTAAATATCCATAACCGGTTCCACCATAAATGTACAGGAAGAGTACAAAGAAGAAAACATAAAACGCAGCAATCAGCCAATATCCTTTAAAATAAAACGGAAATACAATCCCTGCATTATAATATGTTTTCCAAAAGCTTACAAAGATTATCGTAGCGCATACAACAACAAACATAGCTGCCATGAAACGCATCATTTTCTTATATTGCTCAAATTTTCTTTTATCCATCGTAATATACCTCTTATTTATCTAGGTTTCTTTTACTTCAACATAATATTATATCATCGGTTTCTCTTTTTCTCAATGTAATCCTTTATATTTCATATTTTTTTAAGGTTGTCACGGAAATGATTTCATATTCTCTTCTGTTTTTGTTGATTTTACTCAAGAACAATATGTCCTATGCAATAAAAAAGGCCCTCAGATCAACTGATCCAAAGGCCTAATTCTCAATTCTTAAATCGTCCTACTTACTGATTATTCAGCTACGTAAGGCATTAATGCGATATGACGAGCTCTCTTGATTGCTACAGTTAAAGCTCTCTGATGTTTCGCACATGTTCCTGTAATTCTTCTAGGTAAGATTTTACCTCTTTCAGATACGAATCTTTTAAGTTTGTTTGTATCTTTGTAATCAATTACAGCGTTCTTTTCTGCACAGAAAACACAAACTTTTTTTCTTCTGCGGATTCCACGTCTTTTCATTGGGGAATCAGCACGTTCTGCTTTATTGTATGCCATGATATTACCTCCTAATTAAATAACTACTGTTTTAAGCGAAAGGCAGTTCTTCTTCCAGTCCATCTGGAATAGTCATAAAACCATCTCCTGCTGCCGCACTAGGTGCTGGTCTGCCGCTATATGCAGGTGCCGGCTGATAGCCGTTATCTGCGTATCCACCCATCTGCTGGCCTGCAGAGTTTTTGCTTTCACAGAAGTCCTGTTCTTCCACAACTACGTCAGTTGTATAAACCTTCACGCCATCGCGGTTCACATAGCTTCCTGTCTGAATACGTCCGGAAATGCAGATTCTCATTCCCTGTCTGAAGTATTTCTCTGCAAATTCAGCCTGTCTTCCAAATGCAACACAGTTGATGAAGTCTGCGTCGGCATCGCCTTCACGTTTGAATCTTCTCTGTACTGCTAAAGAAAAACGAGCTACTGCTGTCTGGCTTGCTCCCTGGGAGTAGCGGACTTCAGGATCTCTTGTTAAACGACCCATTAAAACTACTTTATTCATTCGGATTTCCTCCAATCCCTATGCTAACTATGCATCCTGTCTAACGCATAAGAATCTAAGTACAGCTTCCATGATACGAAGTCTATGTTCGATTTCAGCTGGAGCTTCACTAGATGCATCGAATTGGATGAAGTAGTAATATCCTTCCTTCATCTTCTGAATTTCGTAAGCTAATTTTTTCTTACCCCATTCATCTACGTTAGTAATTGTGCCGCCGAATCTTTCGATTAAAGCTTTTGCTTTATCTACGGCTGCTGTTCTAGCGTCGTCTTCGATCTTTGCATTAACAACCAATGCTAATTCATACTTATTCATCGTTGTTTGCACCTCCTCTTGGTCTTTTGGCTCTCTCATCTCGAAAGAGCAAGGATTTTTACATATCACAATTTCAAATGATAACATAGATCATTCTGGATTGCAAGGGGGAAAATATATAAATTTTCCTTTATTTTCAGGCTTTTTTGCACATTTTTGCAGATGACAGTGCTTTAAATATCTGCCGTCACTTCCACGCGGCTGAGAAATCCGCGGAAATTCTTCTCCACTAACTTTCTAGGCACCATAACCTGATGTTCACATCCCAGACATTTTAAACGGAAATCCATGCCTGTTCTAAGCACTTCCCATTCATTGGTTCCGCAAGGATGCTGTTTTTTCATTTTGATTACATCGCCAATTTCAATTCTTTGTTCCATAATATTTCCTTTTTGGGTTGATATTGTAATCTGCTGTCAACGTCAGTTTCTCTTTTCCTTATAATATAATCAGTATCATTCGATTGTCTATAATGAATTTCATAAAGCAGCTGAATAAATGATAATTTTTTCCTTTTCATAACATTTCTTCATATATTTCATCCATATTTTGTACACAGGAACACCCAATTTATAATAAAAAAACAGTTTCGTACATAATAATCTTATTTTTATTAGTTTACATTTCCATAAAAATGTATTAAAATCCTAAACAATGTAACAAAACAATACTTAATAAAGGAGATAAGGAGATATAAGTATGAATATTTCACCATTACAGAAAGCAAGATATGAGTATTCCCCAAAGCTTCCTGGAATGCTCAGAAACGGCATTGCTGAGATCTGTGTATGTGAAGGCGCTGAAACACAGAGCGTAGCAGACCAGGATAAGATCAAAGCACTTTTCCCAAATACTTATGGAAAAAAAGAAATCACATTCCAGAAAGGTGCTAACACTTCTGTTGCTAAGAAACAGATCGTAGGTGTTATCCTTTCCGGCGGACAGGCTCCAGGCGGTCACAACGTTATCTGTGGTTTATATGATGCTTTAAAGGCAACAAACCCTGAAAACGAACTTTTCGGTTTCAAAGGCGGTCCAAGCGGATTAATCGACGATGATTACATCGTATTCGATGACGCATATATTGATGCTTACAGAAATACAGGCGGTTTCGATATCATCGGTTCCGGCAGAACAAAACTTGAAACTCAGGAACAGTTTGCAATCGTAGCTGACGTCTGCAAAAAACACGGCATCACAGCTATCGTTATCATCGGTGGCGACGACTCCAACACAAATGCCGGCGTTCTTGCTGAATACATGGCAGCAAACAACACAGGCGTACAGGTAATCGGATGTCCTAAGACAATCGACGGCGACCTTAAGAACGAAGATATCGAATGTTCCTTCGGTTTTGATACAGCAACAAAAACTTATGCAGAACTCATCGGCAATATCGAAAGAGATGCCAACTCAGCTAAGAAATACTGGCACTTCATTAAAGTTATGGGACGTTCTGCTTCTCACGTAGCTTTAGAATGTGCGCTTAAGACACAGCCAAATATCTGCTTAGTATCTGAAGAAGTTGCAGCTAAGAAAATGTCTCTTTCTGCAATCGCTGACTACATTGCTGATTCCGTAGAAACACGTGGTAACAATGGTATGAACTTTGGTGTTGCTATCATCCCTGAAGGCGTTGTTGAATTCGTTCCTGAATTCTCCGTACTCATCCACGAAATCAACGAACTTCTTGCAGGAAGCAAAGCCGATGCATTTAACGCTCTTCCAACATGGGCAGACAAATATGCATTTATCGAAGCTGGTTTAACAAAAGAATCTATGGCAGTATTTGCAATCCTTCCACAGTCCATCCAGCAGCAGTTATTCTTAGAAAGAGACCCACACGGCAACGTACAGGTATCCTTAATCGAATCCGAAAAATTATTCTCCGCTTTAGTAGCTGACAAATTAGCAGCAAGAAAAGCAGCTGGTACATACAAAGGCAAATTCGGTGCCCTTCATCACTTCTTTGGTTACGAAGGACGCTGCGCATTCCCATCCAACTTCGATGCTGACTACTGCTACTCTTTAGGTTACAACGCATTCATGCTCATCCAGTATGGCTACAACGGATACTTATCCAAAGTTTCCAACCTTTCTGCTCCAGCAAATGAATGGGTTGCAGGCGGTATGCCAATCACAAAGATGATGAACATCGAAAGAAGACACGGCGAAGACAAACCGGTTATCAAGAAAGCTTTAGTAGAACTTGACGGTGCTCCATTTAAATACTTTGAAGCACACCGTGAAGAATGGGCAAAAGACACTTGCTTCACATTCCCTGGTGCGATCCAGTACTACGGACCAACAGAAGTATGTGATATTACAACAGTAACACTTGCTCTTGAGCAGGCAAAATAATATCTTTAAATTACTATGATAAATAAAAAGAAGCGTTGCTTTTCGCAATGCTTCTTTTTATTTGGTATATAATTTCAAAATTTTGTAATTTCTTCCATTTCTATTGTGAGTACATTTGTTCTGTGATATACTGAAACTGTACTCGAACAGGAAGCGGATGTGATTTTCTGATAGATTGCCCTCAAATTCTACGAAAGGAAGAGGGTGATGCCCTATGAACACGATGGAAGTTTTGACTTTATTGTTAGTAGTTTTCGCGGCACTGACCTATTATATAGATACACATAACAAGAAATAGCATCCAAATACTTTCTCAGGGTTCTTGGATGCTGTTTCTAATAAACTAATTCAATTGCACTGAGGGCAAATCGGAGTTTCTTTCCGACTAACCTTTCTAAGTAGAGTATACCATGGAGGGATTTGCTTTGGCAAGTCCCTCCTTTCTTTCTTTCATTCAAAATCATGCGCAACAAAAAGATGTTTTTTAACCAAGAACAAAGTGTGCGATGCACACTCGTTTATTATAGAACAAAAAAGCACCAACTTCATTGGAAACCAATAAAATCAGTGCTTAGGATGCGGATAACAAGACTTGAACTTGCATGAGCGAAAGCTCACATGAACCTGAATCATGCGCGTCTGCCAATTCCGCCATATCCGCATACGACTTGATTATAATAGCATGCAGATTCTATGTTGTCAAGCAGAAATTCAATTCCACCATTATTCTTCTTGCAATGAAGTGATATACTCATCAATCTCTTTAAAATCAATAAGACACTTTCCATCAAATATTCCCACAGGAACCTTTTCTTCGAATGTATAAGTTTTGGCCATATCAACTTCCTCATTCTGCAAATCATATACAAGGACATATTTCTTCTTTGGATCAACCAGCCAGTATTCCCGTACCCCAGCTTCGCAATAAAGAAGAAGTTTGGTAAAATTGTCTTTTCTTCTGCTGGAAGGGGATATGACTTCTACAATGAATTCCGGTGCTCCATAGATGTTCTCTTCTTTAAATCTGCTTCTGTCACAAAGGACAAATACATCCGGCTGAACCATATTCTTATCATCGCACTTTATCTGAACATCCACCGGTGAAATCATCGGAATGCACTTTCCTTTATTCCTACGGATATAAAGACTCAATTCTGTATGAATTGCCCCTGCAATAAGCTGATGTGTTACCGTAGGCGCACTCATATCGTAAATGACACCTTCAATCAATTCAACACGGCGGTCATCCGGAATGGCATAATAGTCTTCCAGGGTAAAATATCCCTGCTTCTTCTCTTTTGGCTCCGGGTCAGACTCCGTAACTCCATAGTAGGCCGGCGCAGCTTCCTTTGTGACGAAAATCGAACGCATAGGGTCTTCTAAAAGATTCTCAAGGGCTGCTAATGTTGCATATCTTGGAGATTGGGTAAAACCGCCAAGTACTTTCTGTACCGTGCTGATGGGAATCCCAGTCAAATCTGAAATCTGTTCGTAGGTAAATCCTAATTCTTTTTTCCGTTCAATCATCTGTTCAATCGTCATGGCATTTCCTCCTTCTTTTCTTCTTATATTCTTTTCTTCTTCATTCATCTTTTGATTTAGCTTCCAGTTCATTTGTCGGCTCTATATATCCTTATAATATCTTTATTCTATCCTTTTGTCAACAATATATCCATCTATGGATATATTAATTTCCATCTCTTCATCTTTTCATATCCATGCTGCTATTGTTCCGCTTTCTAATTCTTATCTGGCCGTTATCTCCCAATCTCCATAGCATCCCCATAGGTATACCCTGCTGCCTCCAGATCAGTCAGCACCTGATCCAGTGCCTGGGCATTGGATTCCGATACATTATGTATCAAAGGAATGGCTCCCGGATGAATATATTTTTTATAGTGGTCTATAACATAATCCTTCCCCGGCTGGTCATTTACGTCGTAATCCAGGTAGGCAAGACTCCAAAATAATGTCTTATATCCCATATCCTGCACAATCCTTAAAACCCGTTCGCTGTATTCTCCCTTAGGAGGGCGGAAAAGCGGATCCATTGCATAGCCCGTATGTTCATACATAGCATCTTCACATTCTTTTATCTCTAATTTAATGTCTCTGGTACTTTCTTTCGTCAGATCCGGATGCCAGGCCGTATGATTTCCTACATAGTGTCCTTCTTCTTTCATCCGCTTTACTAAATCTTTGGCATCTTTTGCATAATGAGCTGTAATGAAAAATACAGCTTTGGCATTGTGTTTTTTTAAAGCATCCAACATGGCACCTGTATATCCATTTTCATACCCGCAGTCAAAAGTCAGATAAACTACTTTCTTCTCTGTATCAGGTGCCGTATACCAGGCATCGTACTGTTCTAAGTTTACTTCTTTTTGTGTTTCCGGCTGGACATGATCGTCATTCCTTTTAAACCACCAGGCATATTTTTCATTGGGAAGATTATCGTAACTGTAAAGTGCCGTCTGTTGATTGTTCATTGTCTCCATTTCGTAGCTTTCTATGATTGTGCTTTCTTCCTTTTTCCCACATGCACATACAATCATTACGATAAACAGAAAAAAAACAGTCATTCTTTTGACTGTCTTTCTTCTATTATAGTGTATATTTATTTCAGAGGCATTTTTCATATCTGTATACCTTCGCCGCTTTTTCTTCCATACACTATATGCTTTATTTCCTTTGTCTTATTCCATTTCTGTATCGTTTTCCTTTATCTGTTGAAGATCTCATTCCTTATTTTAATTCCAGAAATACTCTTCCAACACCTCTTCTAACACCTGTTTTTCTTCCGCTGTTACTGCCGCCTCCGAAAGGGCCTCCACCTCTGCCTTCGTTGGAAGCTTATGTTTCGATGCCTGTCCTTCTTCTCTTCCGTTCAAAGCAGTTCCATTAGCCAGAAAATCTGTCAGTGCCACGACAATCTGGCGCTTTTCTTCTCTTCCGTCTCCCATCATATGTAACAGCAAAAGCCCCGATGCAAAAAAGGTGCCAAGAAGCAGCATTCCCATCATCTGATACATCGGTTCTTCTCCATTATAAAATGTTCCTGAACCAATTACACCGGTCATAAAGGTAAGCACAGCCAAAAACGGCACCGACTTGTCCCACACAGAAAGAGGAATTCCCATAATTCCCTTTCTGGAGAAATAGTGTTCCACAAAGGCTTCCACATTTTTGATTCGTCCGAACCGTTCATAGCTTTCGTATCTTTTTTTCAGAAGAAGAACCCATTGACGTTTTGTTTTGCCCGGATTTTCCGCTGCATGTTTCATTCTTTTGTAGGATAAGATGGTAATCATTCGTGACAGGATGCCTGTGGCAGCAAGAATTAAGATTGTTCTGCCACAGATTGTTGTAAGTAGCATTTCTTGTAACATAAAAATCCCTCTTTCCTTTTGGTTTGCCGTTATTATATACGGAAAAACCCGGATTGGAAAGAGGGATACACTATGATTCCTTCGTATTGTTTCGACAGGCTTTTCCGCTGTTTTTCTCAGGAAAATCTGTCCGTTATAATGAAAGCTATTTTTACCAGATGGCACACGTCATACATGTATAATATGTCTGTTCTGTACACTCCTGTCATCCGATGAAATCTTATGCCATCTTTAAGAACATGGCTGCAAGAAGTTTCATTGTATGAACGATTGCCTGCTGTTCAAATTCTTCATATGTGACAGTAGCACTGTTGTCCGCTTTATCGGAAATAGCACGGATTACAACAAACGGAATCTTATTAAGGAAAGCAGTCTGAGCCATGGCTCCACCTTCCATCTCCGCACAGTATGCGCCAAAATTATCAATAATCCACTGTTTCTTCTCATTGCTGGAGATAAACTGATCTCCTGTTGCAACACGTCCTGTGAAACACTGGATATCTGTATTCACAAGTTTACAGGATTCCACTGCCAGCTTGGCAAGAGCTTTGTCCGCAGGAAATGAGAATACATCCATACGTGGAATCTGGCCTGGTTTGTAGCCAAAACCTGTTGCATCCATATCATGCTGAACTACATCTGTGGAAATAACAATGTCACCAACGTTTAATTTCTCATAGAGACCGCCTGCAACACCTGTATTAATCACTGCAGTTACTTTGTATACGTCTACTAAAATCTGTGTGCAGATTGCCATGTTTACTTTACCGATACCGCTCTTAACGATAACCGCATCGATATCCCAGAGTTTTCCTCTGTTAAACTCCATACCTGCCATTACTTTAGTTTCTTTATTCTTCATCTGCCCAATTAACATGGACACTTCTTCTTCCATCGCACCGATTACACCAATAATTCTCATAACCAAACCTCCTGTTTAAGTCTGCCGTCAACCTGCTAAGGTCCGTTTCATAGATAATTCAATTGTATTGAAGTTAATCCCAAAAGTCAACTAAAACCATTGTTTTCTGTCTTTCAAAGTGGTATCATTAAAAATGCGTAAACATGCAAATTGATGTTCCTTACACAGAAGAGGAACATTTTACCATTGAAACACATATTTTAGGAGGGACCTATTATGACATACTTAACAAGAGGCGTTTGTTCTCAGATGATCAACATTGAGATGGATGGCGACATCGTAAAAAGCGTAGCATTTAAAGGCGGCTGCCACGGCAACTTACAGGGTATCGGCAAATTAGTAGAAGGCATGCACAAAGATGAAGTAATCAAAAGATTAGAAGGCATCCGCTGCGGTTTCAAAGCTACTTCCTGTCCTGACCAGCTTGCTCAGGCTTTAAAATCCCTCTAGGAGGCATTTTATATATGAAACGAATCGTATTAACCGGTGGCGGCACTGCCGGCCACGTTACACCAAATATTGCACTCATGCCTTTCTTAAAGGAAGCCGGCTATGACATCCAGTACATCGGCTCCCACGAAGGAATTGAGAGAAAGTTAATCGAAGAGATGGACATTCCTTATCATCCTATCTCCTCCGGGAAACTTAGAAGATACTTTGATCCTAAGAACTTTTCTGATCCGTTTAAGGTAATCAAAGGTTACACGGAAGCATCCCGTCTTATTAAAAAATTAAAACCGGACGTTGTTTTCTCCAAAGGCGGCTTTGTTACCGTTCCCGTTGTTCTTGCTGCGAAGAGAAGAGGTGTTCCTGCCATTATTCACGAATCTGACATGACACCGGGTCTTGCCAATAAGATTTGTATCCCATGTGCAACAAAAGTATGCTGTAACTTCCCAGAGACTTTAAAATACCTTCCGGAAGGAAAAGCGGTACTTACCGGCTCCCCAATCCGTCAGGAACTTTTTGCCGGAAGCAAAGAAGAAGGGCTTTCCCTTTGCGGATTCACATCTGATAAGCCTGTTCTTTTAATCATCGGAGGCAGCTTAGGTTCCGTTATCATCAACAACGCCGTACGTTCCTGCCTGGACAGCTTATTAGAACAGTTCCAGATTATCCATATCTGCGGTCAGAACCATCTCGATTCTTCTTTAGAAGGAAGAACCGGTTATAAACAGTTTGAATACGTAAAAGAAGAATTGACTCATCTTTTCGCCGCAACAGATATTATGATTTCCAGAGCCGGTGCCAATGCCATCTGTGAATTACTGGCTTTACAGAAACCAAACATTCTGATTCCTCTTTCCGCTGCTGCAAGCCGCGGCGACCAGATTTTAAATGCTGCATCCTTCGAAAAACAGGGTTACAGTTATGTCCTTCAGGAAGAAGAGCTGACAGGCGAATCACTCTTAAAGACAGTACAGTATGTATATGACGAGAGAGAAACATATAAGAAAGCTTTAAAAGAAAGTACATTAAATGATTCTATTCAGATCATTATGAATCTCATTCAGACACACAGTAAATAAAAAAAGAGCGGGTTGCCGCTCTTTTTTTATTATAAGTTTTTCAGTTCCTGCATTTTCTTATCCAAGAACTGGATCATATCCGCACACTCCCGAAGCTCTTTTAACTTCTGATCAGACACAGTGCTTCTGCTCTTAAAGCTCATCTCATATTCCAGCTCTGCCCATACATCCATAGCCAGTGTATGAATCTGAATCTCTGCCTTTGTCGGAACAAGCTGTCCTGCCATGAGCACCGGAACGGAGACTATCATATGATAACTTCGGTAACCGCTCATCTTTGGATCACACTGATAATCCTTCTCCCTTAACACTTCTATATTCGGCAGACTGCTGATCATGTCCGCAATACGATAGATGTCTGTTGTATTTCGGCAGAGTACTTTCATGCCTGCCACATCTTCTACATAAGTACGGATATTGTCTACGGTAATGTCTTTCCCTTTTCTCTGAAGCTTTCTTACAATGCTCTCGTCTGTCTTAATTCTGGATTCCACAAAACGAATCGGATTATATCGATTGGAAAACTGTGCTTCTTCCCCAAGATTCTCCAATACCGCTGTCATTTCACGAATTGCACCTCTATATAAAAGCAGCATTCGGTTATATTCTGTAAGTCCATCTCTCAAGTCCGGTAATCCCATATCTCTTCCTCCCTTTTTCGTTTTTTTGCCGTGCCTCCGGATGTCCACAGATTTCTCTCTTCTGGAAACGCAAAGGCATATTGACAAATATCTATAGATAATATTAGAAATCTTCTACTTCAAGAATGTCAAACGCTTCTCCTTCCGGTTCAGCTTTAAATACCATCATTTCTCCTGTTGCAGGATGTTCAAATTCGATTCTTGTTGAATAAAGCCCGATCTGTTTATAAATGCGTTTTACCTTCTGGAAAAGAGGATTGTACTTGGTATCTCCATAGATGCCCACACCTCTGCTTGCGCACTGAACACGAATCTGGTGATGGCGCCCTGTCAAAAGATGAATTAATACATAGGAATAAATCCCTGTATCCGTCTCGATTACATCCAGAACTTCATATTCTAATTCTGCCTTTTTGGCGCCTTTTGTTCCTCTTTTTACAACCTTTGATGTGTTTGTTTTTCCATCACGGAGAAGATAATCTACCATATCCCCTTCTTCATCAGGAAGTTCTCCCGTAAGAACAGCCTGATAGTATTTGTCAAAAACACCATCTAACATCTGGCTGGAAAGGTCTGATGCAGCCTCCAGATTTCTTGCAAATACCATAACTCCGCCAACGGGACGGTCCAGACGGTGTACTAGTCCTACATATGGTTCTTCCTCCAGATGATATTTATCGAAAAGGTATTTTTTCACCAGTGTGATCATATCCGGATCTCTTGTTTTATCGCTCTGGGCCGGAACACCCATTGGTTTAATGCATACCAGAATATGCTCATCCTCATATAATACGTCAAGTTTTTTCATACTGCCGTCCTCCTGTCTGTCATATTAAATCCGGCGGCCGGACTTTACTTTGCCGCCTGTCTGTTTATTCTGTCTTTATAGCACCGGTCACTCCCGGTACCATTAATTTCGCTGTCTGAATGGCCATTTTTACAGAAGAAATACTGCCTTCTATAATAACTGTGATTCTTCCGTCTCCTGTATGATCATATCCGACCAGACGGACTCCCGCACTCTTTAATGCTGCGTCAGCCGCCTTTGTTGCCTGTACCATGCCCATGGTCTCAATCATTCCAATACTTTTAGCCATTAATCCGCTCCATAATCTCTGTGAGAAGGTTGTCCGCCACTTCTTCCTTGCTCATAAGAGGAAGATCTTTCATACCGTCTTTTGTAATCATCACAACTTTATTGGTGTCTACGGCAAATCCTGCACCTTCATCTTTTACATTGTTTGCTACGATCATATCCATGTTCTTCTTCACAAGTTTAGCACTGGAATTCTCCAGCATATCCTTTGTCTCCATGGAGAAACCGCAGATGAACTGTCCTTCCTTTTTATGTTCTCCCAGATATTTAATAATATCTGTGGTTCTCTCAAGAGGAATGGACATATCTCCCTCCGTCTTCTTAATCTTGTCTTCTGCTACTGTCATCGGGCGATAATCGGCTACTGCTGCAGATTTAATAATAATGTCCTGATCCGCCACAGCATCTTTTACAGCTTCAAACATCTGCTGTGCACTCTCTACATGCACAACATTCACAAATGGCGGAGCCGGAATATTGACTGGTCCGGACACTAATGTTACATCCGCACCTCGAAGCATTGCCATCTTCGCAACAGCATATCCCATCTTACCCGTAGAGCGATTGCTTAAGAAACGGACAGGGTCTAAAGATTCTCTGGTAGGTCCTGCCGTAACAAGAACTTTCTTTCCTTTCATGTCCTTCTCTTTCGCAATGGTTCTATAGATATAATTTACCAATGTTTCTTCATCCGGAAGCTTACCTGCTCCCACATCACCGCAGGCCAAACGTCCTGCTGCCGGGCTGATGACTTCATAACCGTAATGTTCTAATTTTTTCAGATTGTCCTGAACAATTGGATTTAAGAACATATGGGTATTCATAGCCGGTGCGATGATCTTCGGACAGGTTGCTGCCATAGCTGTGGTTGTCAGCATATCATCGGCAATTCCGTTGGCCAGCTTGCCAATCACATTGGCGGAAGCCGGTGCAATCAGCATTACATCTGCCTTCTGTCCAAGAGACACATGAGCCACATGGAACTGAAAATTACGGTCGAATGTTTCGACCAGACATTTGTGGTTGGTCAGTGTTTCAAATGTAATCGGATTAATAAACTTGGTTGCATTTTCTGTCATAAGAACGTGAACATCTGCATGCTGTTTGATCAGCATACTTGCCACATTGGCCATCTTATATGCTGCAATACTGCCTGTCACGCCAATGGCTACTGTCTTTCCCTTTAGCATATGCTCCTCCCTTTTCTGATTCATTTATCCATTCTTTATTCGAATTTGTTGCTATTTTAATTCTGTTATCACTATAATTTTGCTATCACTATAATTCTGCTATCATTTTATCCATGCCTTCGTTTACCCTTGTTGTAAGGAGCTTTCTTAAACGGTCTTTATGAGAAGTGTAAAATCTGCGGATTTCATCATCAATTGCTTTTTTATTCTCATCTTTGTCCCAGTAAAGAACAAGGGGATCCAGCTCATCCTCTGTACTCTGTTCATTTTTTGCAACAATGTATGTAAGATATACTACGTTATAAATATAAAATGCATACTTAGAAAGCAATTCCCTCAGCATGGCCTGTTCGTTGGTTCTGGCATCTGTATATTTTGCTGTTCCAAGAACAGGAAGTATATACTTTCTCATGGCATACCAGAAAAGCTCCACATTCTTTGTTCTTCGGTCACATACATAGTCTATAAAACAAAGCAGCATTCCCGGGCGGGCCTTTTTGTTTACGGATTTGGCAGCAAGGTCAATCTCCTCTTCCGTAGAAGGCATTGCAAAGCCAAGATTCTTCATGGTCCCATAGAGGAAACGTCCGAAATCATCACTAAAAATGTTCTGCGTTTTTAAGAAAAACTCGGCCATGTCACCGCCGCCTGCATTTTTCTTTTTTAAATAATCGGCATAGTATGATGCAAAAGGAAGAAGCTCTTTTAAATTAAGATCCGCTTCCATGCAGGCATAAAATCCTTCGTAATCGAAAGAGGCATCTTCATATATCATACATTTAATTGCAAAACGCATCACATCGTAATACATTCCCATATCATAGGCATCTTTCATATATCCCATAAGGTCCTTCATGGCCGCTTTATGAGTTTCTGCTTCTGCATCTTTTGAAAGGGCAGCTATAAATTCTTTCTTCCAACTGTCATCAGCTCCTTTTCCTTTCATACAGTTTTCCATAATCAGCACATATGCTGAGTCATTATGAAACATCATTTTAATAATCCTCCCTGAAAACTCATTTTCCTCTGTTCAAATATAAAATAACAGGAAGAGTCAAGGCCTCCTGATTCTAATTTCTCCCAAGGGAACCAGTCTCCCCAAGGGGACGTAGGTCTTCTTGGAATCGGGTGAGAATCAAGGACAAGGAACTCTTCTGTCTCTTCGTTATAATCGGCAATGGTCACATAATGTCCCGGAACATAGGAAATGGCAACACATCCCTTTTCCAAATATCCTCTCATCTCAAATACGCTGTAACACCTTTTGATAAACCGGAAATTATAAGCCTCTCCAAACTCCTCCGCTGCTGCCCGGTATATTTCGTCATCCGTTCCGGACCCGATTACCCTGTAATAATTCTCTACTGCAAATTCTGCAAGAAGCATAGGGTCTATAAACTGTCCATTTAAGGCATATACCATATTGACGATGGAAACCACACCGCATCCTGCTGCTGCCATCCTGCCGCCATAGTCTCCATCCACATCCCCATATTCTTTGCTGCCCCAGTCCGGATCATATTGAAGAAAATTTCGATAGGAATCTGTATTTTTACCAAACATTCTTACAAAAGACCATGTGGCCGTGCGATAATTTTCTTTTATGCCATGACTGGAAAACGCATTGCTGATGTCTTCCAAGATAGGCGTCAGACCGATTTCTTTTCCATCCCTCGGAACAAGATACATCTTAGCATCCTGATTCCGAATGTAAAAACGGTCATATTCTCTTACCAGCTCCCATTTCTGAGCTGCGGAGTCATTCTTTTTATTCCAGAAAAGTCCTGTGACTGTATCATTCTTGTCATACTCAACTTCCAAATAACCATCTGCTACAATGCTGTGAATGGAATACTGCTGATCTCCTTCAAAGAAAAGCTCCACAAAATAAATGCGATTGCCTTTGTAATTTGCCATTGCATAAATACCATCGGCCAAAAGCTGTTTTTCCGCGCCGTTATAAAGCTTCACCTCTTCTTTATAAAATTCCTGAAGAATCCAGCCAATATCGTATCCCTCTTCTTTATGATAAATGATTTGTACATAGGATTCCGTCTCACTTACTATTACGACCCCTGAAAACTTTTCCACTGTCCCGCTCTGGCTGGATCCGTAATAATCACTGTATACCGGGGTGCCTTCCCTGGCAAATCCGTATTTCACTTCGTATTCTTTATCATAAATCTTATCTTCAAATTGTTCGTAAACATGAGCCGGATTTTCAAAAAGGTCTTCTTCCGCCGCCTGTACAGTCCCTGTCAGACAAACACAAAAAATCAGAACACTCATCAGAAATACTATTTTTTTCATAAATTCCCGTCACTCCTTTTTGAACAATCCAATCGGTCATTTCCCCCAGAATCATTCCTTATCGTCTGAAAATATCATCTCTTCATAGAGAATATTATACTTTATTCCTTTCATAAAGACAAGAAATTGTGAAAATCACAAGACAGAAAGGTCCCTCTTATGGTATAGTAGTAGGTATCTTAGATTGAAAATATAAGTCTCACTCACGAGACTTCACTATTCTATCAAATTGGGGAGGCCAGACATATGCTTGAAATTACTTTATTAAAAACCTTATTCCACGAGATGGATTCTGATAAAATCCCGGAAGTCCGCATTTACGACAATGATGATGCGTCCAAATATCATGAACTGGACCTTACTGTCCCAGGATTTCCGGATATGACAACTTTAACTGCTGAGGCTCGTTACGGCTCTCATAATTCTACCATGTATTATGTTCATGCCAACGGCAATCTTTCCATCGATGAAGACATTCATGTTCCGGCTGTAAAAGCTGCCATCTATACTTTTTTTCAAACATACAAACCGGAGTTTTTTATAGAGGATCTTCCGGAAGACATTTCGGATCTTTCCATTTTGGAATGTTTTGACGTAGCAAAGATTCCGGATTACCGTCCCAAATATGCCTTCCCTGGCATCGTTACCATGGAAGATATCCGAAGCGGCAAAGCCAGAATGAACGATACAAATAAGCCATCATTTCCGGGGCTCCGCATGCTGATGGGCGGCTCCGCAGAAGAACATGATGACAGTAAACCGGCCTTTGTAACCAACAACCAGAAACTGACTGAATTTGAAAATAAAGATGATTTTAACGAAAAGATGGAAGCGCTTAAGAAACAGTTTAACATCGATTCCCTTCTTAATAAGTAAATGATTTTTCAAATTCAAGTCTCCCCACAAGACTTAGCGCAGGATTTCATAGATAAGCATAGACTAGATTACACAATCAAAAGACATAGAAAGAAGGACTTACCATGCAGAAAAAAGAATTATTTCAGGAACATCTCCCTGAACTTGTAAAAGGAATTACAAACAGTTATCATCAGGACGATCCGTCCATTTCTTATTTTAAAAAAGACCTCCCAAACAGAGACGAGATTATTGAAATCATCCATCTGTTACGCCAGCTTGTTTTCCCTGGCTTCTTTACTCAGCAGAGACTTTCTGAGAACAGCCTTGATTTCTACGTTGGCGATCTTTTAATGAAACTGGAAGCCAAATTAAAAAAACAGATTCGTCTTGCCCTTCTTTGCGGTTCCGATGTTTCCTTAGAAGACGCCATTGCACAGGCAGAATGTATTTGTATTAAATTCTTTCAGACATTCCCTCGCCTTCGAGAATATATCGCATCCGACGTTCAGGCAGCCTTTGACGGCGACCCGGCAGCAGCTGATAAAGTTGAAGTCATCTTCTGCTATCCAGGTACCTATGCCATCATGGTATACCGCTTTGCACACGAGCTTCGTTTATTAAACGTTCCATATATTCCAAGAATCATGTCCGAATACGCCCACAACATTACCGGAATCGATATCAACCCTGGTGCAACCATCGGCAAGTACTTCTTTATCGACCACGGTACCGGCGTTGTAATCGGTGAAACCTGTGAGATTAAAAACAACGTTACCATCTATCAGGGCGTTACTCTCGGTGCTCTTTCCACAAAAGGCGGCCAGATGTTAAAAGACGTGAAACGTCATCCGACTCTGGAGGAAAACGTTGTTGTATATTCCGGAGCATCCATTCTTGGCGGTGAGACCATAATCGGTGCCAACTCCGTTGTTGCAGGTAATGCATTTATTACAAGCTCTGTTCCTGCCAATACGAAGGTCGGTGTAAAAGCACCTGAACTTAAATTTAAGAATGGGACAGGAAGATAGGAAGCTGTCATTTACAAAAAATAAAACAGAGCCCGTACCAATATTTCCATAAGATTTCTTGGTACTGACTCTGTTTTTTATTCCTGTATATATCTGCCTAATCCTTCAGAAAAACATACTCTGCAGGTCCGGACAGACTTTCTTCAAACCGATACCCGTCCCAGTCAAATGCTTTCACTTCTTCCGGATTATCAATCTGATTCTCACATATGTATCTGACCATGCTTCCTCTTGCCATCTTGGCTGCCGTTGCCTGCACCCGATACTGCCCTTTGGAATACACCTTAAAATGACAGGTAATTATCCGATCCGGCTCCTTCACATACTTTTTAATAGTCTTTCCATATTCATCGGAAGCCAGATTGAGAATTATATTATGGCCATCATAAGAACCCGGACCGCCTTTTTCTTCTTTATCCCCTAATATCATCTCATCCAACAGTCGATCGTGCAGCCTTCTTCCCCAGAACTCATACAAATTCTTAGCAATTGTTCCATCCACTGAACTCGTCACTGTAAGCTTCGTAAGCATCTCTAACCGATATTCATAAATACTGTCATAAGGTCTTACAACCCCATACAGCCCGCTTAACACTCTCAGGTGATTCTGAGCAAATTCTCTGGCCTCCTCTGTAAAGGTCTGTGGATTCATATATTTATACTGAATACCGTCATATGTTTCAAGGGCAGAAGTACCTTCCATATCAAACTTCATATGCTGAATTCTGTCAAAGCTGTCATCGGCCAGCTTGTCATTTATCTTCATCAGTACTTGCAGATCTGAGGGCATCATCTGTTTCAGTTCTTTCCAGATGTCCTTTGCCTCTTCCAGATAATAGGGGAGACTGACCGGTTTTGTTCCTTCTTTGTCCACCTTCATATTCTTTGCCGGTGATATTATTGTTATCATATCCTAATTCCTTTCATCATTCTGACTATCCTTTTCATTCCCATTAGGATAATTAATAAATGAATAAAGACAGCCCAAACACCATCCCATTATAAAGCCCATGGGCAAGAATATTAAGCCCCACGGATCTTCTTCTGCCATAGAACAGGCAGAGCACAATACCTGCCGCCGCTGCACTGATTCCCTGCACAAAGCTCATATGAAGGATGCCGAAAAGAAGTGCCGGCATCATAACAGCAAAAGCATAAGACCATTTCCTAAGTGCCCGTTTCATAATCAGTCCGCGGAAGATCAACTCCTCAAACAGAGGCGCAGCAAATGCAACCTGAAAGAAAGTTATGACCGGCGTAGTCATCATGTCCGTCACACTTGCATCGTAATTTTGTGCACTTGATGGAAAAAGCAGGCTTACAAATGGGCTTACCACAAAATTGATCACCAGAAAAAGTACTGCCGCTGTTACAAAGGCTTCGGCTGCACCTTTCCAGGTGATATTCCCTGTAAGTTCCATCTTCTCTTTCATAAAGGAGAAAACCATCCATACATAAATAATTCCTGTCAGAAATGCAAGAGGGACATAACAGTTATTTGCTTCTACTCCTGCCATCCCTGTAATACGGAATGCTATGACAGACGGAACTGCACTGCAAAAAAACAGATAACCACAGCCGATCAATGCGTATACAAATATATTATCTTTTCGATCCGTCATACCTTGTTCCTCTCTTCCACATTCTTTCAATCCGATTCCTGTAAAAATAGAATCACTTATAAAAATACTTTATCATATTTCTTTCTCTATTTCTATATGGGAAAAAATATGGTACTATTTATCTATATATTACTACACAAATCAAGGAGCAGTTATTTACCATGAAAATAAAAAAATATCTGTGCATCCTGCTTGGCGCTGTTTTACTCGGCTCGAACATTCTTCCCGTATCGGCAGAAGAATATGAGATCCGTGCTCCGCATATGTATGCCCACTCTTACGCCGTCATGGATGCCAACACCGGAGAAATCCTTTTTGGCGAAAACGTAGATAAACAGATCTATCCGGCAAGTACTGCCAAATTAATGTCCGCCATTGTAGCACTTGAAAGCGGCACGCCACTGGATACTATGTTCGAAACAGAAGGCAGAATTGTAAATAACACCACACCGGGTACCTATAATCTGGGGTTGAACGGAGGAGAAAGTTATTCTCTGGCAAGCCTTCTCAATATGTCCTTAATTGCTTCTGCCGCAGATGCCACAGATACTATGGCGGTAGCAATATACGAAAGCCGTGAAGGTTTTGCCGAAAAGATGATGGAGAAGGTAACAGAACTGGGACTGAAAAATACAAGTTTTGATAACCCGGTCGGTTCCGACATTGGCGGGGGCTTTTATGAAACTTATTCCACGGCCAGAGAAATGTGTGAAATTACTCGCTACGCCATGACCCTTCCGGCAATCCGCAATATTGTAAGAAAAACTTCTTATACTATTACAGGACATGGAAATGTAAGCGGAAGAACCATTTCCAATACAAACAAATTTTACAGCATCTATCCTTATAACCGGTCCACGTATACCATTATCGGCTCCAAAACAGGACAGACAACTGCCGCCGGCAATGTTTTTATTGCAACGGCCATTGACGACGAAGGCCATGAATTAATTTGTGCTTATTTTGGAAAAGACACTAAGGAAGAAACCTTCCGCTGGATCGACAATCTTCTTACCTATGCATTTAAAAACTACAACGAAGGAAAGCTCACTCTATCAAAAGGAGCATATAATGCCAGATATCTAGGCAGCGGACTTTCCATTATCCGCAGTATGGATGCGGATATATTTAAACAACAGGCGGATGAGACCATTGATCTTGAAACCCTCATCACAGAAAAACAGGCCGTACAGATGCTGCGTGCTTCTCTGGAACAGGAAGTCAGCCGGACACAGATTCACTCTTATTTTGAAGATATTACCGGAACAGATCAAACCTGCAGCAAAGCTTTTTTTGCATCGGCTCTAAACTCTGTACTTCCCGGATTGGACGATGTGGAGATTGTAGATTATTATCTGGAACAATTACCAGATGAAGTTACTTTACAAGAAGCCGGACAGGTTCTCACTGCCGGTATTCAGAATTTTGATCTCTATGAGATGACTCTCCCAAGTATTGAAATGAGGGAATGGAGCATGGAAAATCCAGTGCCGTTTATGAGCACACCGAAATTACCGACAGGATTTTTAGAAAGAATGACCAATTAAGAACAGCTAAAAATATATCCAAAACAAAACTCCGGAATCACCTCAGATTCCGGAGTTTTTATTATGTTATATTATTTCTCTTATAACTGTTTTTCTCACATTAGAAAATTGCGAAGAATACAACGTTCCATACCATAACGATTACACTGAGTAAGATAATGGTTGGGAAAGAGTATACGTACATGTCTTTTGCACGAACCCAGTCTTTGTTTGCGAATAAGAAACATGCAGCCTGAGAAGATGCTGGAAGCATAAATGCGATTGTACATGCAATTGTGATTAAGTATACTACCTGGTTAGGATCAAGCCCTAATACAGGAACTAATGGAAGTGTTGCAGTCATCATGATGATAGCTACTACCATGTTGATCATGAAGTTAGTAAGTAAGATTGTAATTCCAAGTACTAACAGGAAGAAGATGATTGTAGGTTTGCCCTGAAACATAGGGATGAATGTTTTTCCTAAAAATGCGCTGATACCTGTTGCTTCGCTTCCTAATAACTGAACGAATGTAAGGATACCGATAAGCATTAACATCATGCTCCATGGAAGTGTACTCGCAAGTTTCTGGAAGTTAAGTATCTTCTTGCCGTTGATTCGAATCAGGTCAAGTACAATTAATACGATAGCTGCCTTGATGGATAATCCCATTTTGTTAAGTACGACAGCGATAACGTGATCTGCTGGAAGGAAGCTTGGGATTAAAATCATTGCTACGTAAGCTACGAGACCTAAGATGGCAACGAGTCGTTCAGAAGTCATCTTCTTGTCATCTTCTGTGAAGATTTCTGTATCCATATCGCGGAGTTTGCTTACATCAAGACGGAATACAAACTTGCAAAGAAGCATAAATCCGAAGATTGACATCATAGCGTATGGAAGAGAGAATCCCATATAGTGAAGATAATCGATCTTCTGTCCGGAGCTCTGCATATATGCATTTAAGATTACGAGGGCGTTGTTTTTGAATGGAAGGGAAGAAAGACCGATTGCACCCATTACACATACACCGAAGATTAAAAGGTTTGCAAACTTGTCAAATTTCTTTTCTCCAATAAGGTTACAGATTTTGTAGATAAAGCTCCATGTGATGAGCATACCTGGTAAAGTACCTACGAATGTACATAATACCCAGCCTACGAAGAAGATCATGAATAATAAGCGCCATGGATGGCCTTTCAGAGATTTTCTTGTAAGAAGGTAAGCAGCGATTGTTGTTGTTGCACCTGTTGCTTCTAAGAAATTGATAATAGGAAGCATAAGTACCATTACGAGACCTGTATCACTGCCCCAGCTTGCTGCTAATACGATTTCTAATGTTGCAATTCCTGTGAAAGGTAAGATTGCAAAAGTTAATAAACTTGGCCATACTTCAGAACTAACAGACCATCCATAAACAGCTGCTACGAATAAACTGAGAAGTTTCATACCTTCTGCTGTAATTGGAGCAGGTGCAGGAAGAAGCCAGCCTAAAGCTGTAATGGCCATAAAGATGATAAACTTCAAAAACTCTTTGCTTTTTACTGTTTCCATTGTAATTTTCCTCTCCTTTTTGTAATGATAGTTTTTTAACAAATTAATTATATATCCTGCTATGCCACTCCAGTAGTTCCCAAAAAAGGGATACCCTATTCCTAATTTTAGAATAGGGTACCCCTCTTATATTTTTATGTTATTATATTATTCCAGTTCCATGAGCAGTTCTTTTAAAAAACGAACGCTCAGTTTTTCCAGCAGACTCAATTGACGGTTTCCAGGATAGATCAGGAATCCATCGAAGGAGTAATCCTCCACTTCTCTCACTGGTAGCATCCTTGGCCTTCCATCATCATTTCCTGCATCCAGTTTCTCATAGATATCCGCCAGTGCCCCAATTACATCGCTGTTTCTTAAGATGTGGGTAATACTTCCCGTATCTCCAGCAAAAATCGGCATTGTCCGGATTTTCAGCCCTTTGTTGATCTCTTTCCAGTAACTTTTTGAATAGGCAAGAAACCGCTCTTCCCTCAGTTCTTCTAAATGTACCTCTTCCCTGTTATAGAACCGGCTTAAAGGACCTGCGTAGAATCGGATTTTGTGAGTCTTCAGCTTATAACAGGAGAATTTCTCATCCTCCAGTGTCCTTTGCGGTACATAATCAATGGCTATGTTGTATTCTCCATGCTGAAATAATTCTTTAATCCGCACAAAAGGATAAATGGCAATCTGAAAATCCACTTTTGGAAACTTTTCTTTGTAACGGGTTATGATGTCAAAAAAGAGATGACTGTAAATAGGCGAAATACTTACTTTAATACTTCCAGTCAGATTTTCCGGATCGTTTTGAGAAGAGTACTGCATCAGACTGTCCGTATCATTGAGAATCCTGTGAATGGTTTCAAGAATCCGTTTTCCGTCCTCTGTGGGTGTAACTCCCTGAGGACTTCTCTGAAAAATCTGAATTCCGAGAGATTTTTCCAGACTGTTAAGGGAAGTACTAAGCGCCGGCTGTCTCATATACAATTCTTTTGCAGCTTTGGAGATAGATTTACATTTTTCAATTACAACAATCTGGCGCAACTGTTCCAGTTTCATAATGATCCTTCTTTCTTATTAAGTTACTATCTTCTATTTTTCCTGTACATAGTTAACGTAAGCTTCTACTTTTGATATTATACGCGTTTGATAATTATTTGGCAAACTAATTTTTCACAAATCACCGGAAGCGGTCGCCAAGGTCTCAAGCAAGCTCGGACTTTGGCTCGTCGCTGACACAAAAAGGCAGAAAGTCTATACCTTCTGCCTCTTTTTTATTATAATCTGAAACCAGGACGCTGGAAAATCCAAGGATTACTAGCAAACAATCTGAATACCTGTTTCGAATTTCTTATCGTCTACGATCATTCTTACATCGTATGTACCGGAGAGACCAGCTTTGTTTACGGAACATTTTACCTTACGGGCATCTTTTTCGATGAATGTACCGCAGCATAATGCAGCAAATGGAGATTTCGCTGTAGAGATGAAGTAGGAGTGAATTTCTTCGCCCTGTTCTAATGTCATCATTACAAGCTGTCCGGATTCGAATGTAGCTTTGAATGTAAATCTATCGGATTCTTCTTCGATGGAAGCTTCATAGATGTGAGAAAGTTCTTCACCGCAGGAATCCATTTCGATCATGGTATCGAATTCTTTTGTTCTTCCCATTTCACCAAGTTCAACACCTTCACCAAGTGGTAAGTTGTCCTGATCATGGTATAAATGTAATTTTTCTGCACGGTAGAAGTTGCCTTCTACTTCTAATTCTAACATCTTAACGTCGTCTAATAATTCAACTGTGATGGAACGTGTGCGTACCATTGGGTC
>SVDY01000009.1:0-24886 GCA_015057665.1 Lachnospiraceae bacterium | reverse complement strand
CCTTCTACTTCTAATTCTAACATCTTAACGTCGTCTAATAATTCAACTGTGATGGAACGTGTGCGTACCATTGGGTCGTCCTGCATTAATGCAGCGAACTGTTCAGAAGCATCTTCTCCGTAATACTGGATACCGCCGGAGTGTACCATGTAGTGGCCTTCTTTGTAGAATTCTACGTTACAAATGTACTGGGAGTAGAATTCCTGACCTCTTTCTTTACCGTACTGCCATACCTGTTCGATTTCCATCTTGTCTGTGTTGATTTTGTATCTTACACCACGGGAGAAGTTGTCTTTGTTTAAGATACGGTTTGCAGGGTTTTTGGAACGGAAGTGACCGTTGTCGAAGCACATAACGTCACCGTCTGGTGTGATAACGTTTGCATGCTGTTCATACTGCCAGTCGAATTCGCCATCACCAACTGGTGTGAAGAAATATTTCTGATATTCTTCCGGCCACATTTCCGGGTCACCGATGATCCAGTTAAGTTTGCCTGTTTCGTAATCGATGTTACACATAGCATCAATGTGACGAGCGGAGAATGTAAGGGAATCTGTATTCTTGTCATACCATACCGCATTGTTGTGGAACCAGTCTTCTTCTGTCCAGGATCCGGAATGAGCAACTTTTGCTGGATCTAAGAAATCTTTGTAATCCCATGTTTTTAAGATTTCACCTGTTTCACGGTCAACAAGTACACACATATCTTCTACTGTTTCAGAAGTTAAGTCTTCTGTAAGAACTAAAAGATTGCCGTCTTCCATTTCGAACTGGTCATGGTGATATCCGCCAGGAATCTTGTATTCTTTGATTACTTTACCTGCCATAGTCATTTCATAAAGACCGGACATGTAGTAAGGGATTTTTAATAATCTGTGGGAACCGATTAAAAGGTTGCCGTTTTTTGCACGTTTGATATCGAATACTGTAGGAATATTAAGGTGCCATCTAACATCACCGGCATAGTCAAAACCTGTAGCAAGGTCTGTTAAAGCTGGGGAAACGATGATTAATTCATCTCTTAAATATTCAGGTGTTGTTTCCATTTTTACAAGTTTTGCAACGCTGTCTGTAAATGGTTCTGTCTGAATCTGGATTGTGTTCATTGCACCACGGTATAATTCGATTTCAACTGTGTTGTTGTAATCACCGTAAAGACCAAGGATTGGTAATACGTGTTCTTTCGCTTTAGGGAAAGTATGTTTCATTGTTGCTGCAGGTTCTTTACCTAATACTCTTACTGTAACAGCAACTTCTTCTTCTGTGTTGAACATTACAACAGCAGCTAATGGGTTGATTAAGTATGGGTTTAATTTTACTAATGGATTTTCAAGTGTGTAGTTACCTGCACGGAATTCTTCGAGCATTGCTTTTTCAGCAGCGTTCTGTTTGGTAACTAAGCTTTCATCAAAAGAATAATTGATTGCCATGTGGGGTTCCCTCCTGTAAATGATAAGTTTTTAACGATTAATACAATTATAACCTACCTCTCTTAAAATAATGAAGTTAGAAAAAAAGGATACCCTATATATAAAAATCAATAGGGTACCCTTTGGGTATTTAATATTTTATATTCATCTTTTCGAAGCCTTTTCAGATTCTGCTTTTCGGATTTTTTTTTATTTCTATTCAAGCTCCAGCATTAACTTTTTTAAAAATTCTATGGTATTCTGTTCTAATAAGGTCAGTTGTCGATTCCCCGGATAAACCAGATTGCCATAAAAGGCTGGATTCCTGATTCCTGTAATCGGTATCATCCTTGGTCTTCCTTTATACTCTTCCACATCCAGTTTATCATACACATCCGGCATAATGGCAATCATATCACTTTTACGGATGATCTGTCTGATACTTGCATTATCTTCAACGAAAATAGGCGTTGTCTTAATTTGAAGGTTTTTGTTGTTTTCTTTCCAATAGGATTTTGAAAATGCCACAAACTTTTCTTCTCTTACCTCTGTTACATCCACGACATCTCTTTCATAAAACCGGTGCATAGGACCTGCAAATAGTTTTGTTGTATGGGCTTTCAGTCTGATACTGTGAAACTTTTCTTCTTCTATAATCTTATCAGATACAAAATCGATGGCCACACTGTATTCTCCCCGCCGCAACATCTCTTTTGTTTTGGCAAGGGGCAGAATGCTGATTTCAAAATCGACTTTTGGAAATTTCTCTTTATATCTGGTTAATATATCAAAAAACAGATAACTGTACCCCGGTGCAAGACTGACTTTTATAGTTCCCGTTAATTCTTCCGGATTGTGCTGTTTGGAATAATCCAAAATAATGCTGCATTCATTTAAAATGCGGTGGGCAGTCTCTAAAATCTTTTTGCCGTCCTCTGTTGGAAGAACTCCCTGAGGAGTTCTCTGGAAAATCTGAACACCTACTTTTTTCTCCAGACTGCTCAAGGAACTGCTTAAGGCAGGCTGTCCCATATACAATTCTTTTGCCGCTTTGGATATAGATTTGCATTTTTCTATTGTAACAATCTGGCGTAACTGTTCTAATTTCATCTTCTGTCACTTTCCTTTATTCTAATTCTCTCATAATTTTTTTGAGAAACTGAATGGTCTGTTGCTCTAACAGGGTAAGCTGTCGATTTCCTGCATACAAAATAATTCCATTGGAAATAAGATTATCCGCATCTTCTATTGCTATCATTTTGGGCCGTCCCTCATATTGATTCAGCTCTACTTTGTCTATCGTATCCGGCAATATTCCGACTACGTCCGTTCTATAGATTGCATTCCATATACTGGAAAAGTCTTCCATAAAAATCGGAGCACTCTTGATATTCATCAATTTACTTTTCGCTCCCCAGTATTCTGCTGAATATGCTACAAACTGTTCCTCCTGTAGCTCATCTATTGAAATAGATTTTCTTTCATAGAATCTACTTTTCGGTCCTGCAAAAAGCATTGCTTTATGAACTTTCAATTTTTCATAGGAAAATTTTTCATCTTGCACCATTGCCATCAGCTTATCAAGCCCCAGCTCAATTGCTATATTACACTCGCCACATCGGAAAGCTTCTTTCATATGATTCGGAGAATAAACTCTCAATTGCAAATCGACCTGCGGAAAACATTCCCGATATCTGGCTGCAATGTCAAAATACAAATAACCATACACCGGTGATAAACTTACTTTTATGGTTCCTGTCATTTTCTTTGGATCATTATCGTTTCTGTAATTTAACAGTAAATCGCATCCGTTTACTATCTGGTGTGCAATCTGTAATACCTGTTTTCCATCCTCTGTCGGTTTCACTCCCTGTGATGTCCGGACAAATATTTGAGTTCCTAATTCCTTTTCCAAACTGTTCAATGAACTGCTTAATGTAGGTTGTCCAATATATAATTCTTTTGCGGCTCTTGAAATTGATTTATATTGCTCAATGGCAACAATCTGGCGTAACTGCTCTAATTTCATTTTATTCCTTCTTTCACAAAGATGCTATACTTATTCATATTTTTATTATACAAAACAACACGAGTTTTGTCTAATCAATGCAAAAAGATGCCCATCGTCACTTCTGACATATGGACATCCTTTTACTATCATAACTTGAAGAAAAACAACCTTATTCAATTACATTAATAATGAAATAAATGGAATACCCACTACTAATATAATAACTGTTTCTACGAGTACAAATACTAAAGAGTATTTATACACATCCCCATTTGGTAACCAGTTTTTATTACCAAATAACATTGCTGCGAATGGAGATGCTGCTGGTGTACATGCTGCAGTGAGCAGTACTGTAAAAATCAACAATGTAATAATTGGTGCTGGGTTTACACCTGCTGTTGCACAGTAGGATAATACAACCGGCTGTAAAATAAGACCGATTACGAATGAGTTACATACATTTGTTAATACAATTGCAACTGCTAAAACTACAATTGTGAATGTTGTACCTGACATGCCTCCAAATACAGGACCTAATACGGCATTTAAAAATCCAATAATACCTGTTGACTGGTTTGTTAAAGCACCACCCACCGCTAAAGCTGCTGCAACAATCCAATAAGATGGCCATGCGAAATCTCTACCCATAACTTCTTCGAATTTTAATACAGGTTCGCCATCACAATGAATAAAGATAAGAATTACCACTAACACACCTGGCATAATAATGGAATTCTGATTTAAGAAACCGAATACAGGTACTGTTGGTAATAAACTTGGTACTAACATAATAAAGATGAAAATTACTAAGAATACACCATAGATTTTCTGTGCACGGCTCATTGGTGGAAGTGGATTTCTTTCAAGCATTTCAATCTTGATATTCTTAAGTGGCTGTACATCCGGTTTGAAAACAAATTTCATAACAAGAATAATTGCAAGAACAAGAAGTAATCCTAATGTGAAACAACCAAGGAGATAAGATGCATTGGAAATCATTACTCCATCCATGCCTGCCAATGCTGGGAAACCTTCTAATAAGCCTCTATAGTTACTTAATAATGCAAAACCGTTTGACATATAAGGAGGTACCGGGAAACCAATCAGGGCTGCAAGAACAACCGCAATAAGGATGAGTTTCGGATATTTGTCCTCTTTTGTATATCCAACATCATTAAATACACCATAAAGAACTGGCCAGAAAAGAAGAATTGGTGTAAATGCTCCGATAAATACGGACATTACATAGGTACCTGTTAAAATCGCAATTGTAAATACCCAAGGTCTTCCTTCAATCACTTTACGTGTCAGAATCCATCTGCCAATATAATCTGTTAATCTTCTGTTTGTTAATCCTCCCATGAAGATCATAAGGAAGAATACCTGAACAGTTACGGAGTTACCAAAACATGCCGCAATTACCTGATCTACTGTGCCATAAGCACTGAATGCAAGCATAATAATGGAAACTAAACTTGAGGTTACCGCATCAATTGTAGACCATAAATAAATTGTAGCTACAAAGATACCAAGAACCTGCAGACCTACATCCGTTACATTTGGCAGAACACCAACTGGAATGAAACGGAATGCCATCATGATGATAAAACCAATCACCATATGAACGTACTTCATTGTGTCTTTTTTCATTTGAAATTCCTCGCTCTCTTTTTATATGATAATCATTTAACGATTACATATATTATAACTTGCTATTATATCTACAGAACAGTATTCAAAACACGATACCCTATTGTATTTCTAAATGGTTCAAAGGGGCTTTGGCCTATACTCTCCACATTTTCGTAGCACGTGCCACACCTCGATTCCGCTTCGCTTCATCTCGGTGTCGGGCTCTCGCCCCTATAATAAGACCCTCCTTGTTCGAGACGTGCCCACCTCGATTCCGCTTCGCTTCATCTCGGTGTCGGGCTTCGCCCTATATATCTAAAATAGAAAAAGGTCCCTCGGACAAACTCAGTTGAGCTTGTCCGAGGGACCTTTTTCTATTTTATCTATGCACGGCTCTGCTTAGTGCACATATTTCTTAAGTGTTGCTCTTACTGCGCCTGGGCCAGCAATAAGTTCGTTAAAGTATCCAACAATCTTGTCAGCTAATCCACATTCGAAGAGATCTACGTTCCAGATTCTTGTTTCGGAAAGAATTGGACGAAGTTTTTCTACATCTACTGTATCGCCTAATTTGATACCAGCAAGTTTTTCCTGGGATGCTGCTAATAATGGGTCAGCGGAGCATTCCATTGCATTGCCTTCATCATCTACAGCGAGGAGGTATCTTAACCATCCAGCCTGTACTAATGGGATGAATTTTAATGTAGCAGGATCTTTATCTTCTGCTTTGATGTAGGATTTGATTGTTTCACCATAACGGATACCAAGTTTCTGGGATGTATCTGTTGCGATACGCTGCGGAGCGTCTGGCATAAATGGGTTAGGGAATCTTACTGTAAGAACTTCGTTAACGAATTCTTTAGGATCAAGGATACCTGGATGTACTACTACAGGCATGCCTTCTTCATAAGCCATTCTTGTAACTAATGTCTTAAGTTCATCATCGCTCATTTCAGCAGAGATTAATGTATGGCCAAGGAGGCATCCATATACTGCTAATGCTGTATGAAGTGGATTTAAGCATGTTGTTACTTTCATTGTTTCAACAGCGTTTACTTTGTCACGTGTTGTAAGTGTTACGCCACGGCCGAAGTCTAATTCAGGACGTCCGTTAGGGAATAAGTCTTCCATTACGAGGTACTGAGGACCTTCTGCGTTAACATAAGGAGCTGTGAATGTATTCTTTGTTGTTACAAATGGAGCCATATCTTCAAGGCCGTCATTTGTAAGCATTTCTTCTACCATTGGATGTGGTCTTGGTGTGATCTTATCGATCATTGTCCATGGGTACTGAACTTCTTCAGCGAGGTATTTGTACTGATCTTCAGTAATCTTGCCGCCTTCTAACCAGCATTTTGCGATTTCGAGGATAGCCATCTGAAGTTTTTCACCGTTGTGGGAACAGTTGTCCATAGATACGAGTGCAACTGGTTTGCCACATGCTGCCTGACGATCAAGAAGCATGGAAGCTAACTGTGCCATGAAGGATTTACATCCAACTGGTCCGTTTTCCATATCTGCAAGTACAGGAGGAACTAATTCGTTCTTTGCGTTTCTTAAAGAGTATCCTTTTTCTGTGATTGTGAAAGAAACCATCTGAAGGCTTGGAGCTTTCATGATTTCAGCGATTCTGTCATAATCATAGAGAAGTGTTAAACTTTCAGCTAAGGAACCGATAACTTCTTTGCTCATTGTTCCATCTGCGTTTAATGTAACACCGATTGTTAAGTTGTCATAAGGACGTAAGCATTTTGTTACTACTTCATCATCATAGGATTCGCAGCAGATGATACCTGTATTCATCTTTCCAGCTTCGATTAAAGCCTGGCATACAGAGCCTGGGAAGATACGGAAGATGTTACCGGAACCAAAATGCATCCACTGTGGGTTTTCTTTTGTGTTAGCAGCGATTTCCGCTGGATCATAAGCTGGTAATTTAAAGCCAGCCCATGCTTCTTTATTTTTAATAGATTCTAAAGAAAGTTTCATGTCGTTTTTCCTCTGAAAATATTCTAAAATACTCCGGCACTCTTTAAGAATGCCGGAGAAGTTAATTGTTCAATTATTTACCGAAACGGAAGAAATTGTTTGTGTTGTTGTAGCAGATATCTTCTACAAGTTTTGTTAACATCTTCTTGTCGTTTGGATACTGTCCGCTTTCAACCCAGTTACCGATTACATCACAGAGAATACGTCTGAAGTATTCATGTCTTGTGTAACTTAAGAAGGAACGGGAGTCAGTAAGCATACCTACAAAACGTCCTAATACACCGTTTAATGCAAGGTCTGTTAACTGCTGTTTCATACCTGGAAGGTTGTCATTTACCCACCAAGCACTACCGTGCTGAAGTTTGCCGGCTACGCCGCCACCCTGGAAGCAGCCCATCATTGTGATGATGGATGTGTTATCAGCAGGATTTAAGGAGTAAAGAACTACCTTAGGGAATCCTTCATTTTCTAAGAATGCATTAAGAAGTGGAGCTACGTTTTCAACACCGGATTTACTGTTAACAGCGTCACATCCGATATCTGCGCCAAGTTTTGCAAACATTGGTTTGTTTGTGTTTCTTAATACACCAAAGTGAATCTGCATTACCCAGTCGAGTTCTGCGTATTTTTTAGCACAAGCGAGTGTGATGTATGTCTTGTATGCATCAACTTCATCTTTTGTGATAGCTTCGCCGTTCATAACTTTTGCAAATGCTGCTTCTACAACGTCTTTGTTAGGATCTGCATACATACAGTAATCAAGACCGTGGTCAGCAAATCTTGCACCAACAGATGCAAAGTAATCGATTCTTTCTAACAATGCTGCTGCAACGTCTTCTGCACTCTTAAGTTCACGGCCAACAACTTCGCCTAATTTGCCGATGTAACCTACGAATTCAACTTTGTCGATTGCAACTGCTTTGTCAGGACGGAATGTAGGAAGAACTAATGGTTCGAATGTTTCGTCTTCTGCGAGCATTTTATGCCAGCGGAGATCATCGATAGGATCATCTGTTGTACCAATTGCTCTAACATCGAATTTCTTCATGAATTCACGAGCAGAGTAACCTTTTAAGATTTCGTTACATTTGTCGTAGATTTCATCTGCATTTTCTTCACATAAAGGTTCGTAGATACCAAAACCTCTCTGAAGTTCTAAATGGCTCCAGTGATGAATAGGGTTGCCGATAATCTGTGGCATAGCTTTTGCAAATTCACGGAATTTTGTTCTGCCGTCAGCATCGCCTGTTACTTTATCTTCTGTTGTGCCGCAAGCACGCATGAGACGCCATTTGTAATGGTCGCCGCCGAGCCATACTTCTGCGATATTATCGAATTTTCTGTCTTCTGCGATTTCCTGTGGATTGATATGGCAGTGGTAGTCAATGATAGGAAGCTTAGCTGCTACATCATGATAAAGCCATTTCGCAGTATCTGTAGAAAGGAGGAAATCCTGATCCATAAACTGTTTCATAATCTTAATACCCTCTCTTATTTGTTGCCTTCAAGTCTTTCAAGCATATCCCAGCAGCCCCAGAGGTACATAATACCAAGAGCACGGTCATATAAACCGTAACCTGGACGGCAGCCATTCTTTTCTTCGCCCCAGAGGTGACGTCCATGGTCAGGACGTACATATCCTGTGTAACCACAGTCATGGTAAGCTCTCATAACTTCGATGATACCTACTTCACCATCACAGTCTCTGTGAGATACTTCTGTAAAGTCGCCGTTTTCGTAATGATGTACGTTACGGATATGTGTGAATGCGATTCTGTCACAGTATGTGCGAACGATGTCAGCCATGTTGTTCTTAGGATTAGCGCCCATAGAACCTGTACATAAGCATAAGCAGTTGTAAGGGTTATCTACCATGGATAAGAATTTACCGATGGATTCTTTGTCCACTAAGAGACGAGGAAGTCCGAAGATATCCCATGGTGGATCGTCCTGGTGGATAGCCATCTTGATGCCTGTTTCTTCACAAACCGGCATGATTGCTTCTAAGAAGTATTTTAAGTTTTCCCAGAGTACTTCGTGAGTAACTGGTTTGTATTTTTCGAAAAGTTCTTCTAATTTTTCAAGACGTTCTGGTTCCCAGCCTGGCATTGTGAAACCTTCACATTCTTTGATGATGTACTGAGCCATTTCCATTGGATCTTCTTTAACAACGTCTTTACCATAGAAAAGAGCGTTGGATCCGTCCGGAAGATCATGGTAAAGGTCTGTTCTTGTCCAGTCGAATACTGGCATGAAGTTGTAAGTTACTACTTTAACACCGAATTTTGCAAGGTTTCTAAGAGTTGTTTTGTAGTTTTCAATGTACATGTCACGTGTAGGAAGACCGATTTTGATATCGTCGTGTACGTTAACACTTTCTACTACGTCCATATTGAAGCCAGCGCCTTCAATCTGTTTTCTTGCTTCTTCGATTTCTTCTACTTCCCAAACTTCTCCGGCCTGTTTGTGATGAAGTGCCCAAACAAGACCTGTAACGCCTGGAATCTGTTTGATCATCTGTGGTGTAATGCTGTCATTGCCTTCACCATACCAGCGAAATGTCATCTGCATATGTCTTACCTCCTGAATTTAAAATTCTACACAATATATGAAAGTATTATATCAAGTTTTTTTCGGATTATCCATATACCATAGAAAAGTGGTTAAATTTGTACTAAAAGGCACAAAAAAAGAACATCGATTCCTCGATGCTCATCTTATTTTTATAATGAATCCACACGGTTTGCTTCGAACGCCGTCCCCAGACGTTACCCTTGCAGCCAGCTCGGCCCAGGCACCCTCACGTCACACGAAAGGTCCTGCTTAGTGCTGCTCCGTTCCCGACCTGACACGGTTCACAGGTTTCCGTTGCGTGAGACCCAAACGTCAACACCGCTTACAAGGGGCAGCTCTACAAACAAGCGCCCTCAGTCAAACCATCACCCCTGCTGTAGCGGATTGCAGGTACAGGGCACCGCTGACTCCCCGGCTGTGTGGAAATTTTGACTCAACATTGGCTCATTATAGACTAAACTCATTGATTTGTCAAACTTTTTTATAAAAAATTTATGTTTTTAATTTTGTACACAATATCACTGAATCACAGTAGTCTGTATTTTTTCTACAGATATGGAAGTTTCATTTCTTTTCCCTCCAGAACCGCCTGCACAAGCAAGTCGCCTTCATAAGAAAGCTTCAATGAAAAGAATGGGTGCTCTTCTTCTAAAAGTTTTAAGAAAATCTTATCTCCTTCCCAAAGATTAAGTGAATACATATCTTTCTTCTTAATCCATTCCAGAGTTCCTTCCTTACATGCCCCAAGCTCACCTTCATATCCATCCGCTGTATATAAGAACATATACTCCGTCGGATATTCATTGGAGACAAAAGTGACAATTCCCCGAAGTCTATAGGACGTTAAAGTAAGCCCTGTCTCTTCTTTGGCTTCTCGCAGCAGACAGTCTTCCGGACTTTCTTTATCTTCAAACTTCCCACCTATACCGATCCATTTATCCTTATTTGCATCGTTCTTTTTGGATACCCTGTGAAGAAGAAGATATCTGTCTTCTTTTTCTATATAACAAAGTGTTGTCTGAAGCATAATCCTCTTACCCTTTGATCGCCTTTAACAGTGCTTTCAGATAATCATCACCACAAAGGAAACTGTCTCTGTTCATAATGCAATCCTTCGCAATTTTTAAGCAGATCTGCTCTGCCCTCACACGCTTGTCTGTATCCTCAATAGAAGTAATATCTTTCACTTTGGCAAGACCTACAATACGGCGTATCAGTTCAAGTCCTGTTGTTCCTGCTGTATTAGATAGAATCTGACTAAGATAATATTCCTTAAAACCCTCCACCTTGGCCATCGGGTCTTTCACAACCTTATCATATACCACATTGTACTTCTCAATAAATTTGTCCACAATCTCCTTAATCGTAACAAGGCACCATCCACAGAATTCTTCTTTCTCCTGCGGGGATGTGGATGTGGCATCACCATTGCACCAGGCAAAGAACAGATTGGCAATAATATTGCCGATATCGTATCCCATCGGTCCGTAGAAAGCAAACTCAGGGTCGAACACAAAAGTGTGCTCTTTATTAATAAACACAGATCCTGTATGAAGATCACCGTGAACCAGTGACTGGGCATTGTTCATAAATTCAAATTTCAACTTGGCCGCTTCTAAATGAAGCTTCTTATCCCCATAGATTTCTTTCTCAATAAAGCTTCTGTTTGGTTCAAATACAATATTTCTCTCATTATAATCAAGATATGGCTCGCTAAATACCAGATCTTCTGTAATCTCGCAAAGCTCCGGATTAACAAAATTCTTCACCAATTCTTTCTTATCCTGATGATTGAGCACCACATCAGAAGTAAGAAGCAGGGAATTTACCAGGAAAGTAGATATCTGATCTGCAAACTTAGGATATGTATGATGCTTTAAAAGACCGGTACGCATCATCTCATGTCCGATCATATCTTCCATAATGATAGCACACATGACTTCATCATAAAGATACACTTCCGGAACAAGTCCCGGACAGAACTGCCCCTGAATTCCAAGAATCTGAGCTTCAATCTTGCCTCGGTCCACGTTCAGTGTCATCTCGTCAGAGATACGGAGAGTCTCTCCGGCCTGTTTTACCACGATGGATTTGCCGGTCATGGAATCTGTAATACGGAAGACATAATTAAGATTTCCGTCACCGATTTCTTTACATACCGGTTTGGCATTCTTATCAAAAAACTTTATCTTTTCCTGTACGTACTCAAATACATCCTTTTCTTTCATTAAAAAATACTGATCAAATCTGGACATCTATGATTCCCCTTTCTTCTTATCGAAGATGATTGAAGAATGATTTTTACATATCATTCGATTTCTTTTCTCTGTTCCAGAAAAACGTCTTCTTCCTGTCTTTGGGTTCTTTTGCTATTCTTCTTTTTCTTTCTGTCCGTAATCTTTAAAACGTTCTGCCATATTAGCCATCTCTTCCTCGGATAATAAAACCGGAGTGCCGATACTTCTGGCTTTCACGTACACCTCTGCACAGAACTCAATCTCTTCTGCCACCTGAAATGCTTTAAGAATGGTTCTGCCGCCTGCTACCAGCCCGTGATTGGCAAGAAGCACTGCATTTCGGTTCACCATATAATCGTATGCGTTCTTTGCAAGAGCCGGTGTACCAAAAGAAGCATATGGAGCACATCTTACATTCGGTCCCGCAAATGCTACCAGATAACTGGATGGGGGGAGTTCCTCCCTGTTTGTTGCAAGAACTGCGCAGTAGGTAGAATGGGTATGAACCACTGCATCTATATCTTCCCTATTCTTATAGAAGATACTGTGAAGCCCCCATTCACTGGATGGCTTTCTTGCCCCGTCCACAACTTCGTCCTGTAAGTTCATAACAACCACATCTTCCGGCTGCATGGAATAGTAATCCATTCCGCTTGGGCTGATGGCATATAAGCCTTTTTCTCTGTTAAAAATGCTGATGTTTCCGCCGGTACCTTTGGTAAGTCCTGCATTGATCATCTTTTTGCAATATTCTACCACTTCTACACGTTCTTTTAAGAGCAGCATGGGATGCCTCCTTTATATTAAGACAGATTTCTATCGATATTATCATAGTTAAATTTAGTATAGCATTCTATACAAACAAATGCAATTATGAAAAGATTTTTTGTATACTTTTACAGCTTGTATACCAATCACCGGAAGCACCAGAAGGTGCATTCCGGGATTGTAAGCGGTCGCCAAGGTCCCGAGCAAGCTCGGACTTTGGCTCGTCGCCAGCACAAAAAAAGAGACTATTGTTTCCAACAGTCTCCTCAAGCCTTTTATTTTAATCCATCCATTACTTCCCACAGATAATCAATCTGTTCCCTGGTTGTTCCCCAGCTGGAAGCAAATCTCACTGCAGTATGATCTTCGTCAACCTTCTCCCAAACCTCACATCTTACTTTTTCCTGCACTTTGGCAAGTTCTTCATTTGTAAGAATAATAAACTGCTGGTTTGTAGGAGAATCCTTAAGAAGTTTATAACCTCTTTCTAAAAATCCGGCCTTAATTTCCTCTGCCATATCAATGGCATGTTTGCTGATCTCAAAATACAGATTGTCTGTAAATAAAGTATCAAACTGAATTCCTAAAAGTCTTCCTTTTGCAAGAAGTCCTCCATGCTGTTTCGCAATAGTAAGGAAATGTTTTGGCATATTACCGTGGGTGAAAACAACTGCCTCACCACAAAGGGCGCCAACTTTCGTTCCTCCGATATAGAACACATCACAAAGAGAAGCAAGTTCTTCAAAAGTAAGGTCACACTGACGGCTCATAAGACCATATCCGAGGCGGGCGCCGTCAATGTATAACGGAATCTCGTATTCTTTACATACACTATAAATAGAAGAAAGTTCTTCTTTGGAATAGATGGTTCCGTATTCTGTAGGATAGGAAATATATACTAATCCAGGAAATACCATATGTTCAAAAGTACCGTCTCCCCAGAATTTTTTAAGAAGTTCTTCTAATTCTTCTGCCTTTATCTTTCCATCGTATTCCGGCAAAGTAAGAACTTTATGTCCTGTAAACTCGATTGCCCCGGATTCATGCACATTAATATGTCCTGTCTGAGCCGCAACCGCACCTTCGTATGATTTTAATAACGAATCTATTACAATCTGGTTTGTCTGTGTTCCGCCTACCAGAAAAAATACCTCTGCATCCTCACGCCCGCATGCTTTTTTAATTTTTTCCTTTGCTTCCTGACAGAAATGATCCTGTCCGTAGCCGCATACCTGCTCTAAATTTGTCTCCACAAGTCTTTTCATAATCTGCTCATGACAGCCTTGCGTATAATCACATTCAAATGAAATCATAACTTCTATCCCTCGTATCCTACCAGCATGCCGCCAACTTCTGCATAAAATGTACAAAGTCCGCCGCACTGGCATCTTTCAATATCTGCATCCGGATAATCCGCACGAATTAATTTCTCTAAGGCGTCTGCAATACCTTCATTATAGATGTGGGCCATTCTCACTTTTCCGCCTGCAAATCCGTGCTCCTTCATTACATTATACATAGTAACAACTGCCTTCTTTTCACCACGGCATTTGTGAAGCTGCTGTAAAGTTCCTTCGTCGCTTGCTTTACCAACAACACGTACGCCAAGAACACCTGCTGCCTTTGCGATAAGCGGATTTACACGTCCATTTTTAGCAAGATTCTCAAGACTTTCTAAAGAAAATGCAAGATGGGTCTTCTTCGCATACTCATCAATATCTGCACAGATTTCTTCAAAGGACATTCCCTTTAATATATCTTCTTTCATTCTTTCAATCTGAAGCTGCATCTCCGGTCCTGTAGAAAGAGAATCCTTCACATATACTTTCGCGCCGGGATGTTCTTCTTCATAGAGGTTCTTTGCCTGAACAGCTGCATTATAAGCTCCGGAAAGGTTACTTGTAATGGTTGTAGCAACAACCACATCTGCATCTCCAAATGCATCTAACCAGTCAGATATATTTGGACATGATGTACGGGATGGACCCTGATGTGCCTTCAAACCGGCAATCATCTCGTCAAGATTCATGTCTTTTTCATCTACATATGTGTTATCTCCTGCAACAATCTTCAATGAAGCATATGCGTAATCTACACCTTCCACTTCATAAACATTGGAAGAGGAATCTGCTACAATTCTGTATTTCATTGATTAATCTCCTTGTAAAAAACTCTATACCATCGGTTATCTAAAAACTCGTATCATTTATAAATTATCAGCTTTTTAAAAACCTGTCAAGTGACACTGCGTATGCTTTTTCATGTTTTAAAAACCTATAACTCCTTGACTTTCCAACCTCAAAAAAGTACAATATTTACTATGAATGAGAATACAAGAAAATTGATGACATCCTCCATTGAGAATTTCCATTTTCCAAAATATGATGAGATTCCCAATGTAGGTCTCTATCTGGAACAAATCACAAAATATATCAACGAATATCTGGCACCCTTTGAAGATCTGACCATCACTGCTTCCATGATTAGCAACTATGTAAAGAAAGGACTCATCGCTAATCCAGTTAAGAAACAATATTACCGTGAGCAGATTGCATATCTCTTCTTCATTGCCGCTGCCAAGTCCGTTTTGTCCCTGGACAACATTGCACTCTTTTTAGAGATGCAGAAACAGACTTACACTGCCAAGAAGGCCTATGATTACTTCTGTATGGAATTCGAGAATGTTCTCTCCCATGTTTTCGGTCTTAAAGAAAGCTTAGACACTGTGGGCGTAGACAATACTCATGAGAAGACCATGCTTCGTAACACAATTATCGCTATTGCACACAAGATCTATCTGGAAAAATGTTTCCATGCTATCCGTATGGAGAATGAATCAGCGGAGTAGATTTTTATATTTATCAAAATTTTCAAATAAGAAAGAGATTATTGCAAATCCATGATTGGAATCTGTGCAATAATCTCTTTTTTCGTCTGCTGTTATCTGTCTGTCGTTTTTTTGTCTTTCATCTTTTCAATCTTAGTACGGATCTTCAATAGCTTTCTGTCAATTCTTGCTATCTCCTCTGCATGAAATTTCAGATCTCTTCTTATCTTTTCCATCTCTTCATTCTCTTCTGCCTTATAGGAGAGCTGATGATCCAGTTTTGCCCAGTAGTTCATGCCAACCGTACGAATCTGCACTTCTACCCGGATATCTTCTTCCCCGCCTATTGGAACAAGAAAAATCATATGTAAACTCTGATAGCCGCTGGGCTTTGGATTCTCAATATAATCTTTCACTCGTATGACTTTAAAATGATAATTCTTTTCCAGTCTTTCAGCTACTTTATAAACATCATCCAAAAAAGTACAAGTAATTCTTACACCAGTCAGATCATGAAGCCGTTCCTCCACATGCTGTACGTCCAATGGAAGTCCTTTTCGAATCAATTTCTTTTTGATACTTTCCGCAGATTTCGTGCGAAAAATGACAGAATCAATCACATCTCTTTTGTATCTGGCCGAAAGCTCCTGATTGATAATCTCTACCTGATCGATCATGTAATCGATTGCTTCCTGCTGTTTATTCTTAAAATCCGGATTCTTTATATATCGTTCAATTTGCTGATATTGTATTTTTTCTTCTTTCATATAATCACCGCTAAAAGGAACCCTTCTTATCATTAAAAAATTCAAAGATTCTAATCATTGTATCATACTTTGCATATTTTGCACAATAATTTATTGAATTATCTCCCGGCTTTTTGCATATAGTATAAAAAACTGCGGCTGGTTCCATGAATTACCTTCTTTTTTTCTCTAATTTTATGATTCCTTTTGTCATTTTCTCCATTATTCTCTCGGGAATAATAAAAAAACTGCCTGTTTTCGATCTCTTTACAGCAGGAACGGAGCGTGGATTTGAAACAGTATTAAAAATGGCCCCTGTCTTGATCGGCCTACTAAGCGCAGTTTCTGCACTCCGTGCCTCCGGACTTCTGACTTTTATGGAAACTCTCTTTCTGCCTGTGGAAAAGCTTTTTTCCTTTCCGGCCCGGCTGATTCCATTAATCTTTGTCCGGCTCTTTTCCACCTCTGCCGCTACCGGATTTTTATTAGACATTTTTAAAGAAGCCGGACCGGACTCTTTTACAGGTTTTTCAGCATCTGTCATTATGTCCTGCACGGAAGCCGCCTTTTATACTATGAGTATTTATTTTTCATCTGTTCATATAAAAAAGACCCGCTGGACTCTGCCAGGGGCCCTATTTTCTTCTTTTGCAGGAATTGGAATAAGCATAGTATTATCTGCGCTTTTTCTTTGCTGACTTGTGATACATTACTTTTGAAAAAAGAACGGCACACACGGTACTGACAGTTGTGGCAATCAGCCCTGGCAGCACCACTGCTGCCGGTACTGCACTTCCATATTGGCTTCTGTAGACAATAATCGTAAGAGGAATCAATTGAAGAGAAGAGACATTTAATAAAATGAAAGCACACATTTCATCCGATGCACTGTTTTCCATTCCTTCTTTTCTTAATTCATCCATAGCTTTCAGACCAGCTGGTGTGGCAGCCCAGCCCAATCCCAATAAATTAGCAGCAAAATTAGCGGCAATATACTGCATGGCTGGACTATGACGATTCAGATTTGGAAACATCCATCGGAGAAAAGGTTTCATCATGCCGGATATTTTTCCAAGGACTCCGGATTCTACACCTATTTCCATGATTCCTGACCACAAACCTACCACCGCAGCCATCATCAGACATAAGTTAACCGCTTCCTTTGCTCCATCCATAATTGCAGAGGCCATCACATCCATGGTTCCGGAAAACAAAGAAAAGGCTAGGGATACTAACATCAGTCCTGCCCAAATAATATGAATCATGGTCCCCTTTCTATAAAATATGCTTTTTTCATAATATATGCCCAAATATCAAGGATAATGTATCCCTAAGGCATATTTGTCAGAAATATTGACATAATAAGCCTCTTGTGATATGATATTTTTGTGGTAATATAAACTTTTTGTGCAAGGAGGCAAAACCATGAAAAGTACAGGAATCGTAAGGAAGTTAGATGAGCTGGGTAGAATCACACTCCCTATCGAACTCCGTCGTAACCTTAATGTAAATGAAAGGGATCCTCTTGAAATCTTTGTTGATGATGATAAGATTATTTTAAAAAAATACGATCCAAGCGACATTTTTACAGGTGAGATGGAAGATTTGGTAGAATATCGCGGTAAGAAAGTATCCAAAAAATCCATTCTTGAACTTGCAAGAATTGCGGGACTTAATATTACTGAATAATACTTTAAAGGGTGCAAGCTATTTGGCTGCACCCTTTCCTGTTTTTATTCTTCTTATTGTTCTTCTTTTTATTCTTCTTCTGTAAGAATCGCCTGATATACATCTCTTTTGCTGATTCCTCTATCTTTGGCAACCATCTTCATAGCCTGTTTTTTATCGATTCCCTGGGACATATAACGCTCCATATGTTCTCCAATAGAAATGCTTAAAAATTCTTCCTGGCTTTCTTTCTTTATCTCTTCGAATGTCTTTCCTTCTATGACAAGTACAAATTCTCCTCTCGGTTCATTTTCTTCATAATAAGAAAGGGCTTCTTCCAGAGTAGTATTAAATACATTCTCATAGCGCTTTGTCAATTCTTTGCAGAGTGATATTTTACGATTCCCAAGAACTTGGTACAATTCTCCCAATGTTTTCAACAATCGATGCGGCGCTTCATAGAGAATCATTGTTCTTGTCTCCTGTTCCAGCGTCTCAAGAATTTCTCTTCTTTCTTTTTTGTCTGCCGGAAGAAAAGCTTCAAAAGCAAATCTTCTCGTTGGTCGTCCGGATATGATAAGCGCATTGATAGCCGCACAAGCTCCCGGAACAGAAGTAACCGTAATTCCTGCCTCATAACACTGACGAACCAGTTCTTCCCCCGGATCAGATATTCCCGGTGTTCCTGCGTCTGTAATCACAGCTACATTCAAACCTTCCTGCATCTTTTCTACCAGATATCGCGCCTTCTCTACTTTATTAAATTCGTGATAGCTGGTCATCTTTGTCTTTATTTCAAAATGATTGAGCAGCTTTATACTGTTTCTTGTATCTTCCGCTGCAATCAAATCTGCTTCTTTCAAAATGCGGACTGCACGAAATGTCATATCCTCCAGATTACCTATCGGTGTTGCACACAAATATAACTGTCCTGCCATTGTTACCCTCTATTCTTCTCTCTTATAACCATAGATATCATAAATCTCATCCGTATATATGCCCGGTTTTTCGTATACAATCAGGGGAGGTTCTATTTTTATTCTTGATTTTCCGCCTTTCATGGCTTCTATCAGCATAATATTCGGCTCCTTGTCCACATAAGGATGAACAAAACGGATCCTTTTAGGCTCCAATCCACATGCTACCATCTCATGCATAATCTCTGCCATACGGTAGGTGCGGTGCACCATATAAAACCGTCCTTTATTTTTCAGAACCTTCTTCGTTTCTCTTAAAAGATCGGAAAGATTACAAAGAACCTCATGTCTTGCAATGGCTTTACGCTGATCCGGATTTTTCAGCCCATGATCATCCACCATATAAGGCGGATTGGAAACTACCACATCAAAACTGTCTGTTCCAAAAATAGCTGAAGCTTCCTTAATATCACCGCATACAATCTTAATTCTGTCTTCCTGTCCGTTCATTGCAACACTTCTGGAGGCCATCTGTGCAAAGTCTTCCTGAATCTCCAGTCCCGTAAAATGACCGCCCTCTGTTCTTGCCTCCATCAGAATAGGAATAATCCCTGTCCCGGTTCCCATATCAAGGACTTTTTCTTTCTTTGAAACGTTTGCGAAATCAGCAAGAAGTACGGCGTCCATTCCAAAACAAAAGGCATCTGTTTTTTGAATGATATGGTATCCTTTTCGGTGAAGTTCATCCAGACGTTCTCCTGATAAAAGTTCTCCCATCATCCTAATTTAGACTTTCCTTCCCTTTTTTCAAGTTCTTCCAATGCTTTCAGTTCATCGTCCATCTGAATATGGTCTTTCTTTCTTCTTGTTTTGAAAGAAAGATCATCGATCATATATTCTTTGATGTCCTTTTCATCTTTTTCATTTGTTACAATAACTTTCACCTTCTGGCGAAGTACGTTTACACTGTGAACGACTCCCTTTAAGCCATCATTTGTCTTAACAAAATCACCAACGGAAGGTAATTTGCTGTTCAGGTATTCGTATGTTTCCTGCTCGTTTTTAAGACAGCACATCAAACGGCCGCATACACCGGAAATCTTTGTTGGATTCAAAGAAAGATTCTGCTCTTTCGCCATCTTAATGGAAACAGGAACAAATTCAGACAAATGAGAATGGCAGCAAAGCTTTCTGCCACAGATTCCGATGCCGCCTCTGATCTTTGTCTCATCACGGACACCAATCTGACGGAGCTCAATTCTCGTCTTGAATACAGCCGCAAGATCCTTTACCAATTCTCTAAAGTCAACTCTGCCGTCTGCAGTAAAGTAGAATAATAATTTGTTATTATCAAAAGTATATTCACAATCGATTAATTTCATCTTAAGTCCATGTTTCGGAATTTTGGAAAGACAGATGTCAAAAGCCTCTCTACTCTTCTTTTTATTCTCTTCCTGTCTGAGACAGTCTTCCTCCGTTGCAATACGGATAACCGGTTTTAATGTGGAGATAATTTTCTCCTCGGAAATCTGGCGTTTTCCAAGAACAACCTGTCCAAACTCTACGCCTCTTGCTGTCTCAACAATGACATTTTCTCCTACTGAAACCTCAAATTCTTCCGGGTTAAAGTAATATATTTTTCCATTTGGCCGAAAACGTACGCCAATTACATCTACCATAAAATGTTCTCCTTTATTAAAAGTAGTAAGAGTTCCATTGCAACATCAAAATTAACATTGGACCTCAAACGAAGTTTTGTTTTTTCAAAAGCACAGAGTATCTTCTGAATTCCCTCATAAGTCATGTGGTCTGCTATTTGATCCATAACAGGAAATTCTTCTTTAAATACAATTCTGTCCTTGGTTTTCGTAGTTTTTATAATCAAAATATCATGAAACCATACAAGCATCATATCCAGAAATTCCATAATATTTTCTTTATACTTAGATAATTCCTTCAGATATCCGATTACTTCATAGATTTCCATCTGATGAATACGGGAAAGAAGACCTGTACAGTCTTTCTTCATCTCGATTCTTGCTTCATTGGTTGCAAGATCCATTGCTTTTCCCAGATTTCCCATAGAATAACCGGCACAAAAATCAGCTTCTTCTCTGGTAAGACTTGTGTGAGTTAAAATATAGTCTCTGATTCTTTCTTCTTCAATCGGTCTTAAAGAAAGAGTAATACATCTTGATAAAATCGTTGGAAGAAATGCACCTGTCTGACTTGCCAGCAGGATAAGAACGGCATAAGACGGCGGCTCTTCTATGGTCTTGAGCAGAGCATTCTGAGCCTGCTCATTCATTTTTTCTGCCTGATCTATAATATATATCTTATAATTGCCACTATATGGCTTAATCCCTATATCCCCATTCACCTGACTGCGGATATCCGCAACAGATATAGTATTGGATTTTTCATGGGTTACCCAGATAATATCCGGATGATTTCCACTCTCAGCCATCATGCAGCTATGACATACCTTACAGCTGTCTCCTTCCCTTTCTTCGCATTCCAGTGCCTGTGCAAATGTTTTCGCCAAAAGCTTTTTTCCGCTTCCAGTTTCCCCTTCCAGAATATATGCGTGAGAAATCTGACCTCTCTCTATGGCCGTCTTAAAGTGTTTGATTATTTTCTCATGTCCTATGATGTCTTTAAACTGGGGCATATTCTATCTTCTCCGCTTTTATTCCAAATCCTGATTTATTCTCAAAATGCATTCTGGCTCTATTTTATTATATAGGCATTCTCTCTTTTTTTCTACCCTTTTCCTTTTTATTTTTCACATCATTTACCACAATTTGACATCATTTTTACTGTTTTGTCCAAATATTTTAAAAAATATTAAATTTTAAGAATTTTTTACTTAAAATTTGTCATATTGTATGTTATACTAAAGAAAATTTAATACAAAGGAGGTCGTATACCATTGCACAAGAAAAAACTACTTTCTTTTCTTCTTAGTCTGCTTATGATTGTCGGCTGCTTTTTCTCTTCCGGTAATGTACTGACACTTGAGGCTGCATCCGCTTATGATAAGATATGCACCCCGAATACAAGCTCTTACATATATATCTGGAAATCCAAAAGCACTGATTCCGCTAAGCTTGGCGAATTTAAAAAGGGAGACGGAGCCTCTATTGAAGACAGCAGCGATTCTGTCTGGTTAAAAATTACTTCCGGATCCATCACCGGTTATGTAAAAAAGGAAAATGTTCTTTCCGGATCCAAATTAGAAACATTTGCCCAGCAGAACAATTTTCCAAAGCAGATCAAAGTAACTGCCTCTTCTTTAAGAGTAAGAAAAGAACCTTCTACAAGTTCTGCAATCCTGACTGGTGTTTCCAAAGGACAGACATATGCTGTCTTAAACGAAACAGCAGACTGGGCTCAGATTAAAGTCGGCAGTATTACAGGCTATGTAGCAAAAGAGTACACAACCTGGAGTTATCTCCTTGGCACTGCAGATAAATACGGTGAATCCGATTCCGATACTTCTTCTGATTCATCCTCTTCTTCCGGCCTTTACAATAACATCGCTGTTGCAAAAGTTAGTTCCGGAAGTAAATTAAACGTACGAAGCTCTGCTTCCACCTCTGCATCCATTGTTGGTAAGATGGTTGCCGGTTCTGCAGCTACCATCGTTAGCAAAGGAGACTCCTGGACTAAGATCAAATCCGGCAACGTGACCGGTTATATCTCCAACTCTTACTATGTATCCGGAGATGCAGCTGAGTCTTACGCCAAATCACTTGGTCTTCCAAAACAGGCTACTTTAAAGACAAACATGAACGTTCGTCAGGAACCATCTGTCAGCTCTGCACGTGTAGGCGGTGCGAAGGAAGGTGCTACATTCCTCATTACCGGCGACAATGGAACCTGGGTATCTATTACATTCAACGGAAAAACTGCTTATTTAAAGAAAAGCTATCTTACCATCTCTTACAAATTTAAAGAGGTTACTGCTGTAGGAACCAGCAGTTCAACTACAAACTCTAATAACAGTACAAATTCAGGTTCTTCATCAAATACAGGAACAAGTACAAATTCCAGCAGTACGACAGGAACTGTAACCGCATCCACTTTAACGTTAAGAAACGGTGCAGGTACATCTTACAGCGCTATTACAGATTTACCAAGGGGAACTAAAGTTACCATTACCGGTTCTTCCGGAAACTGGTATAAAGTATCTGTAACGATTGACGGAAGCACAAAATCAGGTTATGTATCCAAAACATATGTATCTGTTCCTAATTCCGGTACCACTTCCAGTGGAAGTACCAGCAATGGTTCAAGTGGATCTGCTACTGAATCCGGAAGTGGTGACGAGATAGCCGCATATGCACTCCAGTTCCTTGGTAATCCATATGTATATGGTGGAACAAGCCTGACAAACGGCTGTGACTGTTCCGGATTCGTACAGTCTGTATTCAAACATTTTGGATACAGCCTTCCTCGTACTTCTGCCGCTCAATCAAAAGGCGGTACAACGGTTTCTTTCGATAATCTGAAAAAGGGTGATCTTCTTTTCTATGGAAACAATGGAACTGTTAACCATGTCGGTATCTACATTGGCGATGGAAAGATCATCAATGCAAGTAACGAAAGAGTAGGTATTGTCACTTACCGTTATAACTACCGTACTCCAATCAGAGCAGCACGTTATTGGAACTAATTCTTATTGGAATTCATTCATTTTAATTAGAATAGGAAAAGTAAAAGAGGTTGTTGAAAATTTTCAACAACCTCTTCTTTTTTGTGTATTATTCCTCTGTACTTGTTGCAATATAATCTTTTACAACCTGAATCAGTTTCTCGTAACTCATGCTGGCTGTATTCAGACAGAAATCATAATTCTTTGCGTCGTTCCATTCCCTTCCTGTATGATACTTACAGTAGTCATATCGAAGTTTATCAAATTTCTCAATCTTTTCAATGATTTCTCTCTCTGTACCACCATTTTGAGACATAACTCGCTTGATGGATTCTTCTCTTGGTGCATAGAAGAACAACTTAATTACATGATCATAATCTTTTAATACAAAATCCGCTGCACGGCCAATGATAATACAGGATTCTTTTTCTGCAAGTTCTTTGATTACCTGGGCCTGAATATTGAATAAGTTCTCATCAGAGAGATATTTTGGATCATCAGGAAGACGGACTTCTCCGTCGTAGATTTTTCTCTTGCCGCGGAAGAAAGGACTGCTCTTAACCTGTTCATCAACTTTGCCAAATAAAGCCTCGTTAATTCCGCTTTTTTCGGAGGCCATTTTTAATAGTTCTCTATCATAGCAAGGAATTCCAAGTTCTTCTGCAAGAAGCTTACCAAGGGTACGGCCGCCGCTTCCGTAACTTCTTGCAATTGTAATTACGATATGTTTATCCATAACCTTACTCTCCTAAATATGCTTTCTTAATAGATTCATCGTTCATCAGTTCTTTCGCATCACCGGAAAGGACAATATTTCCTGTCTCCAATACATATGCTCTGTCAGCAATAGATAATGCCTTCTTTGCATTCTGTTCTACTAAAAGTACTGTTGTACCGGATGCGGAGATTTCTTTAATAATATTGAAAATCTCTTCTACAAAGATTGGAGAAAGCCCCATAGATGGTTCATCCATCAGAATGATTCTTGGTTTGGACATTAAAGCACGTCCCATAGCAAGCATCTGCTGCTCACCACCGGAAAGTGTTCCTGCCAGCTGGTTCTTTCTTTCCTCTAATCTTGGGAAATGCTCATAAACCTTCTGTAATGTCTCTGCAATTTCATTTTTATCTTTTCTAGTATACGCACCCATCTTTAAATTCTCAAGTACGGTAAGCTGAGAAAATACTCTTCTGCCTTCCGGTACATGGGCCATACCCATAGATACGATTTTATGTCCCGGAACTTTTGTAATGTCCGTTCCCTCTAATATGATACTTCCTTTTTTCGCCTGAAGCATTCCGGTGATTGTCTGAAGAGTTGTTGTCTTACCGGCACCATTTGAACCGATTAAAGCAATAACTTCTCCTTCATTTACCTCAAAGGAAATCCCCTTGATTGCCTGAATCACACCATAATATACTTCCAGGTCTTTAATCTCAAGCATTGCCAT
>SVDY01000065.1 GCA_015057665.1 Lachnospiraceae bacterium | reverse complement strand
GGGCTTTAGTAGGAGCACTGTTAGGTATCTTTAATATGATCTTTTAAATGAATATGCATGTTTTTCAAGAGATTGTCATTCCATCTGATTTTGGGAATCTGATGGAATGACAATCTCTTTTCCATATATTACATTTCCTACGATTGTTGACTTCTGTAAAAATGTGTGATAACCTTGCTGACGTGAGTTAGTTAAAACTAACCAAAAGAAAGAGGAGATTACTATGGCATACATATGGATTAATCCGGTAACCGCCGGCATGTACGAACCAGAAGTATTGAGGAGTTTTCTATGTAAACATGGATACAGTCAGCTTGATACGGTAACCGACTGGATGAAAATTGTCAAAGAAAAATATGCATCTGAGGTCAGTCGGTCAGTAAATCCCGTGATGGACATGCGTTGCCCTAAAATCAAAGAATTACTTGATGAATATCATTTGGAGAAGCAACATAAGATTACAATCCCCGACATTGCTCCAATCCTGATTCATTGCAGTGAGGAAGTAAGCAAGAGAGAAGATTTAAAGAACGAAAAAAAGATTATTACTACGCCATGTCAGTCTTTAGCGGACATGGGGAACGCTTTAAATCTTGACAACACCTGCTTCATTCCATGGAATCGCTTTTTACAGGAACTTGGGGAAGAACCGGAAGGTGTTCTGCCGAAAGAGAGTCCGATTCCACTGGGATTTTTTGAAGAACTTAATCTTCGGACTCTATCCATATCCGGAGAAAAGAACATTAGAAAATACTTTGAAAAATTTGTGCCTGATGAAGTTCAATTGATCGAGTTACTGTATTGTGAAAGCGGCTGTCATAACGGCGATGGAATCCGTGGGTGCAGATGTAAAGGAATTCAATCTGCTGCTTGCAGGATGACAACAGCGAATAAATAAAGAATAAAGAAAAAGTTTTCGTGAGAAAATAAAAATATTTCCTACGGAGGTATTTTTATGGAATCATATGATGTTATTATAATCGGCGCCGGTATGGCTGGATTACTTACTGCTTATTATCTGCAACAGGAAGGAAAGGATGTTCTAATCCTTGAGGCAAAAGAAATCGCTTCCGGTCAGACCGGACGAACGACCGCCAAGATAACAAGTCAGCATGGCCTGAAATATACAGAACTTACGGATAAAATAGGGAGTGAAACTGCCTATCTTTATGCAAAGGCCAATGAGGAGGCGGTTGGTCAATATGAAGAATTAATTAAAAAAGAATCGATAGACTGTCATTTTGAGCGTGTTTCTTCTTATCTGTATACAAGAGACAATAATAGAGTGTCAGACTTGAAAAGAGAAGCGGATCTTGCTTTTTTATATGATATTAATGCTTATTTTACGAAAGAGACAGAGCTTTCTTTTGAAGTGGCCGGAGCAGTCTGTTTTGAGAATCAGGCTCAGTTTGATGCGGATTCCTTTGTGGAGAGGCTGGTTTCTAAACTTAACATCAAGGAAAATTCAAAAGCAGTGAAAATAAGTGGAAACAAGGTTATCACAGAACAGAACGTCATGAGAAAACAGTACAAAGCAGATCACATCGTCGTAACTACCCACTATCCGTTTAAAAACATTCCGGGTTTTTATTTCTTACGTCAGCATCAGGAAAGAAGCTACGTAGCTGCTTTGTCCGGATGTGAAAAAGTAAAAGGGATGTACTATGGAATTGATAAGGATAGTATCTCTCTTAGACAGAAAGGAAATTTTCTTCTTTTTGGAAGTAGCAGCCGAAGGACGGGAGAACATACTTGTGCGGATTCGTACCATAAACTTTTAGAGCAGATAAAAATATATTATCCTCATGCAAAAGTAGAAGATTTATGGTCTGCGCAGGACTGTATGCCTCATGATGGAATTCCTTTTATCGGAAGATATTCTGTATTTACACCTCATCTGTATGTGGCGACCGGTTTTCAAAAATGGGGAATGTCTACTTCCATGGTGGCAGCGCAAATATTACGGGATAAAATCTGCAACAGAAAAAATGAGTATTCGAAAGTATTTTCTCCGTGGCGGCTTCCTATTAGAGCAGGATGGAGAAATTTTTGGAAAGACACGATGGTAAGTATTAAAGGACTTTACAGAGGAATATGGAAAGGGAAAATATTAAAAGAAGTGCCCTGCTGCACTCATCTAGGATGCGGACTTCATTTTAACCGGGAAGAGCAGGTGTGGGAATGTTCTTGTCATGGTTCCAGATTCGATAAAGAAGGAAATGTGAGAGACAATCCAGCAAAAAAGAAATTGAATAAAGTCACAAAATAAAAAACAGAGGTAACAGTATGAATGCCGGAATAATTTCCAAGAGAATGCATCTGGAACTTATTAGAACTTTGTGTTGAAATTCTGAATGGAACAGATGATAAACTGGATGTATCTTTTAATGGAAATCCAGGCCTGATTGCTAAAAAGACAACAACTCCAAAAGAAAGAGCAGATGGAAAATTTGGCAATCTGCTTTACAATCCGCATAAATTATATATTCGCGAAGAGTAATATACTTTTTCATTTTGGACCGGTACCGAAGCATAAGCCTCGGTGCCGGTCTTTTGCGTTTTAAGTGATTGTTGCGTAAAATTTTACAAAACGGGAATTATTTTTTTGTGAATTTTTGATGTGAGATTTCTCATATTGGTGTATGATGTTCCTATATATAATAGTTCTTGTATAGGAGAAAAATATGAAACATATCAAAGATAAAACACTGATAGATAAATATTTTGAAGACAATCATTTTGAAACCTATTTTGGTTTTGATATCCGTCCTTTTACTTCCGTTGTCCGATTTGGACCGGACGACGTAATTCTGATAGAAGGGGAAGCTCCCCAGAAATTATACTTTTTGTTTAAGGGTCGTGCCAAATTGTTCATGAGCCACCGAAACGGCACCGTAGATCTCATCAATTATTTAAAATCTCCTTGTTTCATAGGTGAGATGGAGCTGTTTGATCCGGCACGCCCGGCAAAAGGTGTAGTCGCACTTACTGTCTGTGATTGTTTTTGTATTGATGTTGCAGCATGTAAGGACAGGCTTTTAAATGATGTCATATTTTTGCAGAATGTATGCCGTCTGCTTAGTGACAAAAATTCCGGTGATATTAAAAACTATTCGAGAAATCAGGCTTACCCATTGAAAGTAAAGCTTGCTTCTTTTATACTGATGACAGAGAATAACGGTGTATACCGTGAAAAACATACAGAAGCATCCGGTTATCTGGGTGTTACTTATAGACACCTTCTCTATGTAATTGCCGAATTTGTAAAAGAAGGTATTCTGGCAAAAAGTCCGACCGGTTATCAGATTCTAGACAGGAAAAGACTGAACGAATTGGCGGAATGGAGTGAGGACTAAGGTGTTTTGTCAGGAGTTGATTCAGATCAATGCGAACAATACCCGAAAGAAAGGAATTCATAACTGATGGAAGCAAGAAAATTATTAGATATTTTAAATCTGGCTGAACGATTAAAAGACACTACCAGACACTGCTATACAAAAAAGGGGCGTCATGAAAGCGTGGCAGAACACTGCTGGATGGCAGCATTAATGGCCTTTTTCTTAAGAGATGAATTTCCGGAAGCAGATATGGATAAAGTAATTCGAATGATCATTATCCATGATCTTGGTGAAGCATTTACAGGGGATATTCCAACCTTTGATAAGACAGAAGCAAATGAAAAAACAGAAGAAGATCTGCTCTATGGCTGGGTGAAAAGCCTTCCTGCACCACATGCGGATGAGATGCTTTCTTTATATGAAGAGATGGCAGCAAGGGAAACCTTAGAAGCGAAGATTTACAAAGCCATCGATAGCATGGAAGCTGTGATTCAGCATAACATCTCCAATATTGCTACATGGATTCCAAGAGAATACGAATTGAATGTAACTTACGGGGATGATAAGGTTGCATTTTCCGAGTATTTGAACGGTTTGAGAGAAGAGATACGCAAAGATACGTTGAAAAAGATTGAAGACGCAAGACAGGAATAAAAAAATATTTGTCTGATTTGTACAAAAAGCATATAGAGTATCTATGGGCAAAACGATGAAAAATGGATTACGCAGGAAATTTCACTTACGAAACCGGATTATAAAAGTTAAAATAGAAGTACATGGAGTGGTTTATAGGAAAGGACGAAATCTGAAATGTACAAAACAGGGGATTTTATAGTGAAAGCAAATACAGGCGTATGTAAGATTGCAGATATTTTACATCTAGATATAACCGACATAGATAAAAACACACTGTATTACAAACTGATTCCGTTAGAGGATGAGAAAGCTCAAATATATATTCCGACAGAAAACGCCCATCGTGTAACAAGAAAAGTCATGACGGTGGAGATGGCAATAAAACTGATTACTCAGATAGCAGACGTCGAGGCTCTGGAAATTGTCAATGATAAGTTGCGGGAACAAACTTATAAAGGAATCCTCAAAAAGAATGATCCAAAAGAATTGATCAAGGTAATTAAGACGACTTATCTGCGAAAAAAGGAACGGCTGGATGAAGGAAAGAAAAATACAACGGCTGACGAATATTATCTGAGATTGGCAGAAAAGAATCTGATGTCAGAATTGAGTCTGGTTCTTGGAAAAAGTCCCGAAGAGATTCATAAGTTAATTGTCACTGCAGTTAAAAACAAAGAATAACAAATAAATGAATAAAGAAAAAAGAATCCCTGTCCCATGGATTAGAATGGTACAGGGATTCTTTTTCCTTTATTTACTTAAATAAGTAGAAATATAATTCTGAATCATCTTCATAGCCGCCTCATTATGGCCGCCTTCCGGAACGATAATGTTGGCGTTTTTCTTACTTGGCTCTACGAACTGCTCATGCATTGGTTTTACCGTATCAAGATACTGATTCATAACAGATTCCAGGCTTCTTGCTCGTTCAATTACATCGCGTTTGATGCGGCGGATGATACGCACATCTGCATCTGTGTCAACGAAGATGCGGATATCCATAAGATCGCATAATTCCCTGCTTTCAAAGATTAAAATTCCTTCTACGATGATTACTTTATTCGGAACGATGGTCATGGTATCTTTGCTTCGATTGTGGATGGTGTAATCATAAACCGGGCATTCGATTTTCTGCCCATTCTTAAGTGCTGCCAAATGTTCGATCATCAGATCTGTGTCAAAAGCATTTGGATGATCGTAGTTTAAGCGGCATCTTTCTTCATAAGTCATATCATCATGTGCTTTATAATAATTGTCATGGGTAATGATAGTTACTTCCTCTGTGAACTGGGAAGCAATCTGGTTGGTAAGAGTTGTTTTGCCGCTGCCGGATCCGCCGGCAATACCGATGATTAAATAGTTATCCATGAGTTTCTCCTTTATT
>SVDY01000008.1 GCA_015057665.1 Lachnospiraceae bacterium | reverse complement strand
GTGGATCTTTACTGGGCCCGTAAAGAAGAAGCCATTTCCTGTACCGATGAAAAATATGGACATTATCTTTTTAAAATTGCCTATAATATTTTAGCAGATTCGGAAGACAGTCATGAAAGCGTCAATGATACTTATTTTAAAGCCTGGAATTCTATTCCTCCGGCAAGACCCAATGTCTTATCCACCTATTTGGGAAAGATTACACGGCATTTATCCATAGACATTTACCGCATGAAACACAGACAGAAAAGAGTGCAGTCTGAGTATGTATTATCTTTATCGGAACTTTCTGACTGCATTTCCGGAGGGAATCAGACAGAAGAAACTGTTGATGTCCATCTGCTTGCGGAAGCATTGAATTCTTATATTCGAACCCTGCCGCCACAGGTACGCAATGTTTTTATTGGCCGGTATTATTTTATGGATTCTTTAAAGGATATTGCTTCTTATTATGGAATGAGTATTCCGAAAACCAAAAGCATGCTTTTCCGTACAAGACAGGGATTAAAAGATTATTTAAGACAGGAGGGATTTGAACTATGAAACCGGAAGATTTGATGGATGCCTTTCAATATCTGGATGAAGATCTGATAGAATCAGCCGATTTGATAAGACAGCATCCCCAGCCTGTGAAAAAGAACTGGTCTAAGCTGCTGGTATCGGCAGCCTGTCTTAGTATTATGATGACCGGTATCTTTTATGCATCTGCCTTCTTAGGAGGATTTGGAGGCTCTGTTGGAAGCGATGGTGCATTTGAGATGAAAGATCAAGTTATAGACCCAACAGAAGGAAATGCATCGGGAACGAAAGACGATACAGATACTATGCCTGATCATGGAGACGGACCGGGAGGAACGGTCAGAAATCAGAAACTGACTCTGCCGGATTACAGCTCCTTTGACCGCGGGGCAACGGATCATAATGGCTTTTCCTATTATTCTTTTGTCCCTGCCAAAACAGAAGAGGATTCCACGGCAGATTATAAAAATGCCGTCTCTATGGAAGACTACTTAGTATGTACAGCAGATGCATTACCTGTTTATACAGGGCTGACTCTGAATTCTTCTTATATGCTTTTAAATGATCTTGGTATATTTGAAAAAGAATTACAAAAAATCACACCTTATGAAATCTATGGCCACTATTTTTATATTGATCAGGTAAAAGCTTTGTCTCTTTTAACTGGGGGAAAATATCTTTCATTTGAAAATGACGCGCCAAAAGAAGACATAACCTACCAAGTTTCCTTCGTGTATCTTTACGATGAAGAAACAGACATGGCCATTCCATTTTATCATTTTTATGAGAAGGAAAAAGAAATGAACGACGGTACTTCACAGTTATTACCTGGTTGGTTTGTGCCGGCAATTGAAGAAACTTACATTATGAATATGCCAAAACAGTAGAAGGGAAGTGTTTGGATGAAAAAAATATATTCAATCATGTTAATTCTAATTCTTATGTTTACTTTTGTAAGCTGTAATGAACAGGATCTTCCTTTAGAAAAGAATGTTCATATGAATAATACTGGTGTCGCTAATGATACCAGTACCGTTGATGATGCCGGTTCTACTAATCATACAGAGGGGAATGTACCGGAAACAAATAATAAGATTCCTCTTCATTTTATGATTGACGGAAGATTATATGTTGATACGGGGGAGACAGTTCAGGGATTAAAATGCGGTGTGATGGATCGAAATTTTGACAAAGTAATTCCACAGGACCAGATTCCTTCTGTAGATGGTGAGGTCAACTTTGAATCCGAATCAAATGGTGCTCAGTCAGGGCGAAGAGAAAACCGCATGATTGCATGTGTAGATGGAACATGGAGAATCTTTGCCTACAATGAAAACAACTTAGGCGGAGTGACCCTCTCCGTAAAAGAAGCCTCTCCTTCAAAACTTACTGTAATATTCCAGAATCAGCTTCGAAAAGAATTCACTTATGGGGCCTGGTTTATGATAGAACAGTATGATGAGACCTTAAAGGAATGGGTACCTGTAGAGCCAATCTGCGAATATGCTTTTGTATCTGTCGCCTATCCACTAAAAGCAGCGAAAGAAACAGAACAGGAAATCAAATTTGACTGGCTCTATGGGAAATTGGAGACCGGAAAATATAGAGTAATAAAAGATGTGTTGGATGTAAAGTCTCCTGGAGATTTTGATCAATATTGGCTTATGGCAGAATTTACAATAGAATAAAAAATGTGTTGCACTAATTAATTTTCAAAAGAAGTGTGCAGTAATTTATAAAAAACCTTAGCTCACAAGGCATTTTTGACGATGCGGTTTTTCTATAAAATACTGCACATTTCTTATTCATATTTAGATTATGAAATCTATGACTTTTTATTAAATTAATTCGAATCGTTCTTCCAACAAGTCCGTATATTTGTGAAAAACAGAAAACAAAATTTCTTTTTCATCTTCTGACAGCCCGGTTACTGCTTTTTTTTCCGCTTCTATCACTTTGTCTATGGTTTCTTCTGCAAACTTTCTTCCTGCCTCGGTAAACTCAATATATTTAATTCTTTTGTCATCAGCAGTAGAGAGTTCAATGTAATTTTTATCTATTAACTTCTTTAATCCTGTGTTAATGGACTGTTTTGGCTGTTTCAGATAATCACAAAGATCCCTCTGGGTAAGAAGTGCATAATTGGAACGTAAGACATATAAAATCCAGAAAGCACACTCTGGCAAATCGTAACGGGCAGCAAGTAAGCGGTATAAGCACCCATTTCTTTTTAATTCATGATTCAATTCGTATGTTCTTTTCTCTTCCAAAGTATGTACCTCCTATGATCTCTATGTATTATTCTCACGAAGAAAAAGTCCGTAAACAGACAATTTTATTGTAGTCTGTTTACGGACTTTTGTCAATCCATGTTTTACTTCGAATTTTGACCGCATTTAGAATTAATTAATCTTTAAGCTCCATTCCTGGCAGTTCCAGACCTGAGTTACCACATCATTATAGAATTCAGGCTCGTGGCATACCATGAGAATACTTCCTTTGTATTCTTTTAACGCACGTTTTAATTCTTCCTTAGCGTCTACGTCTAAGTGGTTTGTCGGTTCATCAAGCAGAAGAATATTGGTCTCATTATTGATAATTTTACAAAGTCTTACTTTGGCCTGTTCTCCACCGGAAAGAACACGTACCTGGCTTTCGATATGCTGGGTTGTAAGACCACATTTTGCTAAGGCAGAACGTACTTCATACTGTGTATATCCAGGAAACTCTTTCCAGATTTCTTCGATACAGGTTGTTCGATTATTCTGATCAGATTCCTGTTCGAAATATCCGATGTACTGATAATCGCCCCTTGTCACTTTGCCGCTAAATGGTTCTACTAAACCGAGAATACTCTTCAAAAGAGTAGATTTTCCAATACCGTTGGCGCCAACTAAAGCAATACGCTCACCACGTTCCATACGGATATTTAATGGGCGGGAGAGAGGCTCATCGTAACCGATGACAAGATCTTCTGTTTCAAAGATAACTTTTCCGGAAGCGCGGGCTGTCTTAAAGTTAAATTCCGGCTTCGGCTTTTCTCTTGCAAGCTCGATCACATCCATCTTATCTAATTTCTTCTGGCGTGCCATGGCCATGTTTCTTGTGGCAACACGGGCTTTATTTCTTGCAACAAAGTCTTTTAACTCGCTGATTTCCTGCTGCTGGCGTTTATAGGCAGCTTCTAACTGTGCCTTCTTTGCAGCGTATACTTCCTGGAATTTATCGTAATCGCCAGGATAACGGTCTAATGCCTGATTTTCCATATGATAGATTAAGTTAATTACGCTGTTTAAGAAAGGAATATCATGAGAAATAAGAATGAATGCATTCTCATAGTCGTTTAAGTAACGTTTTAACCATTCGATATGATTCTCATCCAGATAGTTTGTCGGCTCGTCAAGAAGAAGGATGTCTGGCTTTTCCAAAAGAAGTTTGGCAAGAAGTACCTTTGTTCTCTGACCTCCGGAAAGTTCCGTTACATCTCTGTCTAAACCGATTTCAGAAAGGCCAAGAGCACGTCCGATTTCTTCTACCTTAGAATCAATGACATAGAAATCATGCTGTTCCAATAAATCCTGGATAGTACCGGTTTCTTCTAAAAGCCGGGTCATCTCATCCTCATCTGCTTCCCCCATCTGATCGAACATTTTGTTCATGTCTTCTTCCATATCAAATAAAAAAGCAAAAGCAGATTTTAACACGTCGCGGATTGTCATGCCTTTTTCTAAGACGGCATGCTGATCAAGATAGCCGACACGCACATTTTTATTCCATTCAACGGTTCCTTCATCCGGCATTAATTTGCCCGTAATAATATTCATAAAAGTAGATTTACCTTCTCCATTGGCTCCGATCAAACCAATGTGTTCGCCTTTTAAAAGACGGAAGGATACATTATTAAAAATAGCACGGTCGCCAAAACCGTGGCTTAAATTCTTTACATCTAAAATCATGGGAAGTCTCCATTTCCTTACTATAATTATTCGGGTTAGTGGATACCGCATATCTTACACTTTATTTGAAAATGAGCAACAGTGAATACAAATAAGGCGACACCCTACTTCGAACTATTATATCGGAAGTGGCTGGAATTAACAAGTAACTATTTCTTGCACTTTAAAGTTTTTCAAGGTATAATATCGACAACTGTGATTGGATTGTTATCTATTTATCATAGTAAAGTTTACATAGTAAGGATGATAAAATGAAATTAACCAGTATCGCCAGCGGCAGCAGCGGAAACTGTATTTTTGTTGGCTCTGATCAGGGAAATCTTTTAGTAGATGCGGGTATCAGTGCAAAAAAAATTGAACAGGGATTAAAAGAACTAAATGTCCAGCCTGCGGACCTTGACGGCATTCTGATTACTCACGAACATATTGACCACATTGGAGGTCTTGGTGTTTTAATGCGCCGCTATAAAATCCCGGTGTTTGCCACCGTCGGCACCATTGATAACATGAGACAAAGCGGTAAGCTTGGGGAAGTGGATAAATCTCTTTTCTACGCAGTCAGAGCCGACCAGCCATTTCAGTTAAATGGAATGGTCATTGATCCTTCTGCTATCTGGCACGATGCCAAAGAACCGGTCTGTTATTCTTTTTATAAAGATGGCAAAAAGGCTTCTGTAGCCACTGACCTTGGCAATTTCGACGACTATCTGGTAGATAAGTTAAAAGGATCTGATATTTTATTTGTGGAAGCCAACCACGATATTCATATGCTGGAAGTCGGCCGATATCCTTATCCATTAAAACAGCGTATTCTTGGCAGAAACGGCCATTTGTCCAATGAACGGTGCGGGCAGCTTTTAAGTAAGCTTATGTGTGATAATTTAAAACACATCTATCTTGGACATTTGAGCAAAGATAACAACTATCCGGATCTTGCTTACGAAAGTGTAAAATTGGAGCTTATGCTTCACGGAATTGACATTGAGAAAAAACGGATCGGGATGGAAGTTGCAAAAAGGGATACTTTATCTACTCTGTGTGAAGTCTGCTAACATAATTTTGTCTGACAGATTTTGCATTTTACATTATCTATATAGCAGCACTTTATTTTTCAATAGGAAAATATACTTATATACAACAGGAGGATTACTAACATGAAAAAATTAATTATTACCGTTATCGGTCACGATCAGGTAGGTATTATTGCGAAAGTTTGTACATACCTTGCAGACAACAACATTAACATTATCGATATTTCCCAGACTATCACCGGCGGTTATTTCAACATGATGATGGTTGCAGAAGCCAATCTTCAGGGCCAGGAATATCTTCGTGTATCCGGCGAACTTGCAGCACTTGGAAGCACTATGGGCTTACAGATCCAGACTCAGAATGCTGACATTTTCAACATGATGCATAGAATCTAGACCGGAGGAGAATACTTATGTTACAGATGAATGAAGTCTTTGAAACCAACCGTATGATTCATGAGATGAATCTTGACGTGCGTACCATTACTATGGGCATCAGCCTTCTCGACTGTGTGGGCAAAGACGTAGAGGAAACTTGTGAAAAAATCTATACAAAGATTACGGAATCTGCAAAGGATCTTGTATCCACAGGAGATGAAATTGCAGCAGAATACGGCGTTCCTGTTATTAACAAACGTATCTCCGTGACTCCTATTGCTTTAGTGGGCAATAGTGTATGTAAATGCCCGGACGATTTTGTTAAAATCGCAGAAACTTTAGACAGGGCAGCAGATACCGTAGGCGTTAACTTTATCGGCGGCTATTCTGCCCTTGTATGTAAAGGCATGACACCTGCTGATGAATATTTGATTCGTTCCATTCCAAAGGCCCTTGCCACAACAGGAAAAGTATGCAGTTCCGTAAATGTAGGTTCTACCAGAACCGGTATTAACATGGATGCTGTCAAGTTAATCGGTGAAATGATCAAAGAAACAGCAGAGCTGACAAAAGAAAACGACTGCTTAGGCTGTGCCAAATTTGTTGTATTTACCAATGCTCCTGATGACAATCCTTTTATGGCAGGCGCATTCCACGGTGTGACAGAAGCAGATAAGATCATTAACGTTGGTGTCAGCGGCCCCGGTGTTGTAAAACGTGCCATTGAAGCCGTAAGGGGAGAAAGTTTTGAAGTTCTTTGTGAGACGATTAAGAAAACAGCCTTTAAAGTAACCCGTGTAGGCCAGCTCGTTGCCCAGGAAGCTTCCAGACGTCTCGGCGTTCCATTTGGTATTATCGACTTATCCCTTGCTCCGACACCTGCAGTAGGAGATAGTGTAGGGGAAATCTTGGAAGAAATCGGTCTCGAATATGCCGGTGCTCCAGGCACAACAGCAGCTCTTGCTTTACTTAATGATCAGGTGAAAAAAGGAGGTGTTATGGCATCTTCTTACGTAGGCGGTCTTTCCGGTGCCTTTATTCCGGTCAGTGAAGACCAGCGAATGATTGATGCGGTAAATGCCGGTGCCTTAACCCTTGAAAAATTAGAAGCCATGACATGCGTATGTTCCGTAGGTCTTGATATGATCGCTATTCCTGGAGACACAAAGGCAACAACTATCTCCGGTATTATTGCTGATGAGATGGCTCTTGGCATGATCAATCAGAAGACAACAGCAGTTCGTATTATTCCGGTTATCGGAAAAGGTGTGGGTGAGACAGTAGAATTTGGCGGTCTCCTCGGTTATGCTCCAATTATGCCGGTTAACCAGTTCAGCTGTGATGCTTTCATTAACCGTGGCGGAAGAATTCCGGCTCCAATCCACAGTTTCAAAAACTAAACTACAGACATTACTCGTTCAAACAGGTCGAGAGTTGTTTGGAACAGGCAGAAAACAATTTCCAGCCCTCTACATATTTTACGTAGGGGGCATTTTTTATGTTTGCAAAGCTTTATCAGATTTTTCTAGTATTATTTGTTGGAATTTTAATTGCCTGCCTTTTCTCTGTTCCGGTCAGAAACCTAAACTTTATTTACGGAAAAAAGATTGCATTTTTAAGACATAGAAAGAAATGGAGAAACAGGCTTGCCGTCTTTTCCTGGTATGGATCCCTCCTTCTCATACTGACTGTCCTGTTTGGTTTGTTTTATTACAATATTTCCGGTTATTTTGCAAAAATATCCTGGGAAGATTTTATTGGCCAGTTTGTAGATACGATTAATAATATTACAGACAAATTCCCAGTTCTTAATTCAAACCGTTTTAAAATTGATACTTCCGCGATGGTAAATATTTTATTCCGTCTTCCCCGTATCCTTGGAAAAATGGTGATTTCTGTTCTAATTTCTATTTATCTGCTTTTAGACTGGGATTCTTATCTGGCAGATATAAGAAAATGGAGAAGACGGGTTTTAAGCAAAAAAACAAATCGTTTTCTTATCCAAGCCACACAGGAATCCAAAGAGATTCTTTTTTCTTATCTGAAAGGCCAGTCAATGGATGCCTTGCTTATGGGAATCCTGATCAGTTTGGGGCTTTGGTTTATCCATGTCCCTTTGGGAATTTCTATCGGAATTTTGGCTGGAATCGGTAATCTGGTTCCCTATCTTGGTCCAATCATTGCATTTTCCCTTACCATTATTGTCTGTATCATTGAGGAAAGTTATCCACTTTTAGTGATTGCACTGATTTATCTCATTCTCATTCAACAACTGGACAGCAGTATTATCGGTCCCAAAATATTAGGCAGACAGATGCAGATCCGGCCTCTTTTTATTATAGTTTCTATTTTGATCGGAGGGACCTTATTTGGTGTTGCCGGCATGATCTTTGCCGTTCCCGCTGCAGGGATTTTAAAATCTTTTTTAAAAAAATGTTATGAAAGAATAATATAGATTCTTTCACATAATATGAAATAAATCATATACCTTTCAGGAGCTTTTATGACTGAAAAAGAATTTTATCAGATTCGTAATTCTTATTCCGGACGAAACAATAAAAGAACAAAGGAAGAACAAAGCAGCGGATACTTTTCTTATTTTAAGATCCGCTGCTTGCTTTGTCTGATATTCTTTTTGACACTCCTTGTTCTGGATAGACAATTGGGTTTGGAACAATATGACCAGGTCAATCTTTGCATGCAAATGCTCGGAGACGAGAATTTATCAGTAGAGGAGTGCTTTAATTTGGTTGATTCACAATTCCTGCAAAGAGAGGAAGACCATTAGGGTTGGTGATGACGAATAAAAACGGTCTGTCTACAGTAAAATCCACTTCTTCTTCTGGCATAGCTGAACCACAAAGGATCATTACTGTGTAGGCAGCAGCTGTTACACCTTCTTCATCTATGGCCACTCGTGTGTCATGGTTGACTTTGGATAAGAAAATGTCTGCAATGTCATCGGCCATCGGACTGAAATCGCTTGTTCCAATTTCAAACACATCGGTAATCCCCAAATTTTTTAAGCCTCCAGATAACTCCATCTGGCTAGTAATATCGAATTTTGGAATGGACTCATTGATCAATACATATTTTTCATTTGTCCACTGATTTGTGTTTAGTATAAGCTGAAATGTCTGTTCCTCTTCTAACAGATCATTTACTTGAATCCCTTGATCCGGAAGAATAAACCACATGGCATTTCCCTCTGTATCTAACGCCCTCTTTACTGCACTAAAAGAATCTGCCCAATAATAGGTTCCCATGGAACTATCTTTCATAAAATCAACCGTCATATCCCCGGATGGTCCATGAAAAATTCCCTGCTTCGTATTAACCGGATTAAATTCATTCTGCCACTTGGACTGGAAGAAAACTGTAGAAGCAATGGTCATAATATTACTTGGATCCATCTTAATATCCTTAGCCTGTTCTTTTAACAATCCTCCGGTCTGTTCATCCAGCCATTCCTGAAGGGCTTTATCATAAGCCTCAGACCCCATAGTTCCCTTAAAAGAAGAAGCATAATAGTGTTCGCTAAGATTCTTTAAAGTTTCTTCTTTATATGAGATATCTTCATTTAACCAGATAGAGTTAGCCAAAATACTGGTTACTGCCCCGTCATTTCGATAAGTGGTATTCCAAAGATCCATAGCTCCTTCTCTTAAAGCATCCATATTGTCCTGTCCTAACAGTTGAAGAATCTGCTGCCGGCTGTTTCCATCAGTGACTTCTGCAAGCATGCAAAGTGCCATGTAGATATTCAAAGGAGAGCACACCGTGTTCGATTCCTTATCCTGTCCGGATAAAAACTGACGCATTGTCTTAACGTAATATTGTTTCACACTGTCCGTATAATTCTCAGTTCTTCTTTGATTTCTTCGTTCCTCATACCAGACTTCCATGTCTTTTTCAAAGGTTTCATAGTCATAATTTCCATTCTCATCCACATAATTCATCTCATCCGGAAACTGAGCTGACTCAGGATAGGCGGCTTTAGCGATAGCAAATGCCGAAGATGGGAGAGAAGTTCCTTTCGGAAGTAAAATTGCTGTGGCAGTTACTATAACGGCTAAGAAAGCAATCATAATTCCTGTCAGGTATGTTTTCTTTCTATTTTTCATCTGAGCATCACTCCTTTCGATTTATATATAAAGACGAGAATTCTAAGTAAAAGTTCTATTTTTATTATATAAAATAATGAGATGAATTACGAGCGTTTTGTGGCGATGGCAATGGAAGGAAAATAGGATACATAATTTTATACTATTGGTATAATTTGTAATTAGCAGTTGTTTTTGTATTGTAAAAATTGTAAGATTATGGTATTATTATTACAGAACATCTGTTCCGCCAAATGTATGCATACTATTTTTAAATGATTAAATGTATTTTACCGATTTTATTTAAAGTTATTTTGACTGAATTATAAGTTTAAGGAAGAAAGGAGAAGATTTGTATGATTAAAAATAATGAAATTGTAATTTTTGAAACTGATGATAAAAGCATGTCTCTACCAGTTCCTATTGAAAATGAAACTGTATGGTTGAGTGCAAATCAAATGGCACAGTTATTTGACAGAGATGAAAAAACAATCAGAAAACATATAAATAATGTATTTTCTGAAGATGAAGTCGATAAGAATAACAACACGCAAAAAATGCGTGTTGATGGAGTTAAACAAACAGTTCCTTTTTATACTTTAGATGTAATCATCTCTGTCGGTTATCGTGTCAAATCCAAACGTGGAGTCGAGTTCCGCCGCTGGGCGAATTCAGTTTTAAAACAATACATATTAAAAGGTTATGCAGTGAATGATACTCGTATCAAACAGTTAGGAGAAGTAATACGTATTATGAGACGTACGGAGAATGAACTTGACAGTAAGCAGGTTCTTTCTGTCATTGAAAAATACAGTACCGCCCTGGACTTATTAGATTCTTACGATCACCAGACAATGACCAGACCAAAAGGGAACGATGCTACTTATGTACTCCGTTACGACGAGTGCATAGATGTAATAAACAGTATGCGTTTCGGTGATGAATCCTCATTATTTGGAAAAGAAAAAGATGATTCTTTTAAGGGAAGTATCGGTAATATCTATCAATCTTTTGCAGGTGTGGAATTATATGAATCTTTAGAAGAAAAAGCAGCTAATCTGCTCTATTTCGTTACGAAAAATCACAGCTTCTTTGATGGTAATAAACGAATTGCAGCAACTATGTTCTTATACTTCTTAGATAGAAATCATGCTTTATTTATAGATGGACGAAAAAGAATCGAAGACTTTACTTTAGTTGCATTAACCATTATGATTGCTGAATCAAGACCGGAAGAAAAAGAGATGATGGTTAGTGTAGTTATGAATTGTTTGATGTAAACACGTCTGTTCCATTTTGCACTAATCTTTAACTAAAAAAGATACTGAGGATCATATCGATATGAAAACTCAGTATCTTTTTTAATTATATTATTATACTTGTATTATCATCATATTTCTCTTGCATAATTGATACGATTTGCATCTTGTGAAGTGCGCTTAAATCCCTGAGCTTTCCAGAACTTAATGGCATCTTCATTTTCCTTTTCGCAGGAAAGAGAGAGAGAATCGTATCCTTGAGCCGCCATGGCGGCGCGCACATCAGCAAAAATCTGAGAGCCGATTCCCTGTCTCTGACGATGACCGTCTACCATAAACCATCCAATAAAGGCATCATTGCTTTCCGGATATCCGGTTATCAATTCTAGCACAGAAATCAAATGTTCTCCTTCATAGAAACCGACAAAATACTTATCATTCTTTCCGTCGCCTTCTGGAACACGGCTGATGATTTCCGTTAAACTTTCCACAGTAGGAGCACTGCTCATATACTGATAATATTTCTGATTTGACTTACAAAGTGCATATACATCAGAGATGTCATCCTCCGTGATTCTTTTTACCTGATGGGATGTACTGAATGCCTCAATATTCAAAGAGGACTGTGTTTCGTAGTCAATTGCCTGACGGAACTGTGTTTCAAACAATTCTCTATAAGTGCCTCCAAGTGCAAGAAGTTCGTCATGAATTCCCTGTTCTGAGATAACACCGTCTTTTACAACAAGAATCTGATCTGCTTTAAGAATCGTAGAGAGACGATGGGCAATGACAATACTTGTTCTGCCTTTCATCATATTCTCAAGAGCATCCTGGATGGCATTCTCAGAGATGGAATCAAGGGCACTGGTAGCTTCGTCAAGGATCAGAATCTTAGGGTCTTTTAAGATGACTCTGGCTAAGGAGATTCTCTGTTTTTCGCCGCCGGAAAGTTTAAGGCCCCTGTTACCTACTTCTGTAAGATATCCTTTTGGCTGTTTCATGAGAAAATCATGGATATTGGCAATACGGCAGGCAGCCTCAATTTCTTCCATGGTAGCATCTTCCTTTGCATAACGAAGATTATCCAGAATGGTTCCGTTAAAGAGATAAGATTCCTGAGTTACCACACCGATACAAGATCGAAGATAAGGAAGGTCAAAATCTCTGACATCAACACCGGCGATAGTCACACTGCCGTCAAGCACATCATAAAGACGTGGAATCATGTTAACAACAGTAGATTTACCGGAACCGGATGGTCCCACAATGGCATACATTTTACCTCCGGGAACAGTAAAATTCACATCTGTCAAAAGAGGCTTGGAAGGATCATAACTAAACACAACATTTTTATATTCGATAGGCTGCATGTACACATTCGGTTTCTGTCCATTTTCCGGTGAGGTGATTGTATTTTCCCGGTCAAAATAATCGAAGATTCTGGTAAAGAGAGCAAGGGAACGTGTGAAATCCACCTGCAGATTCAGTAAGGACTCTACAGGACGATAAAGTCGGTTAATCAGGGCAACTGTAGCAGTAATCGTACCTACAGAAAGAGCTGCATCCCATTTGTTAATAATAAGAAGGCCGCCGACAAAATAGATCAACAAAGGGCCTATCTGGCTGAACATTCCCATGACAACCATAAACCATTTGCCGCTTCGGCGTTCTTTCAAGGCAATATCTGTAGCTTCCCCATTTACTTTAACAAATTTCTCATATTCTTTTTCTTCACGGGTAAATATCTTCACAAGCATAGACCCGCTGACAGACAATGTTTCATTGATGACCTGATTTAGTTCATCATTTTTCGCCTGGCTTTCGCTAAGAAGCATCCAACGAGTTTTTCCCGCACTTCTGGTTGGAAGAATAAGAAGAGGAATCACAGCAATGCCGACTAAAGCTAATTGCCAGCTCATGGAAAAGAGTGCCACAAGTGTCGTAATAACAGTAGCTGTGTTGCTGACAATGCTGGAAAGAGTGCCGCTGATCACGGTACTTACACCGCTGATATCCGTGTTCATTCGTGTAATAATGTCGCCCTGTTTCTCTGTCGTAAAGAAAGAGTGGGGCATGTACTGGAGATGACGATACATCTGATTCTTCATATCAAAGATGATTCTTTGAGAAATCCATGAATTAATATAACTTTCCAGAACACCGATGAGCTGACTGACAGTAAGAGCACAAAACGCCATAATCAGCAAGCGGATGAGCAGGGTTAAATCCTCGCCAACCAATGCCTGATCTACAATGCGTCCGGTAATAATGGACGGCATCAATCCTACTGTTGCAGAAAGGAGAATCGAAATAAACACAAATAAAAACTGCAGCCAATAAGGTTTTAGATAGGAGAGGATACGTATTAACAGTTCTCTTGTTACTTTGGGCATATTTTGTTTTTCTTCTTCTGTTAAGAAGCCTTTCGGTCCCAATGAATTTCTGCCTCCGGCCATAAAAAGTCCTCCGTTTTCTATCTTTTGTAAGAAAAATATTGATATTTCATTTTATCAATTTCTATGAATTATGTAAAGAAAGGACTATACTTAGATAAGTAAAAAATCCATAAGCATCATTTTTCACTTGCAATAAAAACTCAATATCCGTATAATATGGAAAGGTGTGTATTTACCCACCTTTCCTTTTTGTACCCTTTTATAAAAAGCATGGTACATGATGAAGATTATTGTTCTACAAACGGAAAGAACGAATGAAAGGATTACTATGAGAGATTTAGCTTTAAGAGATGAAATATTATTACAGGTTGAAAAACCTGCCCGCTACATCGGCGGCGAAGTTAACTCTGTGATGAAAGATCCGGAAGGCAAAGTGCGTGTTGCTATGTGCTTCCCGGATGTATATGAAATCGGCATGTCCCACTTAGGCATCCAGATTTTATACGATATGTTCAATTTAAGAGATGACGTATATTGTGAACGTGTTTACTCCCCATGGGTAGACCTTCACAAGATTATGAAAGAGGAGGATATTCCTCTGTTCGCTTTAGAGACACAGGATCCAATCGCTTTATTTGATTTCCTCTGCATTACAATCCAGTATGAGATGTGCTATACAAACATCGTACAGATTCTTGACCTTGCAAAGATTGGCATTTTCTCTAAAGACAGAAAAGAGGATGCTCCAATTGTTATCGGCGGCGGCCCATGTATTTACAATCCGGAACCAATCGCTGATTTCTTCGATATTATCTATGTTGGGGAAGGTGAAACTCAGTATTACGATTTAATCGATATGTACAAAGCTCATAAGGCAGCAGGCGGTACTCGTAAGGAATTCCTTCAGAAAGCTGCCAAAATGGAAGGGCTCTATGTTCCTGCATTTTACGATGTCACATACAATGAGGACGGAACCGTAAAAGAGATGTTCTCCATCGACGAAAATGCAACCCTTCCGATTAAGAAACAGATCGTCATGGATTTATCCAATACTTTCTATCCTGAAAAACCGGTTGTGCCATTTATCAAAGCAACTCAGGATCGCTGCGTTCTGGAAATCCAGCGTGGATGTATCCGTGGATGCCGTTTCTGTCAGGCAGGTATGATTTATCGTCCAAACAGAGAACGTTCCCTTGAAATGTTAAAACAGAAAGCAGTTGCCATGCTGGAAAGTACCGGATACGATGAGATTTCTTTAAGTTCCTTAAGTTCCAGTGATTACTCAGATTTAGAAGAGCTCACTTACTTCTTAATCGAAGAATACAAAGAGAAACAGCGTGTCAACATTTCCTTACCATCTCTTCGTATTGATGCATTTGCATTAGATGTAATGAAACGTGTACAAGATGTAAAGAAGAGCAGCATTACTTTTGCTCCGGAAGCAGGTACTCAGAGACTCCGTGATGTAATCAACAAGGGGCTTACAAAAGAAGATATTCTCGATGGTTCCTTAAAAGCATTTAAGAGTGGTTGGAATAAATTAAAATTCTATTTCATGTTAGGACTGCCTACAGAAACAGTGGAAGACCAGAAGGGCATTGCCCAGCTTTGTGAAGATGTGGCTATGGCATATTACAAATTAGATAAGGCTGACAGAAACGGCCGTGTGTCTATCAGTGCAAGCGCTTCTTTCTTCGTACCAAAGCCATTTACTCCATTCCAGTGGGCCACTATGTGTACTCCGGAAGAATACCTGAAACGTGCAAGAAGAGTCAATGACACAATGAAATCTATGCACAATCGTAAAAGTTTAAGCTTAAAATACCATGATGCAAAAACAACCATCTTAGAAGGTATTCTTGCCCGTGGCGATAGAAAGATTGCCAAAGCAATTTATGATGCTTATATGGACGGATGTCTCTACGACTCCTGGACAGAATATTTCTATTATGACAAATGGCTGGCTGCATTTGAAAAGAATGGTATTGATATTGATTTCTATACATTAAGAGAACGTTCTTTAGATGAAGTATTCCCTTGGGATTTCATTGACTGCGGTGTAACAAAGACATTCTTAAAGAAAGAATGGGAACGTGCCATGGCAGCAGAAGTAACACCAAACTGCCGTGCAAAATGTAACGGCTGCGGTGCAACTCGTTACAAAGGAGGTGTCTGCTTTGAAAATTAGAATGAAATTTAGTAAAATCGGACCCATTAAATTTATCGGACATCTGGATGTGATGCGTTATTTTCAGAAAGCATTCCGCCGTGCCAAAGTAGATATTGCTTATTCCAAAGGTTTCAGTCCTCACCAGATTATTTCTTTTGCGGCTCCTCTTGGAATCGGACTTACCAGTGAAGGAGAGTATCTGGATGCTGAATTCAATAGCACAGATTCTTCCGAAGTGATGATTGAAAGAATTAATGCTGTCATGAATGAAGGAATTGCCCTTCTTGAGTACAAACTTCTTCCTGACGATGCAAAAAATGCCATGTCTACGGTAGCGGCAGCAGATTATGAAATTACATTCCGTCCGGGTTATTATAATATTGATGCCTTCTTAACTCAGGTAGATAACTTCCTCTGCCAGGAACACATCATGATGACAAAGGAAACAAAAAAATCCACAGCAGAAGTGGATATCTTACCAATGATCTATGAATTTTTTACGATTAACACGAAAGTAATGGATCCTGAAAAGATGGTAGAAAGAGTATCTTTAGGCTACGCTCTTAACGATCAGGCCCTTTATTTAAAAGTAAAAACAGGAAGTGCAGTAAACTTAAAACCGGAACTGGTTATGGAAGCATACTGCCAGTACCTTGGATTTGAATATGAGAAAAACGGTTTCATGTTCCACCGTCTTGACACTTATATGGAAGGTGCCAAAGGAGAACTTATTCCTCTCGGTGCAGCAGGATCCGACATTTTGGAGCCAATGGCAGATGAAAAAGAATAATATACTTTTATTACTATGCCCTAGGCTTTCTATCATATGGAGATCATAGATACTATGGAAGCAAAACTTATTATTACAAAACAGAATAATCATATTATTTCCGCCCTTTTTGAGGACGATAAGATTGCAGAACTATCTGTGGAACCTGTAGAAGAGAAGAAGCTTCTTGGCAATATTTATACCGGTAAAGTAAAAAACATTGTAAAGAACATCAATGCAGCCTTCGTGGAAGTAGAAGCCGGTCTCCTTTGTTATTATCCTTTAGATATCAACAAGGAACATATTTTTCTGAATCCAAAGAATAATAACAAGCTTCAGGAAGGAGACGAGATCTTAGTTCAGATTTCCAGAGAAGCTATGAAGACAAAAGCTCCTTCTGTAACTTCCAACATTAATCTGACGGGTAAATATCTTGTTATCACGGCCATGAATCCAACGATTGGTGTGTCCGGCAAGATTGAAGATTCTGCAGCGAGAAAGCACTTAAAAGATCTCATTGAACCTTATAAAGGAGAAAATACAGGAATCATTGTAAGAACCAATGCTCTTGATGCACCGGACAGTGCCATCATCAAAGAAGCTATGATCTTAGAAGAACAGATGAACAATCTTATGAAAAGAGCACCTTATCTTTCCTGCTTTTCTCTTGTATCGAAAGCTCCGTCCGGTTATCTGATGGATATCAGAGATTTAAGAGAACGCAATCTGAAAGAAATCATAACCGATGATAAGGAACTGTTTGATGAGATATCTCAGTATCTTATGATATATCAGCCAATGGATCTTCAGAAGCTTCGTTTCTTCGAATCAAAGACTACCGGACTTACTCAGGTTTATAGTATTGATACCAATCTTCAAAAGGCTCTTGGTGAACGTGTATGGCTCAAATCCGGCGGCTATCTGATTATCCAGCAGACAGAAGCCATGGTCGTTATCGATGTGAATACAGGCAAATCTATTGGTAAAAGAAAGTCCCAGGAACATTTCCTTAAGATCAATCTTGAAGCAGCAGAAGAGATTGCTCATCAATTAAGACTTCGTAATCTAAGCGGTATTATCATTGTTGACTTTATTGATATGGAAAAAGAAGAAAGCCGTCACAGACTGATGAAAGAATTCGATGTGATGCTTCGAAAAGACCGAATCAAAACAAGCCTTATCGATATGACTAAGCTGAATCTAATCGAGATTACAAGAAAAAAAGTGAAAAAACCGCTTCATGAACAGGCGGCGAATTTAATGATTCAGGAAACAGTTCCATTAAATGATTAATATGAATAAGAAACAGAAAAAGGAAACCTCAATGCAGTTATTGAAGTTTCCTTTTTTATACCTATAATTTCATTTACAATTTAATAGACGAATCCATTAGGCCTTTCTTAAATATTCTAAAACGATATAGTAAGTGCCATAAGTTGTTTTAATACGGACCCATGTATAGCCATTGGCTGTTTTAGAATATCCATTTTCAACTTGTATAACCGTTCCTGGTGCAAAAGATCCAGCCTTTTTGTAGGAAGTACCGGCTCCTGTACGATAATTTACGCCTGTAGTAGTTTTATACTTTGTATAGGTAATTTGTGAACCTGTAGTATTATCCGGAGTATTTGAATTTGTTGTATCATTAGTAGAAGAACTAATCTTTTTCAGATATTCAGAGGCAATATAATAAGTTCCTGCAGTATTCTTAAAACGGACCCATGTATAGCCGTTGGCTGTTTTAGAATAGCCGTCTTCAACCTCGATCACTGTTCCCGTTGCCAAACTTCCTTTCTTGTTATAAGAAGTACCGGCGCCATCTCGGTAGTTCACTTTTGTTGTTGTTTTATACTTTGTGTAGGTTACTGCCGGTTCCTCCGGTACAGAAGGTTCTTCCGGAACGGTTGGAGTATCAGGATTGGACGTTTCCACCTTTTTAAGATATTCTGATGCAATATAATAGGTTCCTGCAGTATTTTTAAACCGCATCCATGTATAGCCGTTGGCTGTTTTGGAATAGCCGTCTTCAACCTCGATCACTGTTCCGGCTGTCAAACTTCCTTTCTTGTTATAAGAAGTACCGGCGCCATCTCGATAGTTCACTTTTGTTGTTGTTTTATACTTTGTATAGGTTACTTCCGGTTCCTCCGGTACAGAAGGTTCTTCCGGAACGGTTGGAGTATCAGGATTGGACGTTTCCACCTTTTTAAGATATTCTGATGCTATGTAATACGTACCTGAATTATTCTTAAATCGATACCACACATATCCGTCTGCCTTTTTAGAATAGCCGATTTCTACCTGAATTACCGTATTTTTTTCTAATGAACCTTCTTTATCATAGGAAGTACCTGCCCCTGTACGGTAATTTACAGTTGTAGTTGTTTTAAAAGAAGCATACATAACATCCGAGTTCGTACCTGTTAGTATTTTTTCTGCTTTGTCATAGATATATTCAAGAGGAGAAGCAGTATCGAGATTCAAGCTGCCTCCTGTCTCCTGAACAATAGTAGCAGCAAGTTCCAGAGGACTAAGATTAAGTTCTGCACCTGCGGCAAGAATTGCTTCCCCGTATGTCATCTCCATTGTAATCTCATTATCCTGAGAGTCTTTCTGTACCATAAGGCATTCAGATAAACTTGTTCCATCTAAAATATCTTCTACCGCATTTAATGTATGCTCTGATGGCTGGTAAGAATCTGCATGCACAGGCAGGCCATATATAACCGGTAATATGAGCAATAAAAATAATCCTGTCCTTAATAATTTCATATTGTAAACCTTTCTATTGAAATTAATAATCTATTGAAAATGACTATCTGCATAAAATATCACATACAATAAATATTTTATCAAAACTCTTGCAATAAATCAATATTTCAGCTAAAATATCATTTGCAATTTTGACAATGCTGTTTTGAGAAATATTAAGAATTTATTACAAAAAATTCAAAAAAAGACTTGACAGATGATTTCAGAATTGATATTATATTTGAGGTTAAGCCGCACAACGAGGTTAAAACTCTGTCCAAGTGGCAGATACCGTAATTGGCGAGATTTGAGTAATAGGAGGAGACGTTCATGTACGCTATTATTGCAACAGGTGGAAAACAGTACAAAGTATGCGAAGGCGATGTAATCAGAGTTGAAAAACTTGGCGCTGAAGCTGGTACAACTTATACTTTTGACCAGGTTCTGTTTGTAGGCGGTGAAGAAGCTAAAGTTGGTAACCCAACAGTAGCTGGTGCATCCGTTGAAGCAACTGTAATTGGCGATGGTAAAGGTAAAAAAGTTATTGTATACAAATACAAAAGAAAATCCGGATACCACAAAAAACAGGGTCACAGACAGGCATTTACACAGGTTAAAATCGAAAAAATTAATGCATAATTGATCCAGGTAGAGAAGAATGACAAAGATTACGATCTACAAGGACCGCACAGGAAACTACAAAAGTTTTCAGTGCAAAGGCCATGCAGGCAGCGGTGAATATGGTTTTGACATTGTATGTGCATCCATTTCCGTGCTGACGATAAACGCGATTAATTCTCTTGAAAGCCTTACGAAGGATACCCTCGAATTAACCCAAGATGAAAACACCGGATTTATTCAGGTTGTTTTCCCACATCAGCTTAGTTCTGGTGGACGGTTACTGATGGACTCTTACGTAATGGGCATTGAATCGATTCAAAGTGAGTATGGCTCAAAGTATATAAAAGTATTCCATAAGGAGGTGTAACGACCATGATGAAAATGAACCTTCAATTTTTCGCTCATAAAAAGGGTGTTGGTTCTACTAAGAACGGTAGAGATTCCGAGGCTAAAAGACTTGGAGCGAAAAGAGCTGACGGACAGTTCGTTAAAGCTGGAAACATTCTTTACAGACAGCGTGGTACAAAGATTCACCCAGGTGTGAACGTTGGACGTGGTGGAGATGACACATTATTCGCATTAGTTGATGGTGTTGTACATTTCGAAAGAAAAGGCAGAGACAAAAAACAGTGCTCTGTATATCCAGTAGCGTAATTAAGATATTAAGCGGCTTCAATCACAGAGTATTGGAGCCGTTTTTTTTCGCTGGAAACATACATTAAAAACACAATTATAACAAAATACAGAATAGATAAATGACTTTTGATTGGTTATAATAAAACAGAGCAAAGTTCATAATCAGAACCTTGCTTTTTATAGATACTATTAATATAGAATATTCGTAACTTACTAACAAATGTAATATCAATTACGTTTGAAGATTTGATATATAGATGACACATAACGAAAGGCAGGTGTTATTATGTTCGCAGATAGAGCAAAGATTTTTATCCGCTCTGGCAAAGGCGGCGACGGACATGTTTCTTTCCGCAGAGAAATTTACGTACCGAACGGCGGTCCGGACGGTGGTGACGGCGGCAAAGGCGGAGATTTAATATTTGTTGTAGACGAAGGACTCAACACATTGGTAGATTTCCGTCATGTAAGAAAATACTGTGCCGGTGACGGACAGGAAGGCGGCAAGAAGAAATGTACCGGTGCAAACGGAGAAGATAAAATCGTAAAAGTTCCGCCGGGAACCATTATTAAAGATGCAGAAACAGGCAAAGTTATTATGGATATGTCTAATAAGAAAGAGCCTGTTGTTTTATTAAAAGGCGGCAGAGGCGGTCAGGGAAACCGTCACTATGCAACAGCGGTTATGCAGGCACCAAAATATGCCCAGCCTGGCCAGCCGGCTCAGGAACTATGGGTACAGCTTGAGTTAAAAGTAATTGCTGACGTTGGTCTTGTGGGATTCCCAAACGTAGGAAAATCCACATTTTTATCCCGTGTAACAAACGCGAAACCAAAGATTGCCAACTATCATTTCACTACCCTCAATCCTAACCTTGGTGTTGTAGACCTTGCAGAAGGTGCAGGCTTTGTGATTGCTGATATTCCAGGTATCATTGAAGGAGCATCAGAAGGTGTGGGTCTTGGATATGAATTCCTCCGTCATATTGAAAGAACAAAAGTAATCATTCATATGGTTGACGGTGCTTCTGTGGAAGGAAGAGATCCCATTGCGGATATTAAAGCAATCAACGAAGAATTGGAAAAATACAATCCAGAGATTTTAAAACGTCCACAGGTGATTGCAGCTAACAAGATGGATACTCTTATGGAAGATGAAGTAGAAGATATTATTTCTTTATTAAAAGAAGAATTTGAACCGGAAGGCACACGTGTCATGCCAATCTCTGCCGTAAGCGGTCAAGGCGTAAAAGAACTTCTCTGGCATGTGAACAGCCTGCTTGCTGAACTTCCGGACGAACCGGTAGAATTCGAACAGGAATTCTTCCCTGATGTATATCAGGATGTTTCAGGACCTATTTCTGTTTCCAGAAGCGAAGAAGAAGAGGGCGTATTCCTTGTAGAAGGTCCTCGTGTGGAACGTATGCTTGGTTATACAAACTTAGAATCTGAAAAAGGGTTTGCTTTCTTCCAGAATTTTATGAAAGAGAATGGCATTTTAGAAGAACTTGAGAATCTTGGTATCGAAGAAGGAGATACCGTAAAACTTTATAATCTTGAATTTGAATATTATCGTTAAAACGGAGGATAAATGCTATGATAATGACAAGCAAACAGAGAGCTTATTTAAGAAGCCTTGCCATGACCATGGATCCTATTTTCCAGGTTGGTAAATCATCCCTTACACCGGAATTAATCGAAGCAATCCGCGAGGCCATTGATGCCCGCGAATTAATTAAGATTTCTGTCCTTAAAAACTGTGCAGACGATTCAAGAGCCATCGCAGAAGTGATTGCAGAAAGAACACGTTCTGAAGTTGTTCAGGTTGTTGGAAAGAAAATCACACTTTACAAAGAAGCAAAAAACGAAAAGAAGAGAAAAATCGAACTCCCTAAATAAGAACAGGTGAACAATATGGCAAAAAAGAAAGTCGGTATTATGGGCGGAACATTCAATCCGATCCACAACGGTCATTTAATTCTTGGGCAGACCGCATATGAACAGTTTGGTCTTGATGAAGTTTTATTCATGCCGAATAAAAAACCATATTATAAGAAATTAAGCAAGAATGTAACAGACGAGCAGCGATGTGACATGGTAAAACTTGCGATTGAAAATAATGATGCATTTACTTTTTCTGATATTGAAGTAAACAGGGAAGGTGTAACTTATACCGTAGAAACCCTTCGTATTCTGACAGAACAAAATCCGGAACATGAATATTATTTTATTATGGGCGCTGACTCCCTGTTCCACTTCGATTCCTGGAAAGAAGCAGGAGAAATTGTTAAGATGGCAACACTTCTTGTTGCAACCCGCGATTCCATGGCAACATTCGATATAGAAAGTCAGATTGAGTACCTTCAGAGCGAATTTGAAGATGCCCACATCGAATGTCTCTTCTCACCAAGTTTAGAGATTTCTTCTAACCAGCTTCGCAAACGGTGCCGGGAAGGAAAAAGTATCCGCTATCTTGTTCCTGATAAAGTTGCTTTTTACATTATAGAACAAGGTTTATATGTTCAGGAGAAAAAAGATGTATAACATTGATAAAATCAAATATTCCCTTCAGGCAAGATTATCATCCAAACGATATGAACATACTTTAGGAGTAGAATATACCTGCTGCGCCCTTGCCATGCGTTACGGAGCAGATATGCAACAGGCACGCATGGCCGGTTTGCTGCACGATTGTGCCAAACATTATTCCGGTGAGAGATTAGTAGAAAAATGCATACAATATGAACTGTCCATTAGTGAATATGAAAAAGCATTTCCGGAACTTCTCCATGCTAAGGTTGGCGCATATCTGGCCAGAGAAAAATATGGCGTGGAAGACAAAGAAATTATAAATGCAATCGAATGTCATACAACTGGAAAACCAGACATGACAATTCTTGAAAAAATTCTTTACATTGCCGATTATATGGAACCGAACAGAGACCGGGCACCTCATCTTGCAACCATCCGGGAACTTGCATTTTCCGATTTGGACGCCTGTCTTTTAAAAATATTATCCGGGACATTATATTATTTGAAATCAAAAGGATCTGTTATTGATCCCCAGACAGAAGCTACTTATGAGTTTTATAACAATTCAAAAGCACTATAGTGTTTTTCATTGTTAACAACAAGGAGGTAACTATTATGACATCGAAAGAAATGGCAAAACTTGCATATCTTGCATTAGAAGATAAAAAAGCAGAAGACATTACAATTATCGACATCAGCGGCGTATCTGTACTTGCTGATTATTTCATCATTGCAAATGGAACAAACAGCAATCAGGTAATGGCCATGGCTGACAATGTAGATGAAGCGCTTCACAAAGCAGGTCATCCTGTAAAACAGGTAGAAGGCTACAGCGAGGGCAATTGGGTACTTCTCGATTACAGTGATATTATCGTACATGTATTTGACAGAGAAAACCGTCTGTTCTACGACTTAGAAAGAATCTGGAGAGATGGAAACATCATTACAATTGAAGAATTAAACTAGAAAAACTAGATTAAACGAAAAAGAGGTTGTTGCATATGTTTTGCAAGAACCTCTTTTTATGTATCAATGTTAATATTACGAATAAAATAAGTAGAAATAATCAACTAATTGAACATTCTAAATAAACCGATAACCTTGCCAAGAATAGAAAGATCATTCACAATAATCGGCTCCATAAAATCATTCTCCGGCTGAAGTCTGAAATAACCTTTTTCCTTGTAAAATGTCTTAACTGTAACTTCTTCACCAATCATAGCAACAACATAGTCACCATTATAGGCCGTTGTAGTTTCTTCCACAAGAATATAATCCCCATCAAATATACCAGCATTTATCATACTTTCACCCTTTACTTTAAGCATAAAAGGCTGCTTGTTGTGTAAAAATTCCGGTGTAACTGGAAAATATCCTTCTATATTCTCAACTGCAAGAATAGGCTGACCTGCAGTGACAGTACCAATAATAGGCACATTCACAAGTTCTCTTCTTGTAAGATTAAAATGATCATCGATAATCTCAATTGCACGGGGTTTTGTAGGGTCCTTTCGAATATAACCATTCTTCTCAAGAGTCTCTAAATGGGAATGGACAGAAGAAGTAGATTTTAAGGATACTGCTTCACAGATTTCCCTAACTGATGGCGGATATCCTTTCGCTAAAATCTCACTTTTCATGTATTCTAAAATCTCTAATTGTTTTTTGCTAATCTTACCATAACTCATAGTATCATCCTCTGTTTCTAAAAAAACTAATACTTTCACAACTACAAAAGGAAAGTGTATATATTTTAATTAAGTATATCACAACCCGAAAAAGAAAACAAGTGTTTTGTTTTTTGAAATAAATACGAACATATTTTCTTTTTCGTATTGACAAACAAATGTTTGTTCGATATAATACAAACATAATAAACATTTGTTCGGCACATAAGTGATATAACAATTTAACAGATTAACATAGGAGGGTTTACTTATGAGAAGAAACGTACATAGATTACAATTTGGTTATGGATTTGTTTTAATATTACTTGCAGTATGTATGTTGTTTTTAGGCATATACATTGGATCCAGCAGAGTTGCGAACGTAGAAGCGAAAGGTGCCGATTCAGCCAGAGAGAAATACTATACAGCTATCCTTATTGAAGAAGGCGACACTCTTTGGTCAATTGCTGATGAATATATGACATATGAATATAAAGACAGAGATTCTTATATGGACGAAGTCCGCAAGATGAACGATTTAACAGGAAGCATCATTAAATCCGGAAGTACTTTATTAGTTCCTTACTATGCAGATACTAATTAATTATTATATAATATTACAGGGCTGTCCTATTTTGTAGGACAGCCCTAAAGCATAAGAAGTATTATTTATAGTTTTCTTTTTGGGGCACCTGGAGCTAATTCAGGCCATCCTGTAATATTCCCGTTAATGATTGCCCGGAACATTCTGTTTTTAGCACCCGGATGGTCTTCATTTAACTGAGTTACCAGATTTTTAGCATATTCCCGTTTTGTATACCCATCCACGGGACAAGGACTTTTTGCAACGGGAAGATTATATTCTTTTGCAAAACCCTGAACTTCCCCCTCGCTCAGATACATAAATGGACGAATCACAGTCATATCCATTCGATCCAGATATGTAACTGGCGAGAATGTATGCCATCTTCCCTCAAAGATCAAAGACATTAACATAGTTTCTATAATATCGTCTTTATGATGTCCGTAAGCGACCTTATTACATCCTAAAGATTTCATTCGGTCATTTAAAGCTCCTTTTCTCATTTTTGCACAGAGAGAACATGGGTTAGTTTCTTTTCTGCTTTCGAAAACAATCTCTGCAATGTCAGTTTTCTGAATAGTATAATTAACTTTCAATTCGTCACATAATTTTTGAATAACGTCAAAATCCTGATTACCAAATCCAAGATCCACAGTAACTGCTTCTAATTCAAATTTTTTAGGATAAAAGATACGCAGATGAGCAAGAGAGTAGAGGAGAGCAAGGCTGTCCTTTCCACCAGAGATACCGATTGCAATTTTATCTCCTTCTTGAATCATTTGATAATCATCTACAGCACGTCTTGTATAACTTAATAACTGTTGTAATTTCATTTATTATTCCTCACATTTTATTGAATCTTAATCATTATTATGGTAAAATATATTAGTTAAAAAAGCAATATACAACTTTAAATATAATGACTGGAGATTCCCTATGACCAAAAGAATCATATCTTTTTTTACTGTATTCATACTTTTATTTGTATCAAATATATTACCGGTTAGTGCTAGTTCAACCTATTGTTATATTAACGGAGAAAAACATTTCATAACCCAGAGAAATGTATACCATAATGGACAATCCATATCTCTTGCTTCAGAACCGGCTCTGGTAGTGGAAGGATACAATTATATTCCGGCTAAGGCTTTCATTAGTCAGATGGCAGATATCACCTATTCCTATCAATCATCCAGCAAAAAAATTACAATTACCAACACAAAGACGTCAGATGTTCTGATTTTAAGTTTAAATTCAAAAACAGGCACATTTAATGGAAAATCTATCACTTTATCTTGTGCACCTGTTCCAGTCAGCTTTACGTCTGGCGGTGATTACAGTGTATATATTCCGGCTAAAGATACTGCCTCCTATATGGGATTATCCTATTCATATAGCAACAGCGGTAAAAAGATTTTGTATACCTCAGAATCCGGTAATACTATGGATGACGACAATAATGACTATACATTTAAAGAAACCATTACATTATCCCGGCCTTCCACAGTATCAAAAGGCACTATTTCCTGTACAGATGACTATCATAATAAACGTTTAGTTATCACGATTCCCGGAAACTATACAACATTTTATAACAATAATAAACCATCTCTGCCTTCCGGCGTAAGTTTTTCACATTCTTACAGCAGTTCAACTGGAAAGACAAGCCTTATTTTTATTACCAGTTCCATTAATGGATGGAGAATAAAAGAAACAAGCAGTAAAATCCTTATTATGAATGGAAAACCGACTAATATGTTTAAAAATGTTATCGTATTGGATCCGGGACATGGCGGCAGTGATCCAGGCGCATGTTACGGCAATTTATATAAGGAAGCAGATTTTACTCTGGGGATTGTAAAAGCAGCGGCGCGATTATTTGAACAAGACAACGATTATAAAGTGTATTGTACACGTTTAAGCAACACATTGCCAAGCGGTATATCCAAAGTATGGGACCGTCGTACATTTGCCAATAATCTTGGGGCAGATATCTTTGTAAGTGTACATATTAATTCTTCCACTGCAAGTTCTGCAACAGGCACAGAAACACTTTATAATTCTAAGCACAATGTATCCAATTCCGGAGGTTTAACCTGTTATAAACTTGCATCTATCGTTCAGACATATATACAGGCCGCAACAGGCTTTAAGGACAGAGGAGTAAAAGTAGACTCTACTTTATCTGTATTATTAAAAAATAATAACCCGGCTGTTTTAACTGAAATAGGATTCATTTCCAACCTTGCAGAAGCCAAGTCTATGGCTGCAAATCTTGATTCTTATGGGGAAGCACTTTACAATGCAATCGTAAAAGCCAGCTGTGATTATCCAACAGGCCGTTAACATTTTATCTGTTTTTGTTATGAGGACATAAATATGGCAATGAAGAACAGTTACAGACAAAAAGAAGATTTAAAGAATATAGAAAAGATCAGGGAGCTCTTAAAGGAGCTCCCAGGCTTTTGCAGAGAATATTTTCTTTCTTTAGAATCCAGAAAAAGTACAAACACAAGAAAAAATTATGCCTATGATCTGACCAATTTCTTTCGATTTTTACAGGAAAATAATCCTTATTTTGAAAAAAAGGATATCCGAACAATCCGAGTTGAAGAAATGGATCTGCTTTCACCTATGGATATCGAAGAATATTTGTCTTTTTTACAATACTATACCAGAGATGGAAAGGAATATTCCAATAGTCCGGAAGGCCGTGCAAGAAAACTGTCCTGTATTCGTACTTTTTATGATTACTTTTTGAAACGAAATCTTTTAAAAACCAATCCTGCCCGCCAGGTAGATGTTCCAAAGATCAAAGAACACAACATTATCCGCTTAGAACCCAATGAAGTAGTCGAATTATTGGATCAGGTAGAATCCGGAGAAAATCTCACTAATAAACAATTAGAATCTTATCAGAAAACACGATATAGAGATATTGCAATCCTTACACTTTTATTAGGTACCGGTATCCGTGTAAGTGAATGTGTTGGCTTGAATTTAAATGATGTCAATTTTGACGACTATTCCTGCAAGATCATTCGAAAAGGCGGTAATGAAGATCTTGTTTATTTTGGTGAAGAAGTCGCAGATGCATTGTTAGAATATCTGGAAAATGATCGTGATTATAAAAACCCGGAACAAGGTCATGAAGATGCTTTCTTTATTTCTCTGAAAAACATGCGCCTGACCACAAGATCTGTAGAACGCATGGTGAAAAAGTACACATCAAATGTAACCACACTGAAGAAAATTACGCCTCATAAATTACGAAGTACCTTTGGTACTAATTTATACAATGAAACAGGCGACATTTACTTAGTCGCAGACACATTAGGGCACAAAGATGTAAATACTACAAGAAAACATTATGCGGGTATGAAAGAAGCCAATAAACGCAAAGCAGCCAGAAGTATTCGTTTACGGGAAAAAGATTAAATATGCTAAAAAATTTATTCAAAATTGATAAATCAACAAACTGTAAATCTTTAGAAAAAATTATATTTTTAGATATTGATGGGGTCATGAATCATGAACATTCTACAGAAGATATGGATGGTGCCTGTCTTTATCAATTAAAACGAATTATAGATTGTACAGGAGCAAAAATAGTTTTAACTTCAAGTTGGAAAATGTATTATTTACGTGGAGATGAAAATCCGGTCAAATTATATTTTGAAAAGCGCCTACATAGTTTTGGTTTAGAATTATTTGACATAGCACCACATATTGGTTCTGGAAAACGTGCTCTGGAAATTAAGCAATGGCTGGCAGAACATAAAAACTATAAATCATATGTAATCATAGATGACAATATGTTTCCAGGATTTCAAAAAATGAAAGAACACCTTTGTTTGACTAACTGGAGTAACGGTGGATTAACGAAAGAATGTGCAGATATGGCTATTAATATACTAAATCAATCATGATTATTTGATTTCATAAAGCAAGTAATTATTTGATTAAGAGTACAGTTTGTCTATAATTGTGGTCCTAATATAATAAAAACTACCCCGCCACGTCGTAAAACTCGTATTTTACGACGTGGTTGTTGTATGGAGAACTAGTACTCTCTTATAACTCCCTTAATTCTTACCCTTAGAAAACGTCCGCTTTCCTTGACATTCCCTCCCAAATCTAAGATAATTATATTATAAATTTAGTTACGTAAACTATATAAACAAGGAGGAAATAACTTATGGCAGCAAAAATCTTAATGGTAGGAAGTATCATGATGGACTTGATCTTACAGATGCCAAGAATCCCACATCCAAGTGAAAGTATCCTTGGAACAACATATTCTAATGCAGGCGGCGGTAAAGGTGCAAACTCCGCTGTTGCAGCTGCAAAAGCAGGCGGTGAAGTATCCGTATGTTGTACAATGGGTCAGGATGCAAACGGAGAAGCTCTTCTTGGCATGTTAAAAGATGTAAACGTAGATACTTCTAAAGTACGTCTTGCAGAAGGCGCAAACACAGGTATGGCAGTTATTATGCTTGAAGAAGATGGTATGAACCGTATCGCAATTTACACAGGTGCTAACGACCTTACTACTCCTGCTGACGCAGAAAACGCATTTGAAGGCAAAGAATATGATGCGTTAATGATGCAGTTAGAGGTTCCTGTAGAAACAAACGTAAAAGCATTCGAACTTGCAAAAGCTAAAGGTATGATTACATGTCTTGACTGTGGTCCAGCTCAGGATTATCCAATCGAAAAGTTTGATGGTATTACAATCCTCTCTCCTAACGAAACAGAAACTGATGCATTAGTTGGTATTCTTCCTACTGATGATGAATCCTGTCTTGCAGCAGCTAAGATCTTAAAGGAAAGATCTAACTGTAAATATGTAGTTCTTAAAATGGGCGACAAAGGTTCCTACATCTATGGCGAAGGACTCGCTCAGATGGTTCCTACATTCAAAGTAAATGCTGTTGACCCTACTGCAGCCGGTGACTGCTTTACAGGTGTATTAGTAAAACAGTTCGCTGAAACTGGCGATATCGTAGCATCCGCTCGTTACGCTTCTGCTGCAGCTGCTATCTCCGTTCAGCATCTTGGTGCTCAGCCTTCTCTTCCTGAAAAAGAAGCAATTGATGCATTCTTAGCTGAAAGAGCATAATTAATTTAGGAAAAAGTCCGAAAGCAGACCAATTGCATATAGTCTGTTTTCGGACTTGAGTTGTTTTCTATTATTTATAAGTATATTTATCTATATTATCTCTATTTTTCCGATATAAAATATATAACCACAATATTACATCATAAATCATATTCACAACAGGTATCATAAATATTAATGACACCAAAAAATTATGTATAATGTCCGAATAAGTAATATTCAAAATAGAAGCTGTAATATTAGCTATAAGAATAATCAAACTATATAATAAGAAAGAAAAGCCAATAATTATATGCTCCAAAAAAATAGAAAACCTCAAATACTCCTGTTTACGAAGTAAATAAAATAATTTTGGAGCTTTACAATAATACTGTGGTAAGTACACATCTTCCTCTATATGTGCATATCCATTCTTTTGACCTGTACTGTAATATAATCCGAAAGTAATTAATAGTGCACAGAACCATAACTCAATCCATTCCATGAAAATAAGTGCTCCTACTTATATAATATAATGTAAAATTTTTATATAAAAATCCGTTAGTTAAGCATCAAAAACACCAAACTAACGGATTCCTAATCCTATTTATTTGAAAGCCTCTTTCATCTCAATGGCTTTCTTAATAATCTCTACAGCACCTTCTTCTCCAACTACTGCTGTGTTAATAGTAAGGTCGTAACTCTTCAGTTCGCCCCACTTCTTACTTGTGTAATAGTTGTAGTAACTTGCACGCTGTTTGTCAGATTTCACGATGATGTCTTTCGCTTTCGCTTCGTCTACATCAAGTAACTTCATTGTGCGCTGGATCTTATAATCAGGGTCTGCACTTACGAAAACGTTGATTACGTTATCATAATCTGCCAATGCATAATCTGCACATCTACCTACGATTACGCAAGGTCCCTTGTCAGCGATAGACTTGATCGCATCAAATGCAGCAAGGAATACTTTATGATTCAGAGGTAATTCAAAACTGTTGGAATTATAACCTAATGCGTATGGATCCATTACTAAGGAATATAAGAAGCTGGTAGTTGGTTTCTCGTCAAAGTTTTCAAATAATTCTTCACAGAAGCCGCTTTCCTGAGCTGCTACTTTTAAGATTTCCTTATCGTAATATGGAATTCCCAAATCTTTCGCAAGTTTCTGCCCTACCTGTCTTCCACCGCTACCGTACTGTCTTCCGATGGTGATAATTGTTTTCATAATAGTTACCCCCTTATGTCGTAAATCTCGTGTATATTGACTGTTTTGAAAGGTATACAAAACAGTGATTTGCAGTATCATGAAAGTAGTTATTTTCCTACTTTATACTGTTATTATACCTTACATAACAAAAAAAGTACACAATATTTTTGTGTACTTTTAGAAGTTTTTAGTAAATTTCTACATGAGAGAAAACATCATCCGGATTCATTCTTAAAATGTGTTCTCTTTCATATTGGCAACATATCGGCGTCCATATTCTGCATCTTCATTCATCTGCTTTTTTAAGTCTTCAAGAGAAGCAAATTTTTGTTCCGGACGAACGTGATATAAAAGCTGTACTTCCAGATAAGAACCATAGAGATTCTCGTTAAAGTCAAAGATAAAAGTCTCCAATCCTTTTTTGAAATGATCATCTACCGTAGGTTTCACACCTATGTTGCTGATTCCATATAGGATTCGGTCCTTGTATAGGATTCTTGACACATATACACCATTTGGCGGCAGATATTTATTCGCCGGGAGAATTAGATTGGCTGTCGGTATGTTAAGTACGGATGTGCCGATCTTTTGTCCATGAACAACCTCTCCATATATCGTAAATGGAGGCAGGCCAAGTAAGCGGTTCGCCTCTTCCATATTTCCTGTGGATAAACATTTTCTGATACGGGAACTGCTTACATCCTCCCCAAAATCCTGAAGTTTTGGAATCACAGTAAGTTCATAGCCGTATTTGACGGATAATTCCTTTAAGATTTCCACATTGCCGGAACGTTTGTGGCCAAAATGGAAATCCTCTCCCACAACCACTCTTTTTGCACCAAATTTGCCAACAAGAATGTCTCTTATGAATTCTTCGGGAGATAATTTAGAGAATTCCGGTGTAAAAGGATATTCCACAAGATAATGGAGCGGTGTCTGTTCCAGAATTCTTTTTCTCTCTTCTTTTGTATAAATGACACAGTCATATTCATTCTTGATAACTGCTTTCGGAGGCAGATCAAAGGTCAGCATAACGCTTTTTAATCCCTGATCATGGTATTTGTATAACTCTAGCAAGAGCAAATTGTGGCCTCTGTGAAGACCCTCAAATTTGCCAAGAGCCACTGCCGTATTATGAAGTTGAAAATCCGTTGTATTTGCAATGTATTCCATTTTTACTGCCTCGTTGTTTCTGAAGATTTCACTTAAAATGCTTTGTTCTATCTCTTATGTTAATTATTCCAAAACATCTTTAAAGGTTTCACTCTTCTTTTTTCTGTATCGTATATATATAAGGCGATAAAATTATCGTCTAAATCATAAAGCCTGAGCCATTGGCCGTCTACACGATGTTTGTCATCGATTCTAAGTCTTCTGGCTGCCAGGGGATTCCCATTGGTAAGTAAAGCGTGTTCTGATTTATTGCTTACCTTTACCTTTGGATATTCTAAAAACAAATGATCTGTAGGTTTAATAAACTCGTCTACTCTGTCTTCTTCCATCAGTTCTTCTAATTGGGACAAGGTAATGGCATTCTCTATTAGAAACTCACCGACCCGGACACGAGTCAGATGTTCCATACAGCCGCCGCATCCAAGCCTGTCCCCAATATCTCTGCAAAGGCTTCGAATATAGGTTCCCTTGCTGCAGGAAATTCTAATATGAACTAGTGGCAGCTCAATCTTTAAAATATCCAGTTCATAGATTGTCACAGGGCGTGGTTTTCGTTCAATGACCTTACCTTCTCTGGCAAGTTCATAAAGTCTTCTTCCTTCCACCCAGATGGCAGAGTACATAGGAGGAACCTGCTCATAATCTCCCCGGAAATGATGAACTGCTTCTATTACCTGTTCTTCTGTTACATCTACAGGATTTTCAGAAAGAACCTCCCCTGACATATCTTCTGTATCCGTTGTAACCCCAAGTCTTAGAATTGCTTCATACACCTTACTTCTGTCTGTAAGCATGTCACAGGCCTTTGTAGCCCTTCCAATGCACACAGGCAGAACTCCTACCGCATTGGGATCTAAAGTCCCTGTATGGCCAAGTTTACGTGTTTTTAGAATGCCTCTCATTCTTGCAATCACATCGTGAGATGTATAATCGGCTTCTTTATAAATATTAATAATTCCGTCTTTCATTTATAAGATCTATCCTATTCTATTTCAAGTATGCTTTCACCTGTTTTAGCAAGGTACACATCCTGTCTACATGACATTCGTTTCATTCTCAATACATCCTGCAGCAACAAGCTGTTCCCTGATTGGAATCAGGAGTTTATCAAGAACTTTCTGAGAAAGACCTGTTAAAGTACAACCGGCCGCACGGATATGTCCGCCTCCGCCAAACCCGGATGCCACCTCACTTACATTAACGAAATCATTGGATCTCATACTGATTTTGTACTTATCAATTCCAATCTCATACATAAGAATAGCACATTCTACTCCTTCTGTCATGCGAAGATTATCAATAATGCCATCAAGATCTGCTCCTGTAAGACCATAGAATTTGAGCATCTCTTTTGTTACAACGGAGTAAATAACTTTACCATCCATTAATAGAACACTTTCCATTAAAGCACGTCCCAGAATCTGGTTCTGGGCATAGGTCTTACGGTAAAAAGTATCATCAATAATATGGGAAGTATTGAGTCCCTTGGCAATCAGATCCCCCGCAATGTGCATGGTCTTTCTGGACGTATTGGTATGTTTAAATACGCCTGTATCATGGACAATGCCCATATAGAGGGCTTCCGCACATTCCCTGCTAATCTTATCATAATCAAACATGTCAAAAAGGACTTCGCAGGTAGAACTGGCTTCTGGTTCTACTACATATTCATCACCGAAGCCTTTGTTGCTGATATGGTGATCTACGCAGAAGATATGCTTTGCCTTCTTTAAATAGATGGCATAATCTCCCAAACGTTCTTCGTCACCACAGTCAAGAACCACGTATAGGTCATGACCTTTCTGGTCTGTGAAACTATGATTGATCTGGTCTGCATAACGTAAGAAACAGAATTCATGTTTTATGGATTCCATATAGATGGTAACTTCCTTTTCAGGATAAACATCTTTAATATAATTGTATAAACCAAGGCAGGAGCCCACACAATCGCCATCCGGACGTTTGTGTCCGGATATGCCGATTCGTGCTGCTCCTTCAATGGCTTTTATAAGTGCATTACTCATAATATTATGCTTCCTCATCCTCAGAATAAACGAGTTCATTAATCTTTTTGGACATGTTTACACCATATTCAATGGACTGATCCATGATGAATGTAATCTCAGGAGTGTTGCGTAAGTTTACACTTCTTGCAAGTTCTCTTCTGATATATCCGGAAGCATTGACAAGGCCTTTTCTTGTGTTCTCTGCCTGTTCTTCTGTGCCGAGAACACTGATGTAGGCCTTACATGTTTTTAAATCAGGGGCCACTTCACAGGCTACTACAGAAGTAACCGGATGAATACGAGGGTCTTTGATTTCTTCCCTGATGATACGGGCGAGTTCTTTTTGAACTTCCATATTGATTCTTGTATTTTTAATACTGTGTTTACGCATATAAATTCCTTTCATTTCTGCCATCTACTGGTGGCAGCAGATATAACATCTGCTTATAATTAACGAGGGATTTCCTGCATAATGAAAGCTTCGATCTGGTCGCCTTCTTTGACATCGTTGAATTTTTCGAATACGATACCACATTCGAAACCTGTTTTTACTTCTTTTACGTCATCTTTGAAACGTTTTAAAGATGCAAGATGTCCTTCGTATACTACGATACCGTCACGAACGATACGAACCTGGGAGCTTCTTGTAATCATACCGTCTGTTACATAAGAACCGGCAATTGTACCTACACCGGATGCACGATATGTCTGACGAACATCAGCATGACCCTGAATTTTTTCTTCAAATACAGGATCCAGCATACCTTTCATGGCTGCCTGAATATCTTCGATGGCATTGTAGATAACACGGTAAAGTCTGATGTCTACTTTTTCTGTCTCTGCAGTAGACTTTGCTGTATTATCCGGTCTAACGTTAAAGCCAATGATAATTGCGTTGGATGCAGATGCCAGGATAACGTCAGATTCGTTGATGGCACCTACGCCGCCGTGGATGATCTTAACTGCAACTTCTTCGTTGGAAAGTTTTACAAGAGACTGTTTTACAGCTTCTACAGATCCCATTACGTCCGCTTTTACAATGATGTTTAATTCTTTTACATTACCTGCCTGAATCTGATCAAAGAGATCATCCAGAGACATTTTCTGTTTTGTATCAGCAAGCATTTTTTCACGGCCCTGAGCGTTGAATGTTTCAGCGATCATACGAGCTTCTTTATCTGTTGCTGTGGAGATTGCAATCTCACCTGCAAATGGTACTTCGTTAAGACCAAGAATCTCAACAGGAGTAGATGGACCGGCTACTTTTACATTTCTTCCCTTGTCATCTACCATGGCACGAACTTTACCATATGCATTACCTGCTACGATAGAATCACCGACTTTTAAGGTACCTTTCTGTACAAGTACAGTTGCAACAGGACCACGGCCTTTGTCAAGCTGGGCTTCGATAACGATACCACGGGCTTTTCTGTTAGGGTTGGCTTTTAATTCCATCATTTCTGCTGTAAGGATAACCATCTCAAGAAGAGTATCAATACCTTCTTTTGTATGAGCCGATACAGGAACACATACTGTGCTTCCGCCCCAGTCTTCTGCGATAAGACCGTATTCTGTTAATTCCTGTTTTACACGGTCTGGGTTGGCACTTTCTTTATCGATTTTGTTGATGGCTACAATCACTTCAACACCGGCAGCTTTTGCATGGTTGATTGCTTCTACTGTCTGTGGCATTACACCGTCATCTGCAGCTACTACTAAGATAGCAATATCTGTTGCCTGAGCGCCACGCATACGCATGGATGTGAAAGCTTCATGACCTGGTGTGTCAAGGAATGTGATCTTCTGTCCGTCAACATTTACCATATAAGCACCAATATGCTGTGTAATACCGCCAGCTTCGCCTGCTGTTACACGTGTTTTACGGATCGCATCAAGTAAGGATGTTTTACCATGGTCAACGTGACCCATTACGCAGACTACCGGATATCTTTCTTCTAAGCTGTCTTCCGGATCTTCAATATCCTTCATAAGTTCTTCTAAAATGTCAATCTGTACTTCTTCTTCACAGATGAAGTTGTATTCTAAAGCAATTTCGGAAGCTTCATCAAATGTAAGTTCAGAGTTTAATGTATAGATCTTGCCTGCTAAGAATAATTTCTTAATAATCATAGCTGGAGCAATCTTCATAGCATCTGCTAATTCTTTTAAAGAAAGAGTAGCTGGAAGCTGAATTGTCTTGATTGTATCTTCCACTGGTTCTGCCTTTGGAGCAGGAGCTGCTTCCACAGGTTTCTTATTCTTCTGGTTCTTATTATTCTGGTTGTTTTTCTTGTTTTTACCACCAAAATTCTCTGACTGATTCTGGTTTTTATTTTTGTTAGATCCTTTGCCTCTACCATCCATAGTATCAAAATCGTCTCTTCTTCTATTGTTGCTGTCCTGCTGTTTTCTTTCGAATTTTTCAGTACGTTCCTGTTTGCTCTGTTTTTCAAAACGTTCCGGTTTTTCTACCTTTGGAGCAGAATAACGGTCTTTGTTTTCAAAACGTGTCTGGCCTTCAGCAGAGCCTTTGTTATCACGGTTTCTGTTATCGCGGTTTTCGAAACGGTTCTGTCCGTCTCTGTTTCCACCGTTTCTGTTATCACGGTTGTAGGAACCATTGCCGCCGTCACGTCTTCCACCGTCACGGTTCTCATAACGGTTGCCGCCGTCTCTGTTTCCACCGTTTCTGTTGTCACGGTTGTAGGAGCCGTTGCCGCCGTCACGTCTTCCACCGTCGCGGTTCTCATAACGGTTGCCGCCGTCTCTGTTTCCGCCGTTTCTGTTGTCACGGTTGTAGGAGCCGTTGCCGCCGTCACGTTTCTGTCCATCACGGTTCTCATAACGATTGCCGCTTTCTCTGTTTCCGCCGTTTCTGTTGTCACGGTTTTCGAAACGGTTACCGCCGTCACGTTTCTGTCCGTCACGGTTTTCATAACGATTGCCGCCTTCTCTGCTTCCACCGTTTCTATTGTCACGGTTTTCGAAACGATTAGCGCCGTCACGTCTTCCACCGTCGCGGTTCTCATAACGGTTGCCGCCTTCTTTGTTTCCACCGTTTCTATTGTCACGGTTTTCGAAACGGCTGCCGCCTTCACGCTTTCCTTCCGGATTAGCAGAAGCATCTTTCTTAACAGGTGCTTCCTTCTTTACAGCAGGAGCTTCCGGTTTCTTTTCTGCTTTTGGAGCAAATGCTTTTCTGATCACAGCTTCATCCTCATCGGAGATTGTGCTCATATGGCTTTTTACTTCAACTCCATGCTGTTTTAATGTTGCAATGATATCTTTGCTGTCTCTATTTAATTCTTTGGCAATTTCATGAACTCTTTTTTTACCCATCCATTATACCTCCATATTGCTGATATTAACTAGTTTCTTCTGAATGGCCTTGGCAAATCCCGGGTCGATAAGTGCCGCAGAAGCGCGGAATTCTTTACCCATGGAAGCACCAAGATCTTCTTTGGTTCCGAAAATATGAAGGGGAACCTTATAAAAACGACACATGTTCGTAAACATCTTTTTTGTATTATCGGAAGCTTCTTCCGATACAATGACAAGATAAGCAGTTCCAGATTTTACTGCTTTTTCTGTCATAAATTCTCCACTGACGATCTTACCGGCTTTTGTGGCAAGACCAAGCATGGAATATATCTTATGATCTGGCTTCAAGGTGATTCATCTCCTTTTCCAGTTTATCGTATACTTCATCCGGAATGGCAACCTTCAAAGAACGCTCCAGCCCTTTTGACTTGCGCGCCTTGGCAAAGCACTCAGCGGATCTGCAAAGATATGCACCGCGGCCGTTCTGTTTTCCGGTAGAATCTAAAACGACTTCCTCTTCCGGTGTACGGATGACACGAAGAAGTTCTTTCTTAGGAATCATTTCCCTGCATCCGACACACTGTCTGACTGGGACTTTTTTCATTATTCCATATCCTCATCTTCGTAATCATCAAAATATTCTTTTTCGTACTCCATCTCTCTCATAGCTGCTTCTCTTGCCTGAGTTTCACTCTTGATATCAATCTTATATCCTGTCAGTCTAGCAGCAAGACGTGCATTCTGGCCTTCTTTACCGATTGCAAGAGAAAGCTGGTAATCAGGAACAATAACACGAGCGCTTTTTTCTTCTTCATTTACGGATACGGAAATTACTTTGGATGGGCTTAATGCATTCTCGATCAAGATTTCAGGATCTTCATTCCATGTAATAATGTCGATCTTTTCACCTCTTAAATCATTTACAATTGCATTTACACGTGCACCGTTTAAACCTACACACGCACCAACAGGATCTACGTCAGGATTGTTGGACCATACAGCAATCTTTGTTCTGGAGCCTGCTTCACGGGCAATACTCTTGATTTCTACAATACCTTCCTGTACTTCGTATACTTCTTTTTCGAAAAGACGTTTTACAAGTTCAGGATGAGATCTGGAAATGAAAATACGTGGTCCAGGATTTGCATCCTTTACTTCTACAATATAGAGTTTAATTCTTTCTGTTGGACGGAATACTTCCCCAGGAACCTGTTCATTTCTTGTAAGTAATGCATCTGTTTTGTCATCCAGGCTTACACAGATGTTGTCATCAATATAACGCTGAACGATACCTGTTACTATATCTTTTTCTTTTGCATGGAAATGTTCAAAGAGAACTTTTCTTTCTTCTTCTTTGATTTTTTGTACGATGACACTTCTAGCATGCTGAGCTGCAATACGTCCAAAATTCTTAGGTGTGATCTCTACGTTTACGATATCACCGATTTCGTAGTGGATGTCACGCATCTTTGCGTCAGCAAGGCTGATCTCAAGAGCAGGATCTAATACTTCTTCTACAACTTCTTTTGCAGCAAGTACGCTGATTGCACCTGTTGTTCTGTCCATGTTTACTGTTACATTGTCAGCTTTACCAAAGTCACGTTTGCATGCACCTACTAAAGATGCTTCAATTGCTTCCATAATGACTTCTTTATCAATATTTTTTTCTTCTTCTAACTGATTTAATGCATCGATAAGTTCACTCATTGTTCTATCCTCCTAATCTGATTCATGAAACCCTGTTTTTTTAATGACAGAGTTATCTCTTTGTTTAAAAATGTACTGCCAGACGCATCATAGCAACATCTTTTCTGTCAAATACCACATCTTCACCATCCAATGTGATTGTAAATGTATGTTCATCGAAGTCTTTTAAAATGCCTTCGAATTCTTTTTGTTTGTTTCTTGCCTTATAGAGTTTGAATTCAATCTCTTCTCCGAGACTTCTCTTATAATCTCTGTCTTTTTTTAACTGACGGCCAAGTCCAGGAGAACTAACCTCAAGGATATAAGCATCTTCAATTACATCTTTCTCGTCAAGCTTTGCTTCAAGAGCACGACTGATTGTTACACAGTCATCAATGTTGATTCCGCCTTCTTTATCCGCATAAACTCTTAAATACCAGTTAGCGCCTTCTTTGACATATTCTACATCAACCAGTTCAAAGTTTCCTTCTTCAATAATCGGCATCACAAGTTCTTCTACATAAACTGCAATATCTGATCTCTTCATATTTTCACCGCCTTTTTTGTTTCAAATTATGTCTTTTCTTTTGACAAAACAATAGAGTGGACCGAAGTCCACTCTAGTAAAAATTCTAAGTATTGTATTAATCATCTTGATTAGTATAACACCAATCAACACACATTACAAGTATAAATTATCGAAAATTTCAACTTTTTTACAGTAAAAATGGTTCTAAAAAGCGGAAAGGACATCCATTTTCACTGTTAATAAAATGAAGGAGCAGATAAGCACACTTAGAACAAACCTGTTCTTCTTTTAAAATTCTTACTGCTTCCTTGCGATCCGCAAGAACAACAGTCAAATCCTCATTCTCTTCCAGACCATCAGAGGCAATCCTTCCTGATGCATATCCATAGGCAGTTGCCACAGATTCATCTGTCATTCCTACAGAAGAATAATAGGGATTCATAAGTGCAGGATCAAGGTTTAACGGTATAAAATGAAGTCCTGTCTCTTCCAGATATTCCCGGACTGCAGCCATAGCCGGTGTCTCTCCCTCGTCCACAAGCCCTGCAGGTAATTCATAAACATATGCGTTTACCGGATATCGGAGCTGTCTTACCAAAACAATCCTGTCTACACCGTCATCTCCCTGATGAATACCGCAGATCAATACACCGTCTGCCGGATTCTGTCCTGTCAGACATTTTAATCTATCATCTTTCATACGGGTTGCCATATAATAGGGATGTTCTTTCCCGTTTTTATTGACTACCGTCATCTCATAGTAATTGAGAAAGGGATTATTTGTTATTTTTTTTACTTCCTTAATACGATTCTCCATAGAAAGTCTTTTAACCTCTCACATGGCCGTTGCCATAAATGATAAATTTCGTTGTTGTAAGTGCAAGGAGTCCCATAGGTCCTCTGGCATGAAGTTTCTGAGTACTGATTCCAATCTCCGCTCCAAACCCAAATTCAAAACCATCTGTAAATCTGGTAGATGCATTTACGTAAACTGCTGCAGCATCTATTTCATCTAAGAATTTCTGGGAATTTCTATAGTCATTTGTTACAATTGCTTCGGAATGACCTGTATTGTAATGGTTGATATGGGCAATGGCGTCCTCAATATCCTTTACAATCTTCATAGAAATAATTGCATCCAGATATTCTGTTCCCCAGTCTTCTTCTGTTGCCGGAACAAGTTTGGAAGCTGTCTGTTCATCATGAGCCATCATAATCGCCGCGCTGTCTTCATCACAGCGGATTTCAATTCCTTTTTCAAAAAGGGCATTTACAATCGAAGGAATGACTTCTTTTGCAATGTCTTTATGAATGACTAAAGATTCGCATGTGTTGCAGGTTCCAAGTCTCTGTGTCTTGGCATTTAAAATGATCTTTACAGCCATATCCACATCTGCACCTGCATCCACATAGACATGGCAGTTTCCTGTGCCCGTCTCAATGGATGGAATGGTTGCATTCTCCACAACATTCTTAATAAGGCCTGCACCGCCTCGAGGGATAAGAACATCAATATATTGATTCAGTTTCATCATCTTTGTAGCGGTCTCACGTCTGGTATCTGTCACAAGTCCGATGGCATCCTCCGGCATTCCACAATCAGAAAGTGCCTTGCGGATTACATTAGTAATGGCAATATTAGAATGGATTGCATCGCTTCCGCCTCTTAAGATAACGGCATTCCCTGTTTTAAAGCAAAGGGAAAAAGCATCAGCAGTTACATTTGGACGGGATTCATAAATAATCCCTACTACACCAAGGGGAACCCGCTTTTGTCCTATAAGCATGCCGTTTAATGTTTTCTTCATGGAAAGGACTTCTCCAACAGGATCTTCCAGTGCAGCCACTTGACGGATTCCCTCTGCCATACCTTCAATTCTTGCCTCATTTAATGCAAGACGGTCAAGTAGGGAGGCTTTCATTCCTGCATTCTTTCCATTTTCAAGGTCAATCTCATTGGCTTTTAAAATATCAGTCTGATATGTAACCAGTGCTTTTGCCACTTCCATTAAGGCATGATTCTTCTCTGATACAGAGGCTTTCGCAAGCTGTACAGAAGCCTTCTTTGCGTTTTTTCCCAGTTGTTCTAACATTGTGTCACACTCCTTTGCATGATGTAGTTCCATTCACGGATCATACTAGTCTTTTTCTTGAATTTTTATTAGTTCTTTTTTGTTTTATCAAATTTTGATAATTCTGTAATTGTTCCATCTTCATTCTGAATGGAGATGTTATTTAATGTACCACGCATGTTGGCACGGATATTTGCAATGTATTCTTTTCGCAGGCTTGCCTGTTCTTCCTTTTCAGCAGGTGTAAGGCCTTCTCCTTTTGATTTGTGATATAATTCGTTAATTCTATCAATTTTTTCCTGATTCATAATTTACCTCTTTTATGTTCATCTTTCTCTCATTCACCGGAATGAATTATTTTTCAATATAAGATTTGTTTGTCAAGTATGCAATAAGATCAAAGTCGGAACGCTTGTGTGCTTTAAAAACAGTACCGTAATTTTCTCCCTCCATTACTTTATGGATAATCTCTGCTTTCTCACCTGATACGATAAGCATATCAGCTCCTGAGTCATTACAGATATTTGCTGCTGCAACCTTTGCAGCCATTCCTCCTGTACCAAAACGGGAGGTCACGCCCTTTGCCATCCCTTCGATTCCCTCGTCAATGGCTTCTACCATAGGAATAATCTTCGCCTGTGGATCTTTCTTTGGATCATCCGTATAGAAACCATCAATATCCGTAAGAATGATCAGAAGATCACCTTTTACAAGGGCACATACAATAGCAGCTAAGGTATCATTGTCCCCAAATTCAATTCCTTCTGTAGAGACCGTGTCATTTTCATTTACAACAGGAATCACACCCATGTCAAGAAGCTCAATAAAAGTATTCTTGGCATTGATTCGTCTCTCATTGCTGATCATAACATCTTTGTTCAAAAGAACCTGAGCAATATTCTGATTATATTCACGAAAAAATCTTTCGTATACACCGATCAGCTGTCCCTGTCCGATTGCCGCACAGGCCTGCTTCTTGGCAATGGAATAAGGTCTTTTTAAAATACCCATAGTCTGCATACCCATTCCTACCGCACCGGAAGAAACTAAGATTACATCTTTCCCCTGGTTATGTAAATCCGTGAGATAACGGGCAAGCTTTTCCAATTTAACAAAGTCCATTCCGCCAGTCTCCGGATGAATTACGGAAGAGGAACCGATTTTGACTACGATTCTCTTTTTGTCTTTAAAACTGCCGCGAAGACGGGCATTGCGCTCCTCCAGGTTCTGTTCTTCTGTTGTCTTTTTCATATCTGTCATGCTCATAATGCTATTCTCCAATCAGTCGTTTTGCAATCTCCTCTGCAATCCGAATGCCGTCCATGGCAGCAGAGGTAATTCCCCCTGCATATCCGGCTCCTTCTCCGCAAGGGAAAATGCCTTTTATATTGCTTTCCAGATGCTCATCTCTCACAATTCTCACAGGAGAAGAAGTTCTGGATTCAATTCCGCTTAATAGGCTGTCCGGATGATTATAACCTTTTATCTTATCTCCGAACGCTTCAATGCCTTCTAACAAACTCTCTGTAACATAATCAGGAAGGCACTCTCTCACATTGGCAAAATCAAATGCCCCTTTCATGGAAGGTTTGATCATACCAAAATGGTCAGAAGGTCTGTTTTCTTTAAAATCCTCATATCTCTGTACGGGAATTTTGCCATCACATAAATGAAAGGCTGCTTCCTCCAGTTTTCTCTGGAATTCCACACCGGAAAGAGGTCCTTCCCCACCATAATCCTCCGGCGTTACCGTAACAATCAGCGCTGTATTGGAATTATCCGCCATACGGTCATGATTGCTCATTCCGTTAATAGCAAGCCTTCCCGGTTCGGAAGAGGCGTTTACTACAAAACCGCCGGGACACATACAGAAGGAATAAATTCCTCTGCCATTTGAAGCCTGATGAGTCAGTTTGTAAGAGGCCGTCGGAAGTCCGTAAGTTCTCCAATCCACTTTGTACTGAGAATCGTTGATATCTTCTCTTCTATGCTCCATACGGACACCTACGGCAAATGATTTTCTCTCCATAGTAAGTCCCTTTTCATGAAGCATGGCGAAAGTATCCCTGGCGCTGTGACCAATGGCAACAACAAGATGATCTGCCGGGAGAATCTGTCCAGACTGAAGCAGCACGGCTTCCAGTTTCCCTTCCCGGATGATAAGGTCTGTCATCTGTGTATCAAAAAGAACCTGACCGCCAAGAGCAATAATCTCCTCACGGATTGCCTTTACTACATGAATGAGAAGATCTGTTCCAATATGGGGTTTGGATAACCAGAGGATATCTTCCGGTGCCCCATGAGCTACAAATTCCTCCAGTACCTTTGTATTTCTCAAATATTTATCTTTTACTAATGTATTTAACTTTCCATCTGAAAAAGTGCCGGCTCCGCCTTCTCCAAACTGCACGTTGGAAGAAGGATTCAATATACCTGTCTTCCAGAAATATTCCACGTCTTCCTGTCGTTTCTCTACGGATTGACCCCTTTCGATTAAAACAGGTCTTAATCCTGCCCTTGCAAGCAAAAGGCCACAGAATAATCCGGCAGGTCCTGTGCCCACAATAACAGGCGGTTTATCCGGTACCTGATCTGTCTTCCAAGGGAAAACATAATGCTCTTCTTTCACAACAGAAAGCTTTTTGTTGCGGAAAGACTTCACTGCCTTTCCTTCATTTCCCTTAATAGACACATCTACAGAGTACTGATATCCCATAGAATACTTTTCCCTGCTGTCAATGGATTGTTTTATAATTCTATAAGAAAGGATCTGCTGTCCTTTTAATGTTTTCTCAATTGCGTTTCTTAAATCTTCCTCTTTATGATCAAAGGGCAGTTTAAGCTGTGAGATTCGAATCATTCTCTTCTCTCCTGTTATCTCTATCTTACATTCCTGTATCATTCATAGTAAACGGTCATCCTCTTATCTTATTTCTCACAAGATTTTGATACAATATTCTTTGCTGCAACATATCCGCTTGTGAATGCCCAGTGAAGATTGTATCCGCCACAGGTTCCGTCCACGTCCACCAGTTCTCCTGTCACATATAGTCCTGGGTATTTCACAGATTCCATCTGCTTCGTAAGTTCAGATTCCATGGCACCGCCCTGACATGCCTGTGCAAATTCAAATCCACGATACCCGTTAATTGGAATGGGATACTGCTTTAAAAACTGTATCAGCTTGTTCCATTTTTTCTCAGGCACCGTATCCGGGGCATCTTTTGGAGAAATACCGCTCTCCCCAAGAAGAACAGGTACCCATTTCTCATGGACGACTCCGCCGAGAACATCTGCACATGTTGCACCTTCTATCTTACGCAGACAGTAAAATGCTGCTTTTAAATCCTGAAAAGTCATATCCGGGAAAAAGTCAAACAACACTTCCACGGAGATGTTTTTTTCTTTTTCTTTACCGGCCATCCGTTCTCGTTCCTTTTCCAGATCTTCTATGACATAACGGCTGATCTGAAATACGGGAATTCCTGAAATACCATAAGCTGCAAGCTGTATTTCTCCTGTCTCTTTTGTGTAATGACCGTCTTTTCCAAAGTAAGAGATACAGCCTTTCGTACGCACACCAGATAAAGATTTGAACATTTTCTTTGATGAACAGAGTCCCGTAAGAGCCGGGAGAGGTTTATTCATTTTAATCTTCAATTGTTTCAACAAATCATAACCGCTTCCATCACTTCCAAGATTAGGAGAAGCTTTGCCTCCGCATGCAAGAATTACATGTTCTGCCTTATATACAGAACTATCAGTCTCAATTGTAAAACCTTTATTTTTATCCGGCTTTACAGAGAGAACTCTTTCTCCAAGACGGATCGGTATGTTTTTCTTTTCCAGATGAAACAAAAGGGTTTTCAGGACTGTTTTTGCCTGCTCTGTAATCGGATATACATAGCCGTTTCTTTCCATGGTAAGAAGACCCAGACGGAAGAAGTATTCCCTTACTGCTTCCGGTGTCATTATCCGACTTGTCTGAAAAGCCAGATCTCCTCCTGTTCCTCGAAAACAGTTTCTTTCCATATATAGGTTTGTCATATTACATTTGCCGTTTCCTGTAGCAAGAATCTTCTTTCCGGGTGCATCCATTCGGTCAATCACCAGCACAGAATCTGTATGAAAAGACAATTCACAGGCTGCCATAAGGCCGGCAGCTCCTGCCCCGACAATGATTGTATTGTACTTCATTCCTGTTTTCTTCTCCTGTTATCTTCTTATGTTTTCTTATCCTATTTTCTTTGCTTTAATTTCATCCGTTCTATCAGCTTGAATAAGTTTCTAAAAATTCATATAGTTCTTCCTGGTTACGAAAATGAATTCCCCGTTCCAGTTCTAATGTAATATCTTCCGGAAGAAATTCCGGTTCCAAATCTGTGTATTCATATACACTATGATCTTTATTATATATAATAATGCGGTCTCCCTTTATCTTTATATAATAAGAAGGAGCATCCTGTAAAGAATCAGCTTCTGAGTGTACCAAAGTACTTCCTTTTGCATCCCTATGATCTTCTGTAAAATACCAAAAAAACATAACAGCTATTATGATAAAGACAAAAAGAAAAAGATATTTTAACAATTTCATGTCCAGCCTCCTTTCTATATGGAAAGTATTGGCCGGATTCCGATATTTATACTAGATAAAATCTCTTGTATATCCTGTTTTATTAAGGATTTCCTTTTGTTTTTCTTCCATGATCAGACGTTCTCCGTCCTCCATATGGTCATATCCGAATAAATGAAGCATGCTGTGTGCTACAAGAAAAGCAATCTCTCTTTCCGGACTGTGTCCAAATTCTTCTGCCTGGGCATATACTTTATCGATAGAGATTACAATATCTCCGAGCATCAGTTCTCCGGATTCCGGATTGAAGCAACCCATCTCCTCCATGTCATCAAAATTACCCTGTTCAGCATATTCATTCATTGGAAATGAAAGAACATCTGTCGGTCTGTCAATCTGTCTTTGTTCCAGATTAATCTCATGAATCACTTCATTATCTGTAAGAAGAACATCAACACAGGTTTCAAAAGGGCATTCCACATAATCACAGGCTGCTTCCACTACTCTCTCGATAATGGTTTTATAATTCTTAGGCATATTGCCGTTATATTCATTTTCCACTGTTATTGTCATATTTCTTTTTGCGCTCCTGTTTCGCCTGTTTTGCCTTCTCTGCTTTTTCAAATGCAGCAACAATGTCACGCACTAATTTGTGACGGATTACGTCGCGGTTATTCAGACGCATAATGGCTATATCATCTACGGTCTTTAGGATCTCCGCACAACGTTCCAGACCGGAATCCTGTTTGTGAGGAAGGTCAATCTGTGTCACATCACCGGTAAGTACCATCTTAGAACCTTCGCCAAGACGAGTCAGTGCCATCTTAAGTGTTGGAAGAGATGCATTCTGACTCTCATCAATGATAACACGGGCATGATTTAAAGTACGGCCTCTCATGTAAGCCAATGGTGCGATCTCAATGGTACCTCTTTCCTGCAGTTTCTTTGCCTTCTCAGCACCAAGAATGTCATTCAAGGCATCATATAGAGGACGAAGATATGGATCGACCTTCTGAGCCAGATCCCCCGGAAGGAAACCAAGACGTTCTTCTCCGGCTTCGATCGCAGGACGGCTCATAATGATTCTCTCAATCTCACCTCTGTTCAGCTCTGCCACTGCCTGTGCTACAGCAAGATAAGTTTTACCTGTTCCGGCCGGACCAATACAAAGTGTAATCGTTTTCTCTTTTAATGCTTTTACATAATTCTGCTGTCCGATTGTTTTACATTTGACCGGCTGGCCTCTATGACACATTACGACGATGTCTTCCATCGCCTTAAAGGTTTCTTCTGTATCTCCGCTGCTGGCTGATTCTAAAAGCCGGAAAACGGTATCTGTCTTTGGCACTTCTCCTTCTTCATAAAGACGAATAAGAGAATTGATCGTCTCTGCTGCAAGTTCAATGCTTCGTTCTGTTTTACCGTTGATTTCAATTCTGGAATCACGCAAAACAATAATGACAGACAATGCCTTTTCTATGATTTTAATATTTTCATCTCGTGTTCCAAATACAGCCTGCTGCTGTTCCATGGTGTCAAATACAATCTGTTCTGTATTCAAAGGAGTTATCCTCACTTTCATTTAAGTTACAAGTCAGTAAAACTGATATTCTAAGATTATATCGCAGTCCAATGTGTTTTTCAAGGAATGTTTCTGATTTTACCGATAGACTCAACTACTTCCACCGTCCCTTTTATTACACATTCCCCTTCCATAATTTCAATCTGAAATTCTTCCTTACGAATCTCTTTTCCCTGAGACTTTAGTTCTTTCAAATAATACAGTTTTTTTTCTTCTGCTTTTTCTTTGGCTTCCTGCTCGGATAATGAAACCGGTTCAGGCTCATACTCCATTTGTTTTTTAATTTGTAAGGAAAGAGGAAGATAAAAAGATTTTCCTATTTTCAGAGGATAGATTTCTGTTATTGTATCCGCAACCGGATAAGAATTTCTTTTTCCAACAGCCGGAAGTGCATTACCATGAATCATGAGTGTATATTCTTTTGCGATTTGTCCCGTATATTCCTTTTCGTAATAAGATAATGGAAAAGATTCTTTATACGTATAGGATGTTCTCGCCTTAACATCTCCATCAGCACTGATTTTATTAGTTTCTAATAATTCATCATAATCGTTGTAATAATAAATGATGCCGGAAATCAAAGTGTCACCCTGCTTTACTTCCATCCCCTGCTTCACAAGAGGTGTGCCGCTTCTGGTAACAATTGATTCAATTACTCCGTCTCTTGATGCAATAATATCATTTGCTGTTTCCTCTTCGTTTCTGGTCATATCTTTTGTATCAATACTTTCTTTTACATGGACAGTCAGTAATGTACCTTCCAAGTCACAGGACACCCATGCTGTATCTGTAAAATCCTCACGAATTCTTTCTTCTAAAAGAGAACAGTCTATCTTCTTTTTTAAAATTCCTGTATGAATTCCTTTTTCCGCCAGATAGGTTTCGATTTCATCTGTTGTATAGTTTTCTGTTCCCATAATCTGAATATCCCATATAAAAAGAGACAATATATAGACTGCAAGAACAAACAAAAGCATGCCGCCATAAAACATTTTTCTTTTTTTATGACGATATAAAAAAAAGGGAAGACCATACTTCCCTTCTATCTCAATATGTGTATTTGATTTTTCTCCAATATCATTGAGCATTTTATGCGCCTTATAACTCACATAAAATGTATATCCTTCTTCTATTCTTCTAAGATTCCAGATTAGAATCTTTTTATTTTTACAAAGATTTAAAAATCTTTCTTTTCCTGCTCCATTTATCTTTACTTTACAATAACCGCCCATGATTCGAAAAAAGGAAAACATAGTTTTTTACCTCCTGTCACTTTTCATTCCGGCACTTCGGAACTCTAATTTCTCCACTGTTCCTGTAATGCACATACTCTCATGGGTAAAATAATCAATACGAAATGACTTCCCGGTAATACAAAGGTTTTCCTCTTTTCCCTGGATCAGGATAAAATCATCTTTGTAATCAAGGATATTTTTATAATTCTCAATGGTGATGGATTTGGTGCCGTTTATATGAATCAGAATTTCCCGGAACATAGATCGTGCCTCGAAGTAAGATTACTTAACTATATGACAAAGTTGATAAAAAGAGAACAGCTTACAGGAAAACAGGAATTGTCTTATCAATACAAATATGATCCGGAGCGGTCTGGCAGCAGACAGCCATAATATGAACCCCTTTCTCTCTGGCATATTGAAGACTTTCTATAAAATCCGGATGACGCTCTGTATTTGGTGAAAAACCATGAACCGGTTTAAATTTCACCACAAACAGGATATATGCCTCATACCCTTCTTCTACAGCATCACACAATTCAAGAACATGCTTTTTCCCACGTTCCGTAGGAGCATCAGGAAACATGCCAATCCCATTCTGATTCAGTGTCACACCTTTCACTTCCATAAAAATTTTCTTATCCTCTGTCTCCATATAGAGGTCAAATCTGGAATTTTTGTATGTCTTCTCCGGTTTGACAACGGTAATATCTTTTCTAAATCTTCCTTCTTTTATCCATTCTAAGGCAAGCTGGTTCGGTGCCTGAGAATCAATATTATAAAGGATTCCCTCTTTTTCAACAGCAATCAGAGAGTATTTTGTCTTTCTCTTTGGATTATCTGTCTGACTTACATATACTTTTGCGCCTGAAAGAAGCAATTCACCAAGGCGTCCCGTGTTTTTTACATGACAGATTTCTTCCTTGTCTTCTATCTCTATATGTGCAAGGAAACGGTTTGGCCGCTTTATAAATACAGCTTCTTTCACATTATTGTATTTCATCCTTTTTCCTTCCATCCCAAAATTCTGTAATTGCCTGCTTACTATTATAACGATTCACAACTTGATAACTGGTCCATTCTCTTGGAAACATTTTCTGATAATATGGTTTTAGAAAACGCTCGTCAAGCAAAAGAATAACTCCCTCATCTTCCGTTGTACGGATGACTCTGCCGGCCGCCTGTAACACTTTATTCATTCCGGGATAAAGATAAGCGTATGCAAATCCATCTTCTCCTGACTCTTCATAATAATCTTTAAGCAGATTTCTCTCAGAAGAAACCTGAGGAAGACCGGTACCTACCATGATAGTACCAATGAGTTTTTCACCAATCAGATCGATGCCCTCGGAAAAGACTCCGCCTAGAACACAGCAGGCAAGTATAGGCCCTTCTTCAAACCTTTTTAAAAAGGCTTCTTTATCTTTTTCCATCATAGAGCTGTCCTGTACCAAAAGATCATAATCATATGGATATCCTTCATCATAAAGAATATCTACTACCTCTTCCATAAACTGATATGATGGAAAAAATACAATATAGTTTCCTTTTCTTGCCGTAATAACACTAATAATATGCAGATATATTTTGTAATACTCCTGATGATTCCGGCGCTGGTACAAACTGCTCACGTCTTCTCCAATCATGAGAGCCCTCTTTTTCTCTTCAAAAGGAGTAGGTATATACACGGCATATTCATCTTTGTTCCCGCAAAGCACCTGTTTGTAATATTCTACCGGAAGAATGGTTGCGGAAAAGAAAATGGCTGACACCGCCTTGGATAAAGATTCTGCCAGTTGATTACATGGCTGAATACAGTATAGTTTGATATAAAAATCTTCAGCGCCCATCTCTCCATATATCTTATAACAGTGGTCAAGATTCTCATATACAGAGATAAACCGGCACAGTTGAAAATAAAAATCCAATACCTTTTCCCGTTCTTCAAACTTCTGATCTTCTTCCCAGAAACGGTCCATCTCCGTTTTCAATCTGACAAGAAACAGATAAAGAGAATCCACATCTTCGTATATAGTAAATCCATCTGATTCCTTTTTTAATTCCAGCATCTTCTGGTTTGCATGGTTCAATTTCTTAACCGTTCGTTTATCTATTTCTTTTAAAATCTTTCTGCAGTTTAAAATATCTTTTTTATTTAAAACAGCGGAATACATCTCCCTGGCCCGCTCCACCAGATTGTGAGTTTCATCTATGAGAAAAATGTAATCACCTTTTGTCCCCTGAAAATATCGTTTCAGTTTCACTGTTGGATCAAAGGCATAATTATAATCACATATAATGATATCAGCGAAAGTACTGACATCCAGGCATAATTCATAGGGACAGACACAAAAACGATCTGCATATTCCAAAATTACGTCTCGTTTTATTTTCTTTTCTGAACGAACCAGTTCATAAATAGCCTGATTCACCCTGTCATAATGACCTTTTGCCCGTTCACAGGTATCCGGATTACAGTCTCTCTTTTCACAGACACATAACTTATCTTTGGCTGTAATTGTCACAAACCGCATATTAAGTCCCTTTTTCTGAAGAGTCTCCATGCTTTCCTCTGCAACAGTCCTTGTAATGGTCTTGGCTGTAAGATAAAAAATTCGGGATGCTTTCTCCTCTCCAAGGGCTTTGATTGAAGGATACAACGTGGACATCGTCTTTCCTACACCCGTCGGTGCCTGTACAAATAATTTTCTCTTCTCCCGTACTGCATAGTACACAGTTGCTGCCATATCTTTTTGTCCTTTTCGGTATTCAAAAGGAAATGGCAGTTGTGATGCAGACTCTATACCATTCCTATGGGACTCGTAGATGATATCTGTAAATACAAATAACTGATCCAGCATATCAGAAAACCACTGTTCCAAGTTTTCTTTTGTCCATACCTCCTGAAATCTCCGTATCTCTTCTGTATCCAGATTACAGTATGTAATCTGGATGGTCACTTCAGGATAAATCCTTTCCTGAAGGTACATCAATGCATAACACATGGCCTGCGCTTTGTGAAGCTGATCTGCTTCCTTCATATTATCCAGATTCTGATATGTTCCTTTAATCTCGTCAATGAGAAGACTATCTGTTCTTTTGTCAATACCATCTGCCCGTCCTTCAATGATAATGTCATATTCTCTACCTTTGACCTTCTTTTTTAACGAAACTTCTGCCTCATAGGAAACAGGCATGGATTTTTGGATTTTTCTGTGAATGCGGCTTCCGGCTTCCATTCCTTTCTCACTCTGTACTGCTCCCTGTCCGCTTCTAATATCCCCTTTACGAAATAGAAACTCTACTAAATGACGTACTGATATTCTAATAACATTGTTTTTTAACTCAAACATAAAAATCTCCATAAAATGCAAAAGATGCTCACAAAGAGGGGCAAAACTCAAAGCGAACATCATTTACATAATACTAACCTTTAACTTAGGGGATTACTATAACTATAATACATCAGCCCATATGAAATGTCATGTTATCAAAAGATAAATTTTTGCACTGTAATGACACCTAATAGGTATATTATTGTCAATCTACAAAAATCGATTGATACATTGTTCTAAAAATATATAATCATTTTTATAAATATTGTATAAAAACAGTACTTACATCTCACTTAAAACATGAAGCATAGCGGGAATAAATTGTTTTTTTCTGGATACAACACCCGGAAGAACAGCGGAACCATTGTCTGCTTTCACTGAAAATCCTGTCTCAATTGCCTCTTTTGCGTTCTTTCCTTTGAAAATCATTTCTGTAGACTGATTTAAAATATTTGTGAGCATAAAGAAAATCATGGAAACACCTTGTTCTGCCTTTGCCTTTTCCAGATATTCTTCCAATTTGTTTTTAATTGCTTTTAATTCCTCTTCATTCATGGAATTAATCTGACCAACCCCAAAGATAATCTCACCATTATCAAATTTCTTGAAGTCCTGGAAAAAGATTTCTTCCGGAGACTTCTCAGTAAGGTTACTGCCTGCAGCGAACATCTTTGCGGCGTAATCTTCAATGTTAATTCCAGCAAGATCCGCAAGATACTCTGCGGTCATCTGATCCACAAAAGTACATGTTGGTGAACGGAACATTAAAGTATCAGAAAGAATGGCAGAACAAAGCAGTCCGGCAGTTTTTGGATCAATGGTAATCTGATTTTCCTTATACATCTGTGCGATAATCGTTGCCGTACATCCTACAGGCTGATTTCTAAAATAAACCGGAGACAAAGTTTCCATATCACCGATTCTGTGATGGTCAATAATCTCTAGAATCTCCGCATCGTCATAACCGTCAACAGCCTGATTTGTTTCATTATGATCCACTAAAATGATCTGTTTGCGTTTTAAATCCAATAAATTACGGCGTGAAATCATGCCCACATAGTGTCCTTTGGAGTCCAGAATAGGAAAATCACGGAAACGGTGTTTGGCCATAATTTTCTGAATGTCATCCACGTAGTCTTTCGTTGTAAAAGTAATCAACTGGTCCTTTGCTGTCATATAATGGCTGACCGGCATACTATGGCTCACAAGTCTTGTTACTACATATGTATTATATGGACTTGTAATAACGGTAACTCCTCTTTCTTTGGCAAGCTTCTTAATCGTAATGGAAACGGGAGAATTCATTGTGATAACAATACAGCTGGCTCCCATCTCGATAGCACAAAGCTGAGATTCATAGCGGTTTCCCAGAATCACCATATCGTTCTCCTGAATAAAAGATTCCATAAGATCCGGGTTTGCTGTTGCAATAAGAATATTGCCTTTGTCAAAATAACCGTTGATATCGCCGACAACCATCTCACCATCTAAAGTTTCAACAATATTATTATAAGATGTACAAGCTTTTGCCACCGTTGTATTATCATACACGTCCATGTCAGAATAAGCTATATCTCCAATTGTTATGACCCCCTGCAATTCCTCTTCTTCTACGATAGGAAGCGTAACAAGTTTGTTCTCTCTCATAATATCCCAGGCTTTCTTTAAAGAAAGATTTCTTGGAACACCTTCACTCTTGCGAATCTCAACATCACGTACCTTTGGTTTTACATCCACAACATAATCCGGATGTTTTGTGTCAAAATAATCCAGAACGAAATGTGTCTCCTCATTAATCTGTCCGGCACGTTTTGGAATAAATTCTATGGAATCGTCCTCATTGATTCTATTTTTTAAATTGGCATATGCTATGGCGGAACATATAGAATCCGTATCCGGATTTCTATGTCCCACTACATATACTTCCCTCTTTTTTTCATTCATCATTTGCTATTCCTCTCATTTTGATCCATACACGGCAGAATTACAATAAATTCTGTATATTGAGCATTGCTTTCCGCTTCTATGCTGCCCTGATGAAGTTCTACAATTTCTTTTGCAATAGCCAGTCCCAAACCGGAACCGCCTGTCTGTGATGATCTTGCATCATCCAGCCTGTAAAATTTTTCAAAAATATGTTCTAATTTGTGGGGAGCAATCTCTTTTCCCTGATTACGGAAACGGATTTCCACCATCTCTGCGGATAATCTTTTTGCTCTAATAGAAATGGGAGTTTTCTCATAACTGTAACTGACTGCATTTCGAATAATATTATCTAAGACGCGGGCCAGTTTATCAGAATCTCCATAGAGATAAATATCATCTTCTATGTCTAACTGACATTCAATACCTTTTTGCTCAAACAGAAGATAAAATTCATCTACGATCTGTTCGATCATCATGTCAAGGGAAATCTCACCTTTTTCCAGTACAATATTAGAAAGATTGTACCTGGTAATCTCAAAAAATTCCTCGATTAATTCTCCAAGACGGATTGCCTTTTCCAGAGAAATATTGGCATATTTGGCTCGCTGTGCAACGGGCAGTTCCGGATCTTCTGCAAGGATAGACAAATAGGCAATGACTGAAGTGAGCGGAGTCTTTAAATCATGAGCCAGATATACAACAAGGTCATTCTTTCTTTGCTCATTCCTGCTGCTTTTTAACTGTTCCTCTTTAATAGTAGCTTTGATAGAATTAAGTTTCAACTCCATAGGAAGAAGCACCGGATCAAGTTCAATAAAGTCATCTGAATCAATAAGAATATTCTCGATGCCTGACTCCACCTGTAATAAATAATTCGTATAAGTGGACATGGTTAGATTAAAGGCAATGATCAACAGGATAATAAAGAATATTCCCACTAACATGACTTTATTATCCCTGAAAATAGTATTATAAAGTGCAATAGCACTTTCCACATTCATTCCGATGTTCTCACAAAGTCCCACAAAGGCATCTGCGAATGGTGCCTGCCAGACTCCGTCAATACAAAACTCGAGCAGGAAAAATCCTACTGCTGCAATAGAAAATCCAATTATAATGGTCTGCAGCATTAATTTCATTTTTAATCTGCGATACTTAACCATCGATTCTATATCCCCGTCCCCAAACAGTTTTGATCAAATCCCTTCTTCCGGTCACAGCAAGAAGCGTCTCCCTGATGTTACGGATATGGACCATCACTGTATTATTGTCATTTTTAAAATATTTGGCTTTCCACACTTCTTCAAAAAGACGTTCTGAACTGATCGTCTTGCCCTGATTCGAAGCCAAGAGCCAGAGAATGGAAAACTGCTTTGGTGTAAGAACAACTTCCTGTTCATTATAAATACACTGCTGTTCATCTTTTTTTAATATCAATCCGCTGATTTCAATGGACTCGGACTCAGTCTCCCTTGTTCCGTCGTTGTATTTGTTCGCTCTGCGAAGCTGCGCCTTTACTCTGGCCATCAGTTCCAATGGCTGGAATGGTTTCTCAATATAATCATCCGCTCCCATGGTCAATCCATTAATTTTATCCATGGTACCTGTTTTGGCTGTCAGCATAATCACAGGAAATGTGTATTTTTTACGGATTTCTTTTAACAACTCCAAACCGGAAATATCCGGCATCATAATATCTAAAATTGCGAGATCAATTTTTTCTGTTTCAATGCATGCAAGTGCATCTTTTCCATTATAAAAAGTAAAAAACTGATAATCATCATTTTTCAAATATAGTTCTACAACATCGGCGATTTCTTTTTCATCGTCGACAATAAGAATATTGGCATTCATTCTGATTACCTCCTTTCTATTTGATCATTTCTATTTGATCATTTCTATTTGATCATTTCTATTCAATCATTTTTATTCGATTACTTTTTTCCTCCCTTGACTATAGTAAATACAGGAGCCTTGTGATTTAATTTTCTTAATTCCTTTCGGCTATACCCTTTCAGGCTATAGACGGGAACACTGTTATATAAAGAATAAACTGCATCTTTGATTCTGTCCTGAAAAGGCCGGCATTCCGGATAGGATCCGAAAAGATAAGCTTCCACTGCCTCCAGTGTCTCATCGTTTTGTGACATAAGAATACAGGTCTTAATTGCGATTACAGTTTTATAATATTCAATGTCAAGTAGTTGTAAAAATATCTCCGCTATGATACTAATTCCATCCCAGTTTCCTATTCCGTTGTTCTCGGCAATAGATAAGGCCTCCTCATAGGAAGGACAAAAATAGTCTATTTCTTTTATTTCCTGTCTTTTATCCACGACCTGCTCTGCGTCGGATATTTCATAACTCTGGTAATATTCGATATTTGACATCTTTTCGATGGCAAAGCATCCAAAATGATGAAGATTAATTCTTGATGATAAAAAACGATGCAATTCCTGGTCATCAATAGGGGATCTGATCAGGCGGCAAAAAAGATAATACAAACGTCCAAAACTAATAATGCCATAATGAGTCATCATTCCCCGAATCAGTTTCTCCCAGATATCAAAGCGCTCCATCATCGTCTTTGCTGTTTTGCTTTTCAAATAAAAATAAAAAAGAGCTTTGGCCTCTTCCATTATATAAATAATATGAAACCGATCTGATTCCTGTTCTACAAAATTAAAATCAAGAAAACCAAGGAACTTAAGCTGGCCGATCATAGACCAGTCTGTTTGTTCTAATATAATCTCACTGTGATTATATTCCCATAAATAAATCAGAAAGCGAAGTGTATCTTTTCCTAAAACATGAAGAAGATATTCCGGGTTATCCAAAAGAGTATCTTTCAGAAACATAGCAAGTACTTCTTTTTCCCAGTGGCTATCCACTTCAAGATCCATTCTTTTTAAAAAAGCATAAAGGCTTTCCCGGCTGTTCTGACTGATGACAGAAGCCATATCCAAATCAAGAGGACGTATATAAGTTTTCGACATATTCTCCATATGGAATCTCTCCTTTTCATCTGAGCACAGCTGCTTTTGTGCGAAAAAGGGCATGCGCAAATATTACTTACGCCTGCCCCTCCATTTCATTTATCTGCCGCAGCATTTTTTGTATTTTTTACCGCTTCCACATGGACATGGATCATTTCTTCCTACCTTAGGAGGTTTTACAACTGTTGTAGAAGACTTCTGTTCTTTATAGAGTTCTTTTCTTCTCTCTGCTGTTAAAATATGATCCCACTGTGGTAATTCATATAACCATTCTGCTCTTGCAGCAACCATGTTATAGTAGAGTTTTTCAAGATCAATATCAAGTGTAACAACAGTATCCTTCTCCATCTCTTCAATTGGATTTGGTGTTTTTAAGCTGTCGTTAATTCCATCGAGGAAACCAGCCATATAGAGAACTTCTGTTTCAAATTTAGCAGCTAATTCTTCAACCGTACCGGATACTACTTCTGTCTCATTCTCAAGAAGCTTCTCATAGATCCCTTTTTCAATTGCGAAATAAGCAATCCAAAACTGCTGTCCGCCCTGTGTTCTATCGTCATGACTGTATGCGTAATCACGCCATTCCTGTAAAAGTGCCATATTTTATACCTTCCTTTTTGTATACTTACTTTTCCTATACCTTCCTTAGTATTTTCTCATTTTAAGCCATAGGTTGATATTATTATAACGAAAAAGTGGTTATAAATCAAGAGTCCTTTGACCTGTCTTTACTCTGTTTATAAAAGAACATACAAATCCAAAGTAAAATAGGCATCAATAAGGTAAGCATCAGCATTACCATAAAATATTTACTTCCTGTGAAAGCAAAAATCAGGGTAAGCATTAGACAGACTGCAAGCACAGCCAGAGTCAGTACAGCCAGCATCCTCTTCATCCTATTATTCTCTTTCATTTTATTGTTCTCCTTTCAGCCATCTCATATATTCTTCCATTTTTTTCTCATAACCGTTGCCGCTTGGTTCATAGAACTTATGACCTGCAAGTTCATCCGGCAGATACTGTTGTTTCACATAGTGATTTGGATAGTCATGGGCATATAAATAGCCTTTCCCATGTCCCAATTTGGCTGCACCTCCATAATGGGCATCTCTTAAATGGTTAGGTACGGAGCCGGTCTTTTGTTTTCTGACCAGATTCATTGCCTCATCGATGGCACAGATAGATGAATTACTCTTTGGTGCACAAGCCACGTAGATAACTGCCTGTGCAAGGGGAATTCTGGCTTCCGGCATGCCAAGACGTTCCACCGCAAGAGAAGCAGAAACTGCCACTTCCAGAGCTCTTGGATCTGCATTTCCCACATCCTCTGCTGCACAGATCATAATTCTTCTTGCAATAAAGGTAACGCTTTCTCCCGAATGAAGCATCTTGGCAAGATAATAGACAGCTGCATCCGGATCAGAACCTCTCATACTTTTAATAAAAGCAGATATGGTATCGTAATGATTGTCACCGTTTTTATCATAATAAATAGCTCTTCTCTGAATGCATTCCTCTGCAACAGAAAGAGTAATCCGAATCACACCCTTAGAATCCGGCTCCGTTGTAAGTACGCCCAATTCTAAGGCATTTAAGGCACATCTTGCATCTCCTTCTGCCATATCTGCAAGGAAATCACAGGCATCCTCATCTATAACAGCACCGTAACTTCCCATTCCCTTTGTTTCATCGGAAATTGCCTTCTTAAGAAGTGTTTTAATATCCTCTTTTTCTAATGGTTTTAATTCAAAAATATTAGATCTTGAAATCAAAGCACCATTCACTTCAAAATAAGGATTCTCTGTTGTGGCTCCAATCAGCGTAACAGTGCCATCCTCCACAAAAGGAAGCAGAAAGTCCTGCTGCCCCTTATTAAAACGATGAATCTCATCAATAAAAAGTATTGTTTTTTTCCCATACATTCCCTGATTGTTCTTCGCCTCTTTTACTGCCGCCTCCATCTCTTTTTTCCCGGATGTGGTGGCATTCATCTGAACAAAAAGTGATTTTGTTGTATTGGCAATGACTTTTGCAAGTGTAGTTTTTCCGCAGCCGGGAGGCCCATATAAAATCAGAGAACTTAATCTGTCAGCAGAAATAGCACGATACAGCATCTTATCTTTCCCCAGAATATGCTTCTGCCCTACTACATCATCTATGGTAGTCGGCCGCATTCTTCCTGCAAGGGGTGCTTCCTGCTCCTTCTCTTGTTCTCTCATATAATCAAATAAATCCATGTTTGTTCCTCATCTATTCTTTTTCAGGAAGACGGTTTATTGATCGAAGAATAGCAAACCCATCCTGAAGATCAATCTTAGAATAAGTCCCCTGTTCAAATACAAAATTCCAGTAACCGGAAGGTGGAAGATTCATCAACGCCGCAAGCATATGTCCAAAGGTGCCTTTATGAGCAACAATCAGTATCTTACCACTGTCCTTTTCCAAATCTTTAACAAATGCCTCTACTCTGGCTCGTACATCAAGAAAGCTTTCCCCTTCCGGAAGACAATATTGTTCATGATTTTCATTCCAAGCTTTTAATTCCATTGGATATTCATCCATTAATTCCACATATGTCTTCCCTTCAAATAATCCAAAATTCTGTTCCTTTAATCTCTCATCTGTCTGAATCTGCTGTGCCGTAAGTTCTTTTGCTGTGTCACAGGCACGGCACAGCGGTGAACTGATGACTTTATCAAAAGAAATCTTTTTCATATATTCTCCCAGTTCTTTCGCCTGCAAAAGACCCGCTTCGGAAAGACCAATATCCTTATGACCATAATAACGGCCTTCCCTGTTCCATTCTGTCTCCCCGTGACGAACCAGATATAGTTCCATTACATATCCTGCCTTTCCTGCTTTATCATACAAACGATGATTCTATTATATCTATTCCTGCTTCAAAAAACAACTCTCATATGATATGATGAATGGGGATGGAGGTGTTACAATGAGTCAAATGAATATTCCAAATGATCCGGTAATGTTATACAGTTATCTGAACACAAAATTAAGAGATTATTACAGCAGTTTCGACGCATTATGTGAAGATTTGAATCTGAACCAGGATGAAATACTTGCTAAGCTGGCTGTGATGGATTTCCACTACGACAAAGAAAAGAACCAGTTCCGTTAAACACGGTACTGGTTCTTTTTCATTGATAAAAATGTTCCCTGCTCTAAAAATATTCTCGATATTTAAAAGATTTCCCTACATTATATCATTAGCTTTTTGAAATTTAGCTATCAGGTTTTTAAATCGATTTATCTTACCATCAAAGAGTCCAAGTTTGTAAAAGTTTAATACAATAATCCCAAGAACCATAGCAAGAAGAAATCCTATAATTCCAGCAGCTTTAAATCCTACATAAATAAGTAAAAGTGTCACAAAAGGATTCAGGCCAACACTGTCTCCGATTATCTTAGGCTGCAATAATTGTCTCGACAAAAGACAGACTACATATAAAACCAGTCTAAGAATCATAAGCGAATAATTTCCCGCTATAAAATCAAAAATTGCCCATGGCACCAATACAAAACCAGTACCAAGAAAAGGAATAATATCTACAATTGCAATCATAAATGCTACAAACAGTGCATAAGGATTGCCGGAAAGGAATAAACCGATGGATAGAATCACAAATATAATACCCATCAGTTTAAGCTGAGCAATCACATAACCGCCAAGTGCATTTTTAATATGATAAAAAATATCATCCAAACGGCTTTGTAACTCTTTGGAACACTTCTTTCTATATGTCTGGAACATCTTATCCTTATAGACAATAAAGAAATAAGCGGACAAAATACTGACTATAATTCCTATGAGAAAATTAACAACATTTGTAGCAATCACTCCCATATGAGAAGCGCCTGTTGAACCGATTCTATTAACCGCCGTCAGCAGTACTGATTTTAAAGACTCCATAATCTGATCCATATTCCATTGAAGTGCATCCGGGAATAAATTCACTGACACAAGATATTCTGATATATGTTTTGTACTGTCAAGAAACTGTCCATACATAGCAGGAAGATCCGCCATAAATGAAACTGCTTCTCTTGCCACTGTAACAATCATAAAATACAGGATTCCGCTAATCAACGCAATAAACACTACAAGTATAAAAATAGAAAGATAATGCTGATTTAGTTTTAATCTCTTTTGTAAAGAACTGGTCAAAGGACCTGCAATCAAGGCAATGATCCATCCTATGACAAAAGGCCATAAATATCCAAGTGTTTTGGGTAAAATATAGATACATAAAAGAATCTGGAATACAAGAATCAAACATTCCAATAGCAATTCCAGCATAACTTCATATCGTTTCATCTTTTCATCTCCTAACTAGAACTGACATAATTATACGATGAATCAGACTACTTGACAAGAATAGCAGATATAAAATAGAAAAAGTAAGAAATAATTAATAATTTTCAATCATAGATAATTCTTCACAGATATAGTCATAATAATAAATATTATCAGAGAGAACCTCTCCCATGGTCACAACAACATGATTCGCTTTTCTCACCAGTGATAAAAGCATATCTTCTGATATATTCTCATCTGCAAAGCAAATCATCATCTCATGTATGCTGCTTGGTAAAAGATAAAAACTGCTCTTATGTACTCTGGCAAATTCTTTTAACAGGCCATTATACAAAATGCAAGTAGCTCCATTGATTCCCTGTTCATTTGTCACTAAATACAGGTCAAAATCCGTATCTTCTGAGATTATTCCTTTTGCTGCCATTACATCTCTTAACCGGTTAATCTCTGCGGGAAATAGCTGTTCTGTATTCCTAACTGCATCTTCATATAGCTGTTCCAATGATATACCCCATACTTCCAGCTCCTTATTACTGATCAAAGCAGTGGAGATACCGATAGAATCCTGGTGAGCAAGCCATCTGAATGTAATTGCCAGATCATGAAACGGTATATAAGGACATTCCTCTAATATTTCTTTATTCTTATCGTAGTTTACCAGTCTCATAATAATCTGGGATCTGACTGTCTCATAATATGCTTCCACATTCGGAAGAACCGGTTTCAGTCTCATTCCTCTTGCATATTCTTTCTCTATATCATCAATTATATCTGCAAGAAGTGCTCCTCTTGTGTATTGCTGATAGTAACTGTCAAGATATATGGTTGGGGAAACCGGTTCCTCCTTGTGGAAAATACATAATCCGTCAAGACAAAGACCATTGTTCTTTACAATCTTTCGGATGTTGACCTCGTATTCCTCTTTCGCATATTTCTCCTTTAAAATAGCCGACAGACATTGTTTAAATTCTTCGTAATTCATTCTGTCTCTCCTTTCATTTCTTTATTTTTCTTCAGTTTACAATATATGGTAGTTAATTGCAAGTACTATTTACATTTTTTACCATCTATTTTTAATAAGAACTAGTTGAAATAAAAGATGCTGCACTAAATATTTTATTATTTAATGCAGCATCTTTTTTCATTAATTGTTGATTTGTTGTTTTGTATTGTTTTGATTTGCAGAATCAACGTTATTATTATTTTGTGTATTGCTGTTGGTTGTATCGTTTTTTGATCCATTGTTCTGATTTTCCTGGTCAGATGCGGTATTGCCGCCATCTAACAGATCCTCAGCGCCATCCATAATACTTTCACCAATATTTTCAATACCCTGTCCCATATCGTCTCCTGCATTTTCCATGCCCTGACCATGGGAATTGTTCATATCTTCTTCTGAACCGGCATCCCCCTGAGAAGAAATATTCTCAGTCGTAGTGTTGTTCATGTTATTCTCTGTTTCATCCGGATTATAATTATCATCCTGATTACCACAAGCAGTAAAACAAAAACATACAAAAACAAAAATAGTAGTACAGATAAATGGTTTTAAGATTTTCTTGTTCATAATAAATCTCCTTCTTTTATGTTGATAGTAGTATCTCCATAAAAGAAAGATTTATTTATTATTTGATAGATTCTTACTTATCTTTGTTCTTTGATACGGCCGGAGTAATATGCTTTTAAGAGTAATTCCAGATCAGCAATTTTGTCTTTGATGATTTTACCCATATCTGTATCTCCTACGAGAATACGGTTGGCATTATTTACGACCATGGCTGTGGAAGAATGAATATCTACTCCACGTTTAATAATATCTTCCATGTTAGTAAATGCTTCATGGGATACAAGACGAAGACCACGGGAATTATAGATCAGCGTATAACCTGCAATTCCGGTCTTGCTCTGATATGCCTTGGAAAAACCTCCGTCAATAATCAGTACACGGCCCTTACATCTGATTGGACTTTCTCCTTTTTTCAGTTCTACAGGCATGTGGCCGTTAATAATATGAGCAGTCTTTGTATCCATGTCAAACTCTTCAAGAATACGGTCTACTACTTCCTCATTCTCAATCAGCTGATAATAATTGTCTTTTTTCTCCTTTTGAAGCTGTTTATCATCAATAAAGTAGCGTTCAAAAGTAGCCATCTTATCTTTGCCGTAAACAGGAGAATTCTCATTGGTCCAGATATACCACATAATGTCTTTGCCGTACTGGCTCAGTTCTTTGTCATCTCCACTGTGATATCCTTTGCGGGCATAAAATTCTAAAACGTCATAGAGTTCTTTGCCGTAATATGTTTTATCACCAATCTTAACCTCTCGGAAACTTCCGTCTTCATTTAAAGGCACGCATCCGTGGAACAAAAGGTTATTGTTATAGCAAAGATACAGGCTGCCATGGGAGAAAATAAAACGGATATGTTTCTGCAGTTTCTCACATTTCATGAAAGCTTTCTGAAGACGTTTCATTAGGACTGCTTCTTCCTCGCTTAAAGCATATGGATCTGCCGGATCAATCGTTGGGAAATTAGAATCTCTTAAAGTGTATTCTTTGCCATCAATGGTAATAATTCCCGTTTCATAATTAATTTTGTGAAGAAGATTTCTCTTGTCCATATTAAATTCAGGACGTCTCTTGATCAACTGGCCTTCCAGTTTGAACTGAATAACAGCAATGGCCTTATGCATCATCATATTCAGTTTCAGTTCGTCTTTTTCCTGTTCATCCGGCTTTGCATGGACGTCAAAGCGTTCACATGGATCATCCCCATAAGTATCCATTGCAAAACGCGCCAGTGGAATCAGATTGATTCCGTAACCCTCTTCCAATGTGGCAAGGTTATTGTATCTGGCAGAAAGACGGATTACATTGGCAATACATGCATCATGACCGGAGGCAGCTCCCATCCATACAACATCGTGATTTCCCCATTGAATATCAACATTGTGGTGTTCCATGAGATGATCAAGTATAATATGGGCACCTGGTCCTCTGTCAAAAATATCTCCAATAATATGAAGATGATCAACAACAAGACGCTGAATCAGGTCGCATAGAGCTACAATAAAAGACTGTGCACGGCCGATACGGATAATTGTATCAAAAATATCATTGTAATAAGCCTGCTTTGCCTGAACACGGTTATTCTCACTCAAAAGTTCTTCTAATATGTAAGCATATTCTGTTGGAAGACATTTTCTAAGCTTGGAACGTGTATACTTCTGTGCACATTCCTTTGCCAGCATGATCAAACGATTCAAAGTAATACGATACCAATCCTCCAGGTTAACCGGATCATCTGCATAAGCTTCTAATACGTCTTTCATTTTATTATCAGGATAATAAATCAGTGCTGCAAGGCGTTTTTTGTCGATGTTTCTTAATGTATTGCCAAAAACATCGTCAATCTTTTCTTTGATCGCGCCGGAACCGGTGCGAAGAGTATGCAGTACCTGTTCATATTCACCGTGTACGTCAGTAATGAAATGTTCCGTTCCCTTTGGGAGATTCATAATGGCATGAAGATTAATGATCTCTGTGGATGCTGCTGCAGCAGTTGGATAAGTAACAGCTAAACTTTTTAAATACTTTAATTCCATATTGTTATTGTTCATATTCTTTCCTGACCTCCATTTTATTTTTCCGGTAAATAATAATTTGTTCCGCGCATTTCAATAATAGGCAGACCTTTATTAAGGATATAATCTTCCGTAATCGTCACACGGCCGATGTTTTCATCTTTTGGTATCTCATACATAATGTCCAGCATGATCTCCTCGATAATGGATCTTAAAGCTCGGGCACCTGTATTCTTCTCCATAGCTCTTTTTGCAATGGCTTCCAGAGCTGTTTCATCAAACAGTAATTCAACTTCGTCTAAAGCCAGAAGCTTCTGATATTGTTTGATAATGGCATTCTTTGGTTCTTTTAAAATTTTTACCAGCATGTCTTCTGTCAGCGCATTTAAAGAATAAATGACAGGAAGACGTCCGATAAACTCCGGAATCATACCAAACTCTCTTAAATCTTCAATAGTTACCTTTTGTAAAAGGTTCGGATCCTTATCAAACTTGTCTTTTAAATCCGCCTGGAATCCGATAGATGAATGTTTGGTGAGTCTCTTTTTAATAATCTCTTCCAGATCAGGGAAAGCACCGCCGCAAATAAACAGAATGTTTCTTGTGTTAATTGTGGTGGTCGGCACCATGGCATTCTTGCTGGATGCCCCAACAGGTACTTCCACTTCACTTCCTTCCAAGAGCTTAAGCATAGCCTGCTGTACAGATTCTCCGCTCACATCTCTGCTGTTTGTGTTTTTCTTTTTAGCAATCTTGTCAATTTCATCAATGAAAACAATACCCCGTTCCGCTTTTTCCACGTCATTATCTGCGGCTGCCAAAAGCTTGGAAAGAACACTTTCCACATCATCACCAATATAGCCGGCTTCTGTCAATGCAGTTGCATCTGTAATAGCCAAGGGAACATTCAGCAGCCTTGCCAATGTTTTCACAAGATAAGTCTTACCGGAACCGGTTGGTCCAATCATAAGCATATTGGATTTATCAATCTCAATATCGTCCATGGAATCTGTTATAACACGTTTATAATGATTATATACAGCAACCGAAATTACTTTCTTTGCATGATCCTGTCCAATTACATATTCATCCAGGCTCGCCTTGATCTTATGTGGTGCAGGAAGGGTTTTTAAAGTCAATTCCTCTTCTTTTGGTTTCTTTTCCTTTTTCTTTTCTTTTACCTTTTTGGCGTTCAACTTTGGATTGCCAAACAAATTGGAAAAATCAAAATTACCATTATCCAGTGTACCCATATCAAAAATCTTGAAATTTCCGCTTCCCATTGTATCAAATGTTTTCTGAAGACAGTCCTGACAGATATAAATATCTCCGGAAAGCCTCATTAATTTGCCCGCCTGTTTTTCCGTACGGCGGCACATATAACAAAAGTTCTGAATTCTATTGTCTTCTTTCTCCTGATCCAAATCAGAAACCACAAGATTTTCTGTAGTATTATCTTCTTTTTTATCTTTAAAATCCATTGTTGTCTCCTTTAATGTCTTATACAAAAAAAGGACATAGAATGCCCTTTTTATCATCTAATCTTATTTTGAATAACGAGTAATCTCGATAGATTCAATGATTACATCCTGAACCGGCTTATTGTTCTCATCTGTCTCCTGGCCGCACACAGCATCCAGAACATCCTGCCCATCATAAACCTGACCGAAAACCGTATATAAATCCTGTAAATGTGGGTTTCCGCCTCCCTCTTTATAGGCATCCCACCATTCTTTTGGAACCTCGTATGCCTCTAAATAAGCGTCAGACCATGTAATCTCATTATTGTTGTTAATAAAAAACTGACTTCCATTGGTATCTAACTGGTTTGTTCTAGCCATAGCCACTGCCCCGTTAATATGGGCCAGACGATCGGAATATTCATTCTTAAATTCTTCACCCCACATACTTTCACCGCCGGAACCGGTTCCTGTCGGATCTCCTCCCTGAGCCATAAAATCTTCAATTACTCTATGGAATGTTACACCATTATAATAGCCATTCGCTGCCAGAGTCACAAAATTCTCAACAGCAAGAGGAGAATCTTCATAGAAAAACTTCATACTGATATCCCCTAAGTCTTTTATGTGAATCACAGCAATTGTTTCCCCTTCTTCCGGAAGACCTGTCTGACTGAATTCTGCCGGTTTATGAATCTCAACTGTTTCATATTTCTGTGTTTCTTCAGTAGAAGAATTCTGTGATGTATTATCTGCCGGTTTATCATTTACGGTACAGCCAGTAATCATTCCTGCTGCCAATGTCATAGATAATAAGCATGCAACTAATCGTTTCATAAGGTAAATTCCTTTCTATATATAATCAGAATAAATTCAATAGTCATACATTATTATTCTACTTGATTTATATAAAAAAAGCAAGACAGAATACTGATTCCTTCTGTCTTGCCTGGTTTTTACTTTAAATCATCTTTCATCTAAATAGTTTTTCAAAAACTGTATGAATTTTTTCATTTCTTCATCTGTACCGATGGTGATGCGAAGATAATTATCTATTCTTGGTTTCTTAAAATAACGGATGAATATATTTTCTTTTTTGGCAGCAAGGAAAATGTCCTCTGCAGGAACAGATTCATGAGCTGCAAAAATAAAATTAGTTTTAGAATCCGGAAAACGAAAACCCAATTCTCTCAATTCTTTTTTCACCCATTCTCTTGTCTTCTTAATTGACTCACATGTATTTTTAAAATAGGAATCGTCCTCTATAGAGGCTTTGCCAAGGACAATGGACGGCTGATTCATGGTATAGGAATTAAAAGAATATTTCACATCATTGAGTGCTTTGATTAACACGCTGCTGCCCATTGCATAGCCGATACGCATTCCGGCCATGGATCTTGATTTGGAAAATGTCTGTACAACAATAAGATTGTCGTACCGCGCTAGAAGACACTGGGCTGATGTGCCGCCAAAATCAACATATGCTTCATCTACGATGACGATCACCTCCTGATTGGCTGCAATAATGGATTCCACTTCATCAAGAGGCATAAAAATTCCTGTTGGCGCATTAGGATTGGCAATAATGATTCCACCATTAGGCCTCTTATAATCCTCCGGAACAATCTTAAAATCCTGATCCAATGGTACAGTTTGAAAAGGCACCCGGAACAATTCCGCCCACACATCATAAAAAGAATAAGTAATATCAGGGAAAAGAATCGGAAGTCCGCTGTTAAAAAAAGTCATAAAACACATAGCAAGTACGTCATCAGAACCTACACCCACAAACACCTGATCTTTTGATAAACCTTTGTAATCAGCGATTGCTTCTACAAGTTCTGTTACAGCAGGGTCCGGATACATGCGGAGCCTGTCAATCTGACAAAGCTTCTCCATAACTTTCGGAGAAGGCGGATAGGGATTCTCATTGGTGTTCAGTTTTATGATTCCGGGCTGTTTTGGCTGTTCTCCCGGTGTATAAGGTACTACCTGTCTAATGTTTTTTAAATATGCTTTCACTTCGCTGTCTCCCCCTTTGGGTAACCTGATTAGTTATCACTCATCTTTGCAAGCTTTGCAGCCTGGTCTGCTGCTGTTAAACTGTCGATGATCTCTGTAAGGTCACCATTTAAGATGTTCTCAAGGCGATGAAGAGTCAGTTTGATTCTATGATCTGTCACACGTCCCTGTGGGAAGTTATAAGTACGGATCTTTTCAGAACGGTCTCCGGTACCAATCTGGCTCTTTCTTGCTTCTGCTTCCGCATCATGTGCTTTCTGAAGCTCTAATTCATATAATCTGGATCTTAATACTTTAATTGCTTTATCCTTATTCTTTAACTGGGATTTCTCATCCTGGCAGGAAATAACAATACCTGTAGGAATATGAGTAAGACGAACTGCAGAGTCTGTTGTATTAACGCACTGGCCGCCGTTACCGGATGCACGGAATACGTCGAAACGGCAGTCGTTCATATCAAGCTGAACATCTACCTCTTCTGCCTCCGGCATAATAGCTACTGTAACAGTGGATGTATGAATACGTCCGCCGGATTCTGTAGCAGGGATACGCTGCACACGGTGTACGCCGCTTTCGTATTTTAAACGGGAGTATGCACCCTTACCATTGATCATATATACAGCTTCCTTAAAACCACCGATACCGTTCTCATTCACACTCATTAATTCTACTTTCCAACGATTGCTTTCTGCATAACTTCTGTACATACGAAGAAGCTCAGCTGCAAATAAAGCAGCTTCATCGCCGCCTGCGCCGGCACGGATTTCAAGGACAATGTTTTTGTCATCGTTAGGGTCTTTTGGTAAAAGAAGAATTTTTAACTGTTCTTCTAATTCTGTTAAGTTCTTTCTTGCCTCTGCAAGTTCTTCTTTGGCAAGTTCTCTCATCTCTTCATCAGACTCTTCTTCCAGCATCTCTAAGCTTTCTTCGATTGTCTGTTTTGTATCTTTATATTCTTTATATTTTTCAACAATTGGAGTCAGGTCATTCTGCTCTTTCATTAAACTTTTGAATTTCTGCTGGTCATTTACAACGGAAGGATCGTTTAATTCTTCCAAAACGGCCTGCAGACGTTCCACTAAATCTTCTAATTTATCAAACATGGGATACCTCCATCATCTCTGTTATTATCGCATCGATATTAATCTCCACTGTTATATAATGCAGTATGAATTGCTTTCTGTCAACGAAAATCGTTCTTATCCGGGAAAAACTGCTCTTACACAACGGTCATTTCCTGCAAAATCTTTCTTTACTTCGATTTCTGAAAAACCCTCTTTCTGTAAGATTTCAGGGACAGTTCTGCCTTGATCATGTCCGATTTCCAGATACAGTCTTCCGCCTTTGCTCAAATGTTTTCTTCCGTCTTTTGCAAGGATACGATAAAAGAACAGACCGTCTTCCATTCCATCAAGGGCAATTCTTGGTTCAAACTGTACAACCTCTGCCATTAATCCCTCCACAACCTCTGTTGGAATATAAGGCGGATTAGAAACCATAATATCATATGTTCGGTCAATCTTTTCGAACATATTGCTTTCTATAAAGTTAACATGGGTCTGATTCAGAATATTATTGTCCATTGCAGTCTGTAAGGCATCTTTTGAAATATCCAAAGCCTCTGTATTCACCCTTTTCCCACTGCGTGCAGGTAACATAGAATCAAGACTGATCGCGATACATCCTGATCCGGTACAAACGTCCAGAAGTTTTAACTCCTGTTTCTCGTCTGTTTCCACACAATGCTTTCCTTCTCTTTCCAGAATCCATTCAATGAGAACCTCTGTATCCTGTCTTGGAATAAGTACAGATGGATTGACCTTAAACGGCATACCCATGAATTCCCACTCACCTATTAAATATTGAAGCGGTTCATGCAATGCCCTTTTATTAAGATAGGAAAGAAAACGATTCTTCTGTTCTTCCGGTATTTCTTTGTCCGGTTCTAAAAGAAGATCCATCCTTGAAACACCACAGGTCCATTCCAGCAGAACACGACAGTCATATTCCCAGTCGGTGATTCCGGCTTTTTTTAATAATGCAGAACCTTCCTTGTATAGGTCATAAGCTTTATATAGGTCATTTGCTTTCCGGCTCATCCTAATCCTCCAGTTCACCTGCTTTTACTGCATTTACATAAGATTCCCAGTCAAATACACCTTCTACCGCTTTGATTGCCACTTCAATCATCTCTTCGTCCGGTTCTCTTGTTGTAAATTTCTGAAGAAGCATACCCGGTTTACTGAGAGCACAGACCAGACCAGAATTACTTCTGCCAGCAAGACGGATAAATTCATAGGAAACTCCAGCAATAACAGGAACCAGTAAAAGACGGACGAGGAGACGCATCCACATATGCTCAATACGAATAAACATAAAGAAAATAATACTAACAACCATAACAATAAGTAAAAAGCTGGTGCCGCATCGCTTGTGCAGACGGGAATATTTCATTACATTCTCTGGTGTCAGCTCTTCACCATGTTCCATGCAGTTGATTGTCTTATGTTCTGCACCGTGATACATAAACACTCTTTGAATGTCTTCCATTCTGGAAATCAGAAGGATATATCCGAGAAAAATACAGATACGTACAATCCCTTCCAGTACTGTCACAATAAAATGAGACTGAATAAAATTTCTTAAAAAATCAGTCAAAAAATATGGAAGCACCATAAAAATTCCGATTGCCATCAAAATAGAGAGGCAGACCGTAAATCCCATAATCACATCTTCGCTTTTGCCCCCGGACACTTTATCAATCCAGTTCAAAACTGCGGAAGAATCATCGCTGCTTTCTTCTTCCTCATAAAAAGATGCAGAATAGGTAAGTGTTTTCATACCGATCACCATGGATTCTACAAAATTAACAATTCCACGGATAATCGGCCATTTTGCAAATGTATGTTTTTCTGCGAAAGCTTCATACTTGTCTATCTTAACCTCAATGGTATGGTCAGGTTTTCTCACAGCGATCGCATAGTCATCATTATGTTTCATCATGACACCTTCAATGACGGCCTGACCGCCAACATATGCTTTTTTCATGTCACCGCTCCTTTCTGTCGGGTAAAAAAATAGGTTGAGATTTTAAAACCTCAACCCATTCATGTCGTTCTCTTAAATTATTTAACTCCGTATTTACGATTGAATTTATCAATACGTCCACGAGCCTGAGCTGCTTTCTGCTGTCCTGTGTAGAAAGAATGACATTTAGAACAAATTTCTACGTGGATGTCACCTTTTGTAGAACCTGTTACAAATTCATTACCGCAGTTGCATACTACTTTTGCCTGATAATATTTTGGATGGATACCTTCGCGCATTACATTTCACCTCTTCACCATATATTTTTTATATTGATTTCGGGATGAAATCAATCTTGTGTTTCTTTTTTCAAACATCTTTTGTATTGTAGCACAGTCCTTTTTTAATTGCAAGCAGTTTTTTTATCTTTTTACAAATGATTTTTACATTAAAAAGTCTGTTTAATGGTTGCGGATCAGCTTTACAAATTCTGCGTTATTTTTTGTTTTTAAGAAATAACCAATGACTTTTTCCAGATTTTCATCTGATTTTGGTCCGGATAATTCTTTATGAATTGTATAAGAAACATCCAGCTCTTCTTTTGACAACAGAAGATCCTCTCTTCTTGTACCTGATTTCTGAATGTCAACAGCTGGAAAAATCCTTCGTTCAGACAGTTTACGGTCAAGGACCAATTCCATGTTGCCTGTTCCTTTAAATTCTTCAAATACTACGTCGTCCATTCTGCTTCCAGTTTCCACTAATGCTGTAGCCAGAATGGTAAGGCTTCCTCCCTCTCTCATATTTCTGGCTGCACCAAAGAATTTCTTCGGCATATGAAGTGCTGCCGGGTCAAGACCTCCCGTAAGAGTTCTTCCGCTTGGCTGCACCGTAAGGTTATAGGCTCTTGCAAGACGGGTAATGCTGTCTAATAAAATCACAACATCTTTCTTATGTTCCACAAGGCGTTTTGCTCTTTCCAGCACCATCTCTGATACTCGTTTATGATGTTCCGGCAATTCATCAAAAGTGGAATAGATGACTTCCACATTTGGTCCTTCAATGGATTCTTTGATATCCGTTACTTCTTCCGGTCTTTCATCAATAAGCAAAACAATAAGATTCATATCCGGATAGCTTTTACTGATACTTGATGCAATCTCTTTTAATAAAGTTGTCTTTCCTGTTTTTGGAGGAGATACGATCATGCCGCGCTGTCCCTTTCCAATAGGAGAAAGAAGATCTACCATTCTCATCGGAATAGAAGAATTGGCGTGTTCCAGATGAATTCTCTCATTTGGAAAAATCGGAGTCATATCTTCAAAGTTCAATCGTCTCTGGGCTTCGTAAGGATGACATCCATTCACAGAATTAACATATAATAATGCACGAAATTTCTCTTTCTCTGTTTTAATTCGAATCTTACCATTTAAAATATCACCGGTTTTCAAATTAAATCTTCTAATCTGGGCCGGTGAAACATAGATATCATTTTCACCTGGAAGATAATTGGCACAACGGATAAATCCGAATCCATCGGGGATCACTTCTAAAATTCCCTGTGCAATTTCACCACTGTCTAAAGATGAAATATCGTTGGGATCCATGGTCTGTATAAAGGATTTTGTCTGTTCTATATTCTCTTTTTCTTCTTTTTGAATAAGTGGGGATTCTGACTTGAAAGTGTCATTGGATGGTGAAGAGTTTTCTAATTTTAAAAGATGTTCAATCAATTCGCTTTTTTTGTAGGTACTGATACCCTTTAGACCTTTTTCTTTAGCAAGCAATCTTAAGTCTGCTAAAGACTGGGCGTTATAATCCATTCTATTTCTCCTTCCTGTCTATATAACTCGTTCATTTCATTCACTTTTCCAATTATAATAAAGTTTCATTCTTCTGTAAACTGTTTTATTAGAGTTTGCATCAAAGTCAAAAAAATGGTATCATACATATATGTGTAAACTATGAATGAAAAGGAGAAAAGATATGACAACAAATGAAAAAGCTTTACTTCTCCACGAACAATGGAATGGAAAAATCGAAACAACCTCCAAATGCCGTGTTGCTTCCAGAGAAGATTTAGCACTTGCCTATACACCAGGCGTAGCTGAACCTTGTAAGGAAATCGCAAAAGATCAGGAAGCAGTATATAAATATACTATAAAATCCAACACTGTTGCTGTTATATCCGACGGCAGCGCTGTATTAGGTCTTGGCAATATCGGACCACATGCAGCCATGCCTGTTATGGAAGGAAAAGCAGTATTATTCAAAGAGTTTGCAGGTGTGAATGCATTTCCAATCTGCCTGGACACGCAGGATACCGAAGAAATCATTGAGACCTGTGTACGCATTGCACCTGCTTTTGGCGGTATTAATCTGGAGGATATTTCAGCCCCACGCTGTTTTGAAATCGAACGCCGTTTGAATGACCTTCTTACGATTCCGGTCTTTCACGATGACCAGCACGGAACTGCCATTGTAGTTCTAGCAGGTATTATCAATGCCTTAAAGATCGTGAAAAAAGAAAAGGAATCCTGCCGCGTTGTTGTTAATGGTGCCGGTTCCGCCGGAATTGCAATTACAAAGATGCTCTTAAACTATGGCTTTACCAAGATTATTCTTTGTGACATACAGGGCATTCTTCATAAAGATGATCCTTCTCTTAACTGGATGCAGAAAGAAATGATGAATTTTACAAATCTTCAGAATGAAAAGGGAACTCTTGCTGATGCTATGAAAGAAGCAGATATATTTGTCGGTGTTTCTGCACCTGGAATTGTGTCAAAAGAGATGGTATCTTCTATGGCCGCAGATTCTATTCTTTTTACAATGGCAAATCCGGTTCCTGAGATTATGCCGGATCTGGCAAAAGAAGCCGGTGCCCGTATTGTAGGAACAGGCCGTTCTGATTTTCCAAACCAGGTCAACAACGTTATGGCCTTCCCGGGTATTTTCAAGGGTGCATTAGAAGGCAGAGCATCTCAGATTACAGAGGAGATGAAGGTAGCAGCTGCTATCGCAATCGCGAGCCTTGTATCACCGGAAGAACTTCATGATGAAAATATTATGCCTCAGGCTTTTGACGAACGTCTTGCCATTGTAGTAAGTGAAGCTGTAAAGGCCCATATCAGATAAACATTTTATGGAAAGAATTTATACACTCAATACTCATTATCGTCAGGTTTTTGGTGAGAAAATATATAAGCTTTCTTTAGATGGAGGTTTTACCTGTCCAAACCGGGATGGCACCATCGGAACCGGCGGCTGTATTTTCTGCAGCACAGGAGGCTCCGGCGATTTCGCAGCGGACAGAACTCTTTCTGTAACAGAGCAGATTCATTGGGCTAAAAACATATTTTCCGGGAAAAACACAGGAAAGAAATATATTGCTTATTTTCAGGCATTTACCAACACCTATGGTCCTCTTTCCTATCTTGATCGGATATACCACGAAGCTATCCACCCGGATGATATTGTCGGACTGGCCATCGGCACCAGACCTGACTGCCTTCCGGCAGAAACCATGAACCTGCTAAGAGAAATCAATCTCAAAAAGCCGGTCTACCTTGAATTAGGCTTACAGACCTGTCATGAAAAAACTGCATCTTTTATACGAAGAGGTTACACCCTTCCTGTTTTTGAAGATGCTGTCTGCCGGGCCAAAGAAGCCGGACTCAATGTGGTTGTCCATGTCATCTTAGGTCTTCCCGGTGAGACAACGGAAATGATGCTTCAGACTATCCGTTACCTTAATTCCATTCCTATCGATGGAATTAAACTATCCATGCTTCATATTTTAAAAGGTACAGATTTAGCGGATTATTATAAGGAAACAGGATTTCCTGTTTTTCAACAGGAACAATATATTGATCTTGTCATTGACTGTCTGGAATATTTAAGAAAAGATATTGTTGTTCATCGCATGACAGGCGACGGTCCAAAGGAATTGCTCATTGCTCCGCTTTGGAGTCTGAATAAAAGAGCCGTTTTAAACGGTATTCAAAAAAGATTAAAAGAACGAAACACCTGGCAGGGAAGAAAGGAAGGATAACATATGGCAGCAGATTCTTTTACATTATATAAACTGATCCTCCTCTATATGCTTGACAATCTGGATTTCCCACTAACCAATTCCCAGATTTCCGAGTTCATATTAGAGAAAGGATATACCGATTATTTTACTTTACAGCAGACAATCTATGACCTGCAGTCTTCTGAATTAATTCTTTCTGAAAATGTAAGAAACAGTACCCGATATATCATTACAGAAGCCGGAAGGGAAACCATCTCCATGTTTGGTTCCAAACTTCCTTCCCCAATCAAAGATGATATTATGACATTTTTTGCTACTAAGAAATACCAGCTTCGCAAAGAAATCGATCTCCAGGCTGATTACTATCCTATTGACAAAGAATATATGGTTCATTGTCAGATTAAAGAAAAAAAGTCTACGCTTTTGGAACTCAAATTAAACGTAGTAACAAAAGAACAGGCAATCTACATCTGCGATCACTGGCAGAAAGATTCTGAGGAAGTTTATAACTATCTGATTCAAAAACTTTTATTATCAGCACCACAGGAAGAATAAACTTATTTTATACGAAGAAAGAGACCGATAATACGGTCTCTTTTTTATCATGCTATTCTACTTTTCTGTTATACTTCTGTATTCTCCATGCTTTCTTTTTCAGAATCTTCCGGCTCTGAACCAGGAACAGATTCTTCCATGAGAACATCTTCCATAAGAACATCTTCCATAAGAACATCTTCCATGAGAACATCTTCCATGAGAACAAATTCTTCCATGAGCTCCCAGATTTCATCCCTGCCCTGTTTGGTAATGGCAGAATAAGGAATGATCGGTGTGCCTTCTACTACTTCCAGTCCTGTACGGATCATCTTTACATGTTTCTGAATCTGGCTTCGTTTCAATTTATCCACTTTAGTTGCAATAATCACCGGATTAAAACCATGATCTACAATCCAGTTGTACATGATACGGTCATTCTCAGACGGATCATGACGGATATCAATTAACAGAAATACAAGACGAAGCTGTCTGGACTGATGAAGATAATCTTCAATCATCTTGCCCCATTTCACACTGACATCTTTGGATACTTTCGCATATCCGTAGCCAGGCAGGTCAACAAAATACAATTCGTCATTGATATTATAATAATTGATCGTCTGAGTTTTTCCAGGCTGGGCAGATGTTCTTGCGTATGCCTTACGGTTCATAAGCCCATTGATCAAAGATGACTTTCCAACATTTGATTTGCCGGCAAATGCAACTTCTGGAAGTTTCGTATCCGGAAGCTTACTTGTAATACCACATACAATTTCTAAATTTACATTCTTTATAATATGCATATGTTCCTCCCTGATACTATAGTTCTTTTACAAATGCTTTTTCAATTACTTCATTCATATGACTTACGAAAGTAATTGTCACACCATTTGTAATCTCTGGTTCTAATTCCTTCACATCTTTTTCGTTCTGAATTGGCACAAGGATTTCCTTGATTCCTTTCACCTTGGCAGCAAGAATTTTTTCTTTGAGCCCTCCAATTGGAAGTACTCTTCCTCGAAGTGTAATCTCTCCTGTCATGGCAACATCTCCTCTGACAGCAGTCTTTGTAATTGCTGACAGCATAGCTGTAGCCATCGTGATTCCGGCAGACGGACCATCTTTAGGCACCGCTCCTTCCGGAATATGAATATGGATATCATTCTGCTCAAAAAATTCTTTTGTAATTTCAAACTGGCTGCTGACAGAACGAATATAACTGATTCCTGCTCTTGCAGATTCTTTCATTACATCTCCAAGGCGGCCTGTCAGTTCAAAGTTTCCTTTTCCAGGCATAATATTCACTTCGATAGAAAGGGTATCTCCCCCAACAGGAGTCCATGCAAGACCTGTCACAATACCGATCTCCGGTTTTAACTGATTCTCTTCCTGTGAAAAAATCGGATTATCAAGAAATTCTTTCAAATTCTCTTTTGTAACCGTAACTGATTCAATGCCTGTTTCCAAAATTTTTCTTGCAGTTCGTCTTGCAACCTGGCCAATCTTACGTTCCAGACTTCGCACTCCAGCCTCTCTTGTGTATGAACGGATAATTTCATAGATTACTTCATCTTCAATGATAAGCTGTTCCGGTTTTAATCCGTTTTTCTCCATCTGTTTGGATACAAGATAATCTGTTGCGATGTGATACTTTTCATTCTCTGTATAACTGCTTACTTCAATAATCTCCATACGGTCAAGAAGAGGTTTGGCAATGGTATCAAGATCATTGGCTGTAGCTACAAAGAAGACATCACTTAAATCAAGAGGGAGTTCCAGGAAATGATCACGGAAATTCACATTCTGTTCTCCATCCAGAACTTCTAATAAGGCAGAGGCTGTGTCTCCCTTATAATCACTGCTGACTTTATCAATCTCATCAAGAAGCATAAGCGGATTCTTTACTCCGGCCTGTTTAATCCCTTCTGCAATGCGTCCCGGCATAGAACCAAGATAAGTCCTTCTATGTCCTCGAATCTCTGCTTCATCTCTCACTCCGCCAAGGGAGATTCTTACGTATTTTTTGTTCATGGCACGGGCAATGGAACGGGCAATAGAAGTTTTCCCGGTTCCCGGAGGCCCCACAAGACAGATGATCGGTGCATCTCCTTTTTTTGTAAGAGTTCTCACAGCAAGAAACTCAATAATGCGTTCTTTTACTTTATGAAGGCCGTAATGGTCTTCTTCCAGAATCTGAAATGCCTTTTTGATATCTTTGTTGTCCTTGGATGCCTTATTCCATGGCATCTCAAGAATCGTCTCAATATAGCCCCTCATCATGCTGCTCTCACTGGAGGCAGCAGGCATAGCCTGAAAACGTTTAATCTCTTTATATAGTTTTTCCTTTACTTCCTTAGATGCCTTTAAATTCTTTGTTTTTTCCTTATATTCGCTGGCATCATCAGCAATATTTTCTTCCCCAAGCTCTTCACGGATGACTTTCATCTGTTCTCGGAGATAATAATCACGCTGTCCCTTATCAACACTTTCCTTGACTTTTCCCTGTACTTCTTTTCTGATTTTCAGGATTTCAATCTCCTGATTTAAGATAACAAGAAGTTTCTCCACTCTGCGTGTTACATGGAACTCCTCCAGTACTGCCTGTTTGTCAGTCACATGGAAGGCTAAAGTATTGGAAATCTCATCGATCAGAACATCCAAGTCTGTCATAGCTCTGAGCTGAAAAATGAAATTTTCATTGAATTTAGGACTTTCTGCCGCATACATTTCCACAGCTTCAATGAGAGACTGCATATATGCATCTTGTTCTTTTTCTTCTAATACATTTTCCTGAAGATCTTCTTCCAGTAATTCTACTCGAAAATGTGGATCTGTTTCACAAACTTCAATAATTTTACTTCTGCAGATACCTTCTGCCAGAACACGGACAAGGCCCTGTGGTAATTTTACCAGCTGTTTTAAGCGGGCTACGGTTCCTACATCATAGATATCTTCCGGGATAGGATCTTCAATATTGGCGTCAATCTGACCTGGCAGAAAAATCAGCTGATCATTGTTCATGGCTTCTTCTAATGCCAGGATAGATTTTTTACGGGAAACGTCAAAATAAATTGCTGTATGTGGAAAAACGATTTTTCCGCGCAAAGGAAGCATAGGCATAACTTTTATACTCATCTTACTTCCTCCTATGCAATATCGTCTTCCTGTTTTCTTGTTCGTTTTTTCTTTTTGGACGAAAGATTTTTCTCCCCATATGTAAGGATCGGTTCTTCTGTTCCTTCTACCGCCTCTTTTGTAATGCGGCATCCAACGATAGTATCATCTGACGGAATGATATACATCATATCCATCATAACTTTTTCCATAATAGAACGAAGACCACGGGCACCTGTGTTTCTTGCAATTGCTTTTTTGGCAATTGCAACCAATGCATCTTCCTCAATCTCAGCTTCTACGCCGTCCAGTTCAAATAATTTCTTGTACTGTTTTACAATTGCATTCTTAGGTTCTGTAAGGATACGTACAAGTGCTTCTTCATCTAACTGATCTAAAGATACCACCACTGGAACACGGCCGATAAATTCAGGAATTAAACCGAATTTAACGAAATCCTGTGGAAGTGCCTGCTTTAATAATTCGCTTAAATTCTTTTTACGCTGTTCTTCAATGTCTGCATTAAAACCGATGGATTTTTTGCCGATTCGGCTTTCAATAATTTTCTCTAACCCATCAAATGCACCGCCGCAGATAAATAAGATATTGGTTGTATCAATCTGAATGAATTCCTGATGAGGATGTTTTCTTCCTCCCTGAGGTGGAACAGAAGCCACTGTTCCTTCCAGGATTTTCAGAAGAGCCTGCTGAACACCTTCCCCGGATACATCTCGAGTGATTGATGTATTTTCAGATTTTCTGGTAATTTTGTCAATCTCATCAATGTAAATAATTCCGTGCTCTGCACGTTCAATATCATAATCTGCTGCCTGGATAATTTTAAGAAGAATATTCTCTACGTCTTCACCAACATATCCGGCTTCTGTCAGGGCTGTTGCATCTGCAATTGCAAATGGAACATTGAGAAGTTTGGCAAGAGTCTGCGCGAGCAGTGTTTTACCGGAACCTGTTGGTCCCAGCATAATAATGTTGGATTTCTGAATCTCCACATCAGAATCCATACCGCTCATAATACGTTTGTAATGATTGTATACAGATACAGCCAGAACTTTCTTCGCATCATCCTGTCCGATTACATGCTCATCCAGAAATGCCTTAATCTCCATAGGTTTTAAAAGATGAATGCCGTCTTCCTCATGAAATTCAACATAATCTTCTTCTAACATCTCCACACATACACCGACACATTCGTCACAGATGCATGCTTTCGGACCGGTAAATAACTTTCTTACCTGTTCCTGAGTACGGCCGCAGAAAGAACATCTCATTGTTTTATTTTCTGTACGAGTTGCCACTTAGTCACCTCTTTACTAAAAATTAATTTCTTTTTTCAATTACCTGGTCTACAAGACCGTATGCAACAGCTTCCTCTGCTGTCATATAATTGTCTCTCTCTGTATCTACTTCAATTACTTCTAAAGGCTTTCCTGTATTTTCCGCCATGATTTTGTTTAACTTAGTACGTGTACGGAGAATGTTCTCTGCTACGATCTTGATTTCTGTTGCCTGGCCTCTTGCTCCGCCGGATGGCTGATGAATCATTACTTCTGCATTTGGAAGAATCATACGTTTGCCCTTTGCTCCGCCTGCAAGCAGAAATGCGCCCATACTTGCTGCCATACCGATACAGATTGTAGAAACGTCACATTTGATGTACTGCATAGTATCATAAATAGCCATGCCCGCTGTTACAGAGCCTCCCGGACTGTTGATGTAAAGATTGATATCTTTGCCCGGATCTTCTGCTTCTAAGAATAAAAGCTGTGCAACAATAATACTCGCGCTTGCATCATTTACTTCCCCATCAAGGAAAATGATACGGTCTTTTAAAAGTCTGGAGTAAATATCATAAGATCTTTCTCCACGGCTCGTTTGTTCTACGACATAAGGTACTAAACTCATGGGTTACCTCCTTATTTTTTATACTTTGTTCAATACACGAAAAATCCCATAGGTAATATGGGATTTTTCTTAAAATATCTTAATTAGATTTCTTTTGCTTCTTCTGTTACAAGAGTGATTGCTTTCTGAACAGTGATGTCATTCTTCATGGATGCCATCTGTGGTGCCATGATAGATTTTACTTTTTCAACTTCCATCTGGTACATTTCAGCAAATTTTACGAATTCAGCTTCTAAATCTTCTTCTGTTGCTTCAAGATTTTCAGCTTTAACGATTTCTTCTAATACAAGTCTTGTCTGAATTGCTTTCTTAGCCTGTGGAAGAAGTTCTTCAATCATCTTTTCCTGTGTCATGCCTGTGAACTGGAAATACTGTTCTAAGGAAAGACCCTGGTACTGTAATCTCTGAGCATAGTCATTTAACATGTATTCTGCTTCAGAATCAATCATTGCCTGTGGAATATCCATCTCTGCGTTTTCGATCACTTTATCCATTACAGCGTTTTCTTTGTCTGTCTGAGCTGCTTTTTCAGCTTTTTCTAATAACTTAGCTTTGATGTCAGCTTTCATTTCATCAAGTGTATCGAATTCAGAAACATCCTGAGCAAAATCATCGTCGATAACTGGAAGTTCTTTTGCCTTGATTGCATTAAGTTTGATTGCAAATACAGCAGGTTTTCCAGCTAATTCAGGAGCATGATACTGTTCTGGGAATGTTACGTTAATATCAAATTCATCACCAACATTGTGTCCGATGATCTGTTCTTCGAAACCTTCAATGAAGCTGTGGGAGCCGATTACTAATGTCTGTCCTTCTGCTGTACCGCCATCAAATGCAACGCCATCCTGTGTACCAGCATAATCGATGTTAACGATATCACCGTCAACTACTGCTCTGTCTTCGATGTTGATTTCTCTTGCGTTCTTTTCCTGTTCTTTCACAAGTTCTGCTGCTACTTCTTCATCTGTAACTTCCACGTTGATTTTTTCAACTTCAAGACCTTTATACTGGCCTAAAGTTACTTCTGGTTTTAATGCAACTGTTGCTGTGAAAATGAAGTTTTTGCCTTTTTCAATCTGAACTACGTCGATTTCCGGCTGAGATACAACTTCTAACCCGGAAGCCATTACTTCTACAGGATATTCGTTGTTGATTACTGTGTTTGCAGCATCTTCATAAAACATCTCTGGTCCGTACATTTTTTCAAGATAAGCCATAGGCACTTTGCCTTTACGGAATCCTGGAATGTTCATTTTACCTTTTTCTTTGTTGTAAGCTGTCTTCATAGCAGCTACAAATTTGTCGGCATCTACTTCTATAGTAAGTTTCGCCATATTATGCTCTAACTTTTCAACCTGTAAACTCATTGTTACAATTCCTCCTTGTATTTCTAGTGTTTTCTCCTGTAAGGGGAATCCCATATGATTCCACACTAAACTTTTTCTAGTATACCACGTAGGAGAAAAAGTGTCTAGGAAAAATTTCATATTTTTCATTTATTATAAGTTTTGACCCGTTTCAGTTTCAGAATCGACTCACTACCATTTTTTGAATTTTCTTCCGGCTCCGTCGTTAAGATGTTCTAAAACTTGAGAAAAGGACGTTTGAAAAGGATATTGTCTTTTAAATGTTTCCATAAAACCCCAAAAACGGTAGTGAATCGATCTCAAGCTATAAAAAAATACGATTATTATATTTCAGATCTAAATATCGTTATCATCCATGTAATTGGTTTTCGGACAATTCGCAGAAGGCTTAGAAATACTTAACGAAGACAGCAGCACGGGCTAGTAAAATCGAGTGTCTGAGCACAATACAAAAATCCATTTATGAATATATAAAGCGAGTTTTCGATTTTACGAAAACGTACAAGAATAATATCCTTTTCAACCGGGCTGATGTCGAGTTCTAGTATTTCTTGCCGAACTAAGCTGGTATGAAAATCAATTACATAGATATAACGATTCTAGAACTAAATCGTGTCAAAACTTACAGTTTTTGCAAAATTCAATATACGAAAAGAAAAGACCGGCAACGCCGGTCTTTTCTTGCTCTAATCATAAACTATTAAAATTTATTCATTGTAGATGCCATCTTAGCACTTTCGATAACGTCTTCAATTGGAGCGCCGCCTGCTGCAACAACAGATGCAGAGATCGCGCCTTCTACGATTGGACAGTCAACCATCTTAATGTTTGTCTTATCCATCATAGCCATATCTTCGATTACCATCTCTGTTGTCATAACTGCACTTCCCAAATCCATTAAAACGATAACACCGTCTTCGGAATATACAGAATCGATGGCATTGGTAATTTTTTCATAGCTTGTACCAAATCCGCCATCTTCCATTCCGCCGGCAGCTGCCATTGGAGTCTCAGGAGCCATAAGTGCGGAAAGTTCAATTACACTCTGAGCAAGTTTCTCGCTGTGAGATACGATAACAATACCTACCATGGGAATCCTCCTATGCCATATCGCTGATGATTGTTAACATCATTGTGAAGGAAGTAGCACCTGGATCCTGATGTCCGATACTTCTTTCACCAATGTAGCTTGCGCGGCCTTTTGTTGCAGCAATTGTCTTAGTATATTCGATACCTTCTTCTGCTGCTTTTACGCCTGCTGCTAAAGCTTTCTTTGCATCACCGGAAGCAGCATATTCAGCTTTCATCGCTTCTAATGCAGGACAGATAGAGTCAAGCATTGTCTTTTCACCAGTTGTGGATTTACCACGCATCATAATACCGGCAATTGCTTTTTCTAACATAAGGAACATATCTTCCATGCCAAGTTCTTCTTTGCCTGCAACTGCTGCGCCAGCCTGCATATAAGCTGTTCCGTAAAGAGGACCTGCAGCTCCGCCTACTGTGGATACTAATGTCATACCAACTGTTTTTAAAATTGTTCCACAGTCTTTGCCTTCCATCTGTGGGAATTTTTCTAATACTTTACCGAAACCTCTTGCCATGTTGATTCCGTGGTCGCCATCAGCGATTACATTATCAAGCTCTGTTAAGAAAAGTTTTTCTTCTTCGATTTTAGCAGCGATGACTTTGATCATCTCTAATAATTTTACGTTGTTTACCATTGTAGATTATCCTTTCTTTCATTCGGTCAGATTCTCTGTCTTTATAAAACAGATGTTATAAAAATAATATCACTACCAAATACAGCTGTCTATATTTTTACGAAAAATGACGAAGCAGCTTAAGCTGCTTCGTCATGAATTCTTTATGCTAAGCCTGTCTTAAGCTTTGAATGCAGGAGTATCTGCTGGAGCATCAAGGAGAGCTTTCATCTGATCATCAAGTTTTAATAAGGAGATGGAGAAACCTTCCATTTCGATAGATGTCATATATTCGCCTACGAATGTTTTGTAAACTTTGATGCCTTTGTCTGCTAAGATATCAGCAACTCTGTTGTTTACGATGAAGAGTTCCATAAGAGGTGTAGCACCGCATCCGTTGATCATAACAGCAACTTCGCTTCCTGCGAAATCGATATCAGCAAGGATTTTTTCCATAAGAACGTCAACGATTTCATCAGCTGGTTTTAAAGCTTCTCTGTAGATACCAGGTTCGCCATGGATACCGATACCGATTTCCATTTCGTCGTCTGCTAATTCGAAACCAGGTGTTCCAGCTGCAGGAACGATACAAGGTTTGATAGCCATACCCATTGTTCTAACGTTATCGCAAACTTTCTGAGCAACTGCCTGAACTTCTTCAAGTTCTGCGCCTGTTTCTGCTAAAGCACCAGCGATCTTATGTACGAATACTGTACCAGCAACACCACGACGTCCTACTGTATATAAGGAATCCTGAACTGCTACGTCATCATTTGTAACAACCTGAGCAACTTTGATGCCGTCCATGTCTCTTGCCATGTCAGCTGCCATCTCGAAGTTCATAACGTCGCCAGTATAGTTCTTAACTACCATAAGAACACCTTTATCTGTAGCGATAGCTTTGATACCTTCATAAATCTGGTCTGGTGTAGGAGATGTAAATACAGCACCTGCTACAGCTGCATCAAGCATACCTGTTCCAACGAATCCGCCATGAGCTGGTTCATGTCCGCTTCCGCCACCGGAGATTAATGCAACTTTGCCTTCTTTTTTGTCTGTTCTAACTACTACGTTACCACAGTCAAGTTTTGTTACATACTGAGGGAAAGCTTTGCACATACCTGCGATCATCTGATCTTCAACTAATTCCACTGCATTGATAATTTTTTTCATTTCGTTCGTCCTCCTACATGAAAAATTGATTAATTATATAAAATATATTCCGACTCTTATTGTTCCATTTATACAATTAGAACAACAAATCTAGATTTATATTACCACTTTTTATACAAACGGTCAATTCATTTCCTAAAAAGATTTACATAAAAGTTACAAAATCTTATATTATATTTTAATCCTCAAGCCATAAAAAATTCATGAAGCTTGGAATTAGTTTCTCCCAGTCCGCTTCACAGTGATGACCGCCCACCTGGCATTCCATCTTTACTCTTGAATGGCTCTCCAATACTTTATCAGCAACTGCTTTGTTGTTCCAATAGCTCATGCTTGTAGTATCTTCATGATCTGTGTCCTGAAGACCCCAGGCTTCCTTTGTGCCCCAGGAAAGATAAATCCTAGTATCCGGATCCATGTACTGCTCTGTCATATCCTTCATGACATGGGACATACAAAATCCCATGGCTGTAGAGACACAGGCTGCTTTGGAAATCCACTGATTATAATGAACTGCCCCATATAATGCCATAATACCGCCCATACTGGAACCTGCGATTCCGGTACACTCTCTAAAAGGCCATGTTCTGAAATCACGGTCAATGACAGGTTTGATCTCTTCCAGAATCCACTTAAGAGTTGCATCACCTAGAGGTTCAAACTCAGTAAAACGACCGCTTTCAGCTGGATAAGGAAGATACTCGCTCAAGCGTTCTTCTCCTTCCAAGCTGCACTGAACACCCACGATAATGATATTCTTGCTCCAGCTGTCTAAAAACTCTTTCAGCCCCCAGGATTTCCCATAGGTTGCATCTTCATCAAAAAATAAATTATGGCCATCAAAGAAATACACAACAGGATAACGCTCTGTACTCTGTTCATAATCATCCGGAAGATAGATGTGAAGCGGTCTGTTCTTGCCTTTTGGTGTGTAAATAAAATCGCGTTTTAGAATCATTGTCAGTCTCCCCTTTTGTAAATACTACCAAATATTATACACGATTTTACATTTTTTACAACAAAATATACAATCTTTTAGAGTGATTTTTATTCTATAAAAATAAAGTCTTTTATCAGAATAAAGATGTATAGAATAAAAAAGACTCTAAATCATGCAAATCAAGTATCCTTATTCATATCTGATACTTCACACATAATTTAGAGCCTTATAGTTTTGTTGTTCTTAGTCACCTATATATTTAGACATTCATATAAGCCAGAATTCTTTCAAAATCAAAGCTTCGAATCAATTCTGCTCCTTCTTTTACAGGAACTACTTTATCGGCTACAACAACATCTGCTTCTTCAGGGTTTTCAACAATTTCTGATGCCTGCATAGAGAATAAATCTGCCACACTAAATACGTTGGCTGCTTCAAAATAATCCATCAAAAACTGCATAGATGTTGTTCCTGCTACTGCAACGCCGCTCTCACGAATTGTATTGATCCAGATAAAATCGGTTTCCTTTAAATCAATGGCGAATAAATAGGCGAATGTACTGTCTCCGTCAATCGTAAAAGAAGATTGTACTGTTTTTGGCTCCCATACCTGGCCGCTGTCTTCCATATCCCGAACCATGTAACCGGCACGGCAGACGCATTTGGCAAATGGTACACGGGAAAATACATTATTACAGAAAACAATATATTCGATATCCGGATAATGTTCTTTGAATTTATCCAGATTAATATCAAAAAATTCGGATCCGCCATGATAACCGCTAGTCTGATCACCGGAATAGGTAACAGCATCAGACTGTCTGTTCCACATACTTCTCCATGAAAATTCCACCTGATGACCGGTCTTTGATATACCAAAAGCACTTAAGTCGATGTCATTCACCTTTTCCCAATAGGTAAAAGCCCGCACTTTTTTTCCGGATTCTACAGGAATAGGAATACGGGTGCCTCTTGGCAGTGTGCCAAAACCACCCATAGAAGTATTCTCCTGTAAAGGCACTGCAATTTTTTTCATCTGTGGATCAATATATACCTTGCCTAATCTTCCCTTATAGATTTTTTTCAAATTAAGGATTAAGGCCTCTTTCACATAATCTCTCATGACTTCAGATATATGGGAAGACCGTTTATTCACTTCATAAGGCGATTCTGTATGAATACGCAGTTTGTTAAACTTGGTAAATTTAAAGGTTCTTGCCTCTTTCTCCTTATAGGTTGCGTACTGAATCAACAATTGGATCAGAATAATCGGATTGTTCGTTTCCATATTGGACATGATAAATTGTACATCTTCTTTTGTTTTACAACGGCTGAGGATATAATTCAATTTACGTAATAAAGCACCGGAACCCTTTCCTTTTACCAATGCTGTTACTGCGCCTTTTACATCCTTTCGTTCCATTGCTTTCTCAAAGCTGGATAAAACAGAGATATTTTTACCGCTTCGAATGCTCTGCACGAATTTCTCAGACAGTTCATTTACCGGTTTGTAGTGAATATGATGTAACAGACCTGTCCAGACAGCCTGGCGTTCATAGCATTCTTTTATTGCATTGGAGTATGGAGTCAAAGTGTACTCTGTACGGGTAAACTTTGCATCAATGAGAGCTTTCATAAATTTACGATCCTGATTTTTAAGATTCAGTTTCTTTATGTTCTGGCTGTTATAACACTCATATTGAATTCTTTCTACTACTTTTAAAATATCAGCAATAGAAATAAAATCTGCATATTTTGTATCCTTTGTCTCAAGTAACAAACGGATTGCTGTGTCCTTATTCTCACAATAGGAAATATTATAATGATATTCGTCAATATAAGATTTCACAAGATTGTACTGTACATCATTGATTGGCCGTGAACTTTTTAATAAATCGTCCACCAGTTCTCCCATCTTTTGAACTGCCTCCTGCTCTGTAAGAATAATGAATTCTTTAATTTCACAATTCTCTTTGAAGGCAATTCTTTCGAAGTTTTCCTCTAATAAAGAATGTCCCGCCTCTGAAAAATTACCAAATCCATAGGTAACCGTATAATGCACCAACTGATCAAATAATAAGGCATCTTTTGATAATGCCCGGACGGATTGTGGAAAACCTTTATAAAATGGTGCAGGAACATGTACACCAATCTCTCTGGATGCCAATTCGATCATTTCTTTTTCTGCAAGCTCCTGCCCGCTTATAATACGAATATTAAAAAGATTTGCTAAAGAAAATAATGTTTCAAATGCATTTTCATTCTTATTAACGGAATCATGCACCAAAATATGTTTTCCAAATAAATAGCTTTTAAATAATGTATGCATGGCTATTCCTCTCTTTCTCTCGGAGATATTGCCGGATTCTTTCTCTGCTGCTCTTCCGACTGAGCTATTCCGGTCACTCGCATTTCTGCGAATTACAGCAGCATGCCGTGCACTGGCAAAATCTGCTCCATGTAACCGGAAGCGGGATTCGAACCCGCGACCTGCAGCTTACAAAGCACGAATTGAAATAAATCCGGCTAGCTTCCGAAGTGTGTGATATTGCAGCACTCTATAACCTCCAAATAGTAAAGAAATAAGTACTGCTAGCTACATTTACAATTATAATTATTTTATTTATTAAAATCAAGTAGCCTTGCAGGCTAAAGATAACAATTTTATGGTGCATTTTTTTCTATGGAAACAAAGTTTCCCAATAGAACAAATCACCGGAAGCGCCAGAAGGCGCATTCCGAGATTGTAAGCGGTCGCCAAGGTCTCGAGCAAGCTCGGACTTTGGCTCGTCGCTGACACAAAAAAAGAGAGACCAATTGGTCTCTCTCTATTTTGCACAATTTAAATTAAACAACGCTTATTTAAATTTTCTCTTACGAGCAGCCTCGGATTTCTTTTTACGTCTAACACTTGGTTTTTCGTAATGTTCTCTTTTACGAATTTCCTGCTGAATTCCTGCCTTCGC